>CAZIMT010000006.1:31314-43063 GCA_964540295.1 uncultured Phycisphaeraceae bacterium
GGTTTGGTGATGGTTGGTTGAGCGCTCATCGGTCGGACTCCGAAGCGGGCTCGTTGTCGCCGCGGCTGGTTTCGTTCCAAGGCTCGCCGGTGATCGCGGGCATCGCGATGCGCAGGACCGCGCCGCGGCGTGCGGTGTCTGCGGAGAGGCGGGGCATGAGCTGGATGGTGCCGTGGAGTTCGCGGACGATGCTTCGTGAGAGCGCCAGCCCGAGCCCGTGGCCGTCGGGCTTGGTGGTGAATCCGTGCTCGAAGACTCGGTGCGCGTCGAGGCCCTTGGGCGGGCCGACGCCGTCGTCGGTGATGGTGATGCAGATCCACTGAACACGGTGCCCTGGGGGCGGGGCTTCGCAGGTGGCTGAAAGCTCGATACTTCCGCCGGGCGTGTCTGGACCGTTGGGCAAGCCTGCCTGCGCGATGGATTCGATCGCGTTGCGCAGGCCGTTGAGTAGGACGGAGTAGAGCGGGCCCGCGGGTTGATCCGCGACCGCGGCGGCCACTTGGGCGTGGATTGTGGTGCCGCGCTGCTGGGCGTTGGGCGTGATGACCCGGACGGCGTGCTCGATGGCTTCGCTAAGCGTGACGGGGCGGGTGTTGCTCAGGGCTGTGGAGCCGAGGGGCAGGGTGGCACCCTGCATGGCGGCGTGGACGAGGTCGGCCATGCGTTGCAGGGCGAAGGACGCGGACTCGACCTGGCGGTGAGCCTCGTTCAGGTTCTGATCGGCCTGATCGGCGTGGGCAGAGTTGGCCTTGCCGATCGTGCGCAGCGCAAGGCCGAGCATGCGCAAAGAACCGTCGAGCATGTTGCCCAGTTCGTGCGCGAGAGCCTCGACGCCGTGGAGGGCGAGCGGGCCAGCCTGAGCGACGTCGCTGGCTGCGATCGCGCGGGAGGCCGATTTACGTCCGGATGGCGGGAAACTCTGGTCTTCGGGTTGTCGTGGCATGGTCATTTTCAGTCTGATCGGCCCGCGGCGGGCGGGGCTCAAGGGTTCGTTGCGCAAACGCAACATGAAATCACGGCATCAAACGGTTTGAGGTTGCCTCCGGGCATCGGCGCGGCCCGTCGAGCCCGTCCGATCGAGACCTGGCGATGCACCAACGCAACGCACGTGCCGGATGCTCCCCTACAGTGACCGCATATCCGCCCGAACAGCGCGCCGATGAGATCGGATCGCTGAGCAACACCTGATGACGCCGCTCTGGATTACCCTTGGTGCTTTGATCGTCGCGCTCATCGCGCTGGACCTGGGCGTGTTGCGTCGCAAGCCGCGTGCGGTTACGCGAGGCGCGGCCTTGGGATGGACCGTGTTCTGGTTCTGTGTGGCGCTGGCGTTCAACGCCGGTGTGTATTGGGCTTACAACAACCACTGGCAGGGGCTTGGGTTGCCGACCACGCCGGGCGGCAAGCCGCTCGGGGGCGAAGAGGCGTCGCTGCAGTTCCTGACAGCGTTCCTGATCGAGGCTTGCCTGAGCCTGGACAACGTCTTTGTAATGGGCGCGATCTTCGCGCACTTCCGGATCCCCGACGAGCTGCGGCAGCGCGTGCTCACCGTTGGGCTGCTGATCGCCTTGGTTGTCCGCGGCGTGATCGCGACCTTGCTGGTGCTGTTCACGAGCACGTTCACGTGGTCGATTTATGTGCTTGGCGTGCTGCTGCTCTTGGCGGCCTTGCGGATGGTCGTGATCCGCCAGTCGGGGCTGGACCCGCAGAAGAACCTGGTTGCGCGCACGACGCGGTTCTTCTTCCCGATGGTGGAAACGCTCGACGGGGCGAACCTGGTCACTCGTGTGAACGGGAAGCTGGCACTCACGTCGCTGATGACGGCGTTGCTGTTCATTGAAACCGCGGAGATGTTCTTCGCGATCGAGACGATTCCCGCGGCGCTGGCGGTCAGCAAGGATCCGTTCATCATCGTCACGGCGAATATCTTCGCGGTCTTTGTAACGCGGTCGATGTTCTTTGCGATCGCCGACCTAACGAGCTGGATCAGGTACGTCAAGATCGGGCTTGCGCTCGTGTTGGCATACGCCGCGGTGCTCATGATGAACGCGCATCGGTTCACGGTGCCAACCGAGGTCTCGCTGATCGTGCTGATCGGTCTGGTTGGCACGGGCGTGGTGGCGGGGTTGTTCTTTGCCAAACCCGGGCCGGTGCCGACGATCTCGCCGCTGGGCGAGGACGCGGACCGCGTGGCGAAGATCGCGCTCAAGCAGGCGGCCAAGGTGATCTCGCTGGTGGTGGGCAGCACGGTGACGATCATCGGGATCCTGATGCTGCCGGGCCCGGGGCCGGGGCTGGTGGTGATCCCGATCGGGCTAGCGATCCTGGCGGCCGAGTTTGTGTGGGCCCGAAGGCTGCTGGCAAAGTACACTGAGACTGCTCAGAAGCTCGGCGAGAAGGCGGGCTCGACGTTTATCAAGCGACCGAGGCCTTGGCTCATCCCGCTGGTGGTGGGGGCAACGGTTTCGGCGGTCCTCGTCGTGCTTCTGTTCATGTCGATCAAGCACTCGCTGGTCGCCAGCTTCGGCGGCGGGGCGCTGATCGGGCAGTCCATCTGGGGGTACTTGCAGATGTCTCGGTACCGCCAGACGCAGGCGTTGCTGTCTGAGGAGGTCCGGGCCAAGCGGCAGACGCCGACCGCCCCGCTGGTGTGGCCGATCGTCGTGCTGATCGTGGTCACGGTGGGCATGGTCGTCGGGCTGGTGATGGACGGCCGGTTCGAGGCGTGGAAAGTGGTTGTGAGCTGCGTCGGCGTGCTGCTCGGCGAAGTTGGGGCGATCGTGGTGATCCGCGCCCAGGCACGCGGGCTGGTTCAGTTGATCAACGATGCGGGATCGACGGGGGCGAAGGATGCCGTGCGTTCGGTCTCGGGCGCTTCGGGCGACTCGGCGGCGTGAACAGAGCTGAGCCGGGGCGTGGTGCGAGGCAACAGCGTGCGTTGCGGGCGGTCGCGTGCTTTCCGATATGAAAACTCTGCGCAGAAAAAAGCCGGGGTAGGGATGCCCCGGCTCGCGGTGTAATTCGGTTCAGAACGACAGCTTACGCGGTCGCGTCGTCCTTCATGGTCTTATCAAACTCTTCGGCCGACATCTCGCTGACCTTCGCCTTGGCGAGGATCGCGTCGAGGGTCTTGTGCTCGCGGATCTGCTGGAAGACTGAGCCGACGCGGTTGGAATTGATGAGATCTTGGCGAAGCTTTTCGGGGCGGATGTTGTTCTCCATCGCCAGCTGGGCGATTCGGTTGTTCATCTCTCCCTCGGTCACTTTGACGTCCATCGAATCGGCGGCCTGGGCGAGGATGAAGAACAGCTTGAGCTCGCCGGTGGCGGCGCTACTAGACGCGGCTCGCAGCTCGGCCATGTGCTCTTCGATCTTCTGAGGCTCGACACCGCGGTACATCAGTTCCATGCGGCGGCGTTCGAGCGTGCGGGCTGATTGCTGAGCGCTGAGACGCTTGGGGAGCTCGATCTTGGTCTTGTCGATGAGGTACTTGGCGAGCTGCTGACGCATCACGACCTGCTGCTGGACCATGACGCGCTGGCTCATGCGGCCCTTGATCGCTTCACGAAGCGAGGCCTCGCTCTCCATACCGAACAGGCCGACGACGTGCTCGACGCTGGCGGGCTGGATGCGGTCCACGCGATCGACGGTGAAGGTGATGACGAGTTCGGCCTTGCGGATGGCCTCGACCTCGTGCTGCTCGGGGCCGGTGGTCTTGACGGTGGCGTTCTCGCCCGCGACGGGCAGCCCGAACTGCACGGCGAAATCGTCAACCATGACGCCCAGGATCATGCCCTTGCCCTTGGCCTCTTTGGCGGGGATCTGCACGACGGCGCCTTGGAGGTTGTAATACTCGGTGCCGTCCTTGGCGTTCTTCATCACGGCGTGGCCGGTGAGATAGTCGCCGTGATCGGGCTTCTCGCGTGATTCCAGCGAGCCCTCGTTGATGAGAAGCTTCTGGATCTCAGCGTTGACCATGTCGTCAGAGATTTCGAGGACCGGCTTCTTGATCGCGATGCCGTCGAAGCTGGGGAGCTCGAACTCGGGCATGACCTCGATCTCGAGCTCGAATGCGAAAGGCTTGCCCTCCTGCAGTTCGAGTTCGGCCAGAGCCGGGCTCACCGGGTCGCCCACGACCTTGAGCTTGTGCTGCTCGACGGCCTCGGCGTAGGCGGCGCTGACGAGCTGGCTCTTGGCTTCGGAGCGGACCGAGGCGCCGAACTTCTTCTCGATAAGGCCCTTGGGGGCCTTGCCCTTGCGGAAGCCGGGGATCAGGGCTTCGAGCGCGAGCGTGTCGAGGGAATCGCGAAGCTTGTCCGTGACCACCTTGGCGGGGATCTCGATGGCGATCTTCTTGACGTTGGGGCCGGCGTCGGAAATCGTGACTTTCGAGGGGGCCTCGGTGGCGGCTTTGGACATGACGGACGATCTCCAGGGTTTGAGGGCGAGGTTGGGAGCGGGCTGGCACGACTTTGTGCGAGAAAACCGCTGGGAGAGAAGTGTAGAGCCCAGACCCGGCAAAGCAACGCGGCCCGAAGCTCCTGTTCCAAGGCCGACCAGAACCCTGCAAGCCTCGAAGAGGTGGCGGGCTCCGGCCTTAGACGCTGACCTTCAGAAATGAGGGCTAAGAAATGCCGGAGGAGGGAGTCGAACCCACACACCTTTAAAGGGTAACGGATTTTGAGTCCGTCGCGTCTGCCAGTTCCGCCACTCCGGCCGAGTGCGAGCAAGTGTAGCCGAACTGCCCGGCACCCCTCCACTGCCTAGCCGAGGATGTTGTGAGGATGAGATCATGAAACACGAGAACGCGTGGAATGAAAAACGCCGCCCGGGCGTGGGCCCCGGGCGGCGTGTGTTTACGGTCAGTGTCGCTCGCGATCAGACCACGAGCGAGGATTGATTAGCAGCCAGCTTCGAAGGCTGCGACGAAGGCGTCGAAGTCTTCACCGGTCACGAACCCGTCGCCGTCGAAGTCCGACACGATGTCGCCGAGCTCGAAGGCCGCGACGAAGGCGTCGAAGTCATCGCCCGTGAGGAAGCCGTCGCCATCGAAGTCGGCGGGGCAGCAGGGGTTGAAGGTGCCGTCAATGATCGCGAGGTCACGGGCATCGACCGTCCCGGTGCCGTCCATGTCGCCCTGAGCCCAGCCGCCCGCGAGGCCTTGGTTGGCGACCGCGATGGTGCGATCGGCGGCGTTGACCACGCCGTCGAGGTTCACGTCACCGAAATTGGTGCCGAGAATGGTCTGAACCAAGAAGCACACGTCGGCCTGATCGATGACGAGGTCGCCGTTGATGTCCGCCGAGAGATCGCCGCCGACGGCTTCGTTGAGGTTGCTCCAGTTGAGCGCGCCGTCGGTGACGTTGAGGTTCTGCTTGAACTGCTTGTAGACGGCGTCGATGTCCGTGGCGTTGACCACGCCGTTGGAGCCCGTGGGGGCCCAGCCCGGGGTCGAGCCAGCCGCACCGGCGATGTCGCCAGCCGAATCGCCCGCGACGTAGAGCTTGCCGGTGGCGAGGGTGGTGCTGAAGAGGTTGCCAGCGAAGGCCGCATCGACGCGGGAGAAGCCGTCGTAGCGGTTCAGGAGGCCGGTGCCCGCGTTGGTCGCCAGGCCGTCGGCCCAGTAGCGGATGTCGGCGGCGTTAAAGTTGCCGTCACCGTTGAAATCGCCGAGGATTTCGATGACGGCGTCGGTGCCGGGAGCGCCAGCGATGGGGCCGGTGCCAGCGGCGGGAACCCAGGCCGGTCCTGCCACGTTGCGCTGACGGTACGCCTTGATCATTTCGACCGCGTCGTTGGCGTTACGCAGGCCGTTGCCGTCGAAGTCGCCGCTGATACGGTTCCGGCTGGTGAGGTTCGCGTCATACGTCACCGCGACGGCGCCCTGGTTGATGTAGTTGCTGCCGCCGACGACGCCGTCGGAATAGACCGTGCCGGTCTGACGAGTGGGGACACGCCCGTTGTTGCTGGCGTTGTAGCTCAGGAACGCCGAGTTCTTGAGCACGTTGTTTGCAAGCGTGAAGGCGTTGAGATTGGCGTTGAGCCCGCTGTTATTGACCAGAACGATGGGATCGACCAGGTCATGCAGTTGCTGCAGAGCCGGGAAAAGGATGAACTGCGTGGCGGCCAGTTCGCCGGGGCTGAAGATCGTCTGATCGCTACCGGGAAGCGCGATGAACGCAGAGATGCTGCGGCTGACGTTGTTGAGGTACGCGGCCGCCTGCGGGTTCCGCAGGCGAGGGTTCGTGTTTCCAAGATCGCCGCCGATATCGTTCTGGTTGCGGGGATCACCGATCGACGCGAGCACCGCGGGTCCGCCGATGACGTAGCTATTGACGGTGAGCGGGAGCACCTGACTGATGTGCGGGCGGGCAAAGACCGTACCGCCGTAGATGTCGTTCTTGACCGCGAGGATGTCGGACCGATTCGTGATAAGCCACGATCCACGGCCCGAACCGGTCACGCCGCGCTCAGCGCCAGCGTAGCCAACGGCAAGGCGGTGGTTCTGAACGGTCGCTTCGACGCCGCCGTTAGAACCCTTGTTTGACGGGATCCAACCGGCGCCAAGGTTGTTGTTGATGCTGAGCGTCGAGAGCCCGCCGATGTTCTCACCGGCCGTCCACGACGGATCGAGCCCGATGCAGTTGCTCCAAGCGTTGCGTGTGCCCGAGCCAGAGTCACGCGTAACGACCTGGTAGTTCTCGCCCGTGACCGCACGCCCGGTCATGAAGAAGTGCTGGAGCTCAGATATCGTTACCTGCTGGATTCCGACGCCGTAGTTCACCACGGGTGCGATCACGGCGTACGCGAGCTGCGTGTCGAAGATCGTGCTGGGATTGGCCGCGCCAGGATTGGTGGGGTTGAAGAAATTGAAGCCCGGGGGAAGAGTTGCCAGCTTGCTGGACAGCCCGCCGGTCTGAGAAGCGTCAGTCGCCGACCCGTTCACGGCGGTGTTGCCGAACTTATCGCGCGAAACATTAGCGTTGCTGCCGTATCCGCCGTCCTGAGGCTGGCGGGAGAAGTTCGGGGTGCCCGCGAAGGTGACGGCCCAGAACGTGGGGACGTCAAGCGGGGAAAGATCGATTCGGATTCCCTCGGTCGCGGGGTTGGTGCCGAGAGTAGCCTGGAGCGAGGAGAACACCGAACGCACGGGAGCGCCGCCCGGGTTGCTCGAATTGAACCCGCCCGCGGGGACACCGACGCCGTTGTTGATGTAAAGCGTGCCGTTGTTGTAGGCGGTCGTGGCTGAAATGGTACGGATGCCGTTCACGTCCGCGTCGTTGGTGGTGACGAAGGTCTGCCCGAACTTCAGAAGTTCAGAGAATCCGTTGACCGAACCGACGGCGCGGTACTGGACCTGCCAGAACTGGTTGACGTTGAAGGGCAGCGTCACGTCGAACGGCGCGAGCTGGTCCGGGCCGTTGTTGAAGACGCCCGCGATCCCGTCGTTATCCACGTCGATGAAGTCGTTCGTCGAGGCCGGAGCCTTCACGAAGTTCTCGAGCAGCGTTGCGCCCGAGATGTTGATGACCGTCTGCCCCATGGCCACGGACGACACGGTCCCGGCCAGACCGGCGGCGACCAAAGCCAACAATTTCCTATTCTGAATGATGCTCATGAATCTTCTCTCCAAGTATTGGAACACCCAAACTCGGCCCGACACGCGCGGACCGATAGCTCACACCCGAACAACGAGTGTCGCTCTTTCACATACCGAATCACTCACGAAACGCGGCCTCGCCAACTCTCACCGGAAAGGCCGCACTCCTTAATCGATGTACTTGGTGGTGTCCACACGGTTGTTGCCGGTGATGCTGAAGAAGCGATCTCCCCAGCGTCGGTCGATGATCGACTGACGCACCGTGGACCGCTCCACATGCCCGTCCACATACACAAAGTTCGTCGTCCCGCCGTACTTTTTGTCGCCGCCAGGGTGCTGCCGTCCCACGGCGTTGAGCGATGTTCCCGCGTCCTCGATCATGTACGGCCCAAGATTCTCAAGTTCCTTGAGCCGCGTCTCGGGGTTGGGGTAAAAAAACCTTGGCTTGGACCCGAATCCCGGTTCGGCATAGATGTCCGTCCCCCCGCTGCCGCCCAGGAACGGTGTCACCGGCCGGTGGCTCTTACTCTTGTCGTTCTTGGACGCGATTGATTTCCATTCGTCACGCTGAAGGAACTCAGTAGCCAAGATCACCCGAGAACTCCCGCCCGTCGATTGATCGACCCACGATGGGTTCACGAACTGGTTCGCACGCTTTCCCTCTTCTGGCTTGAACTTGTTACGGCTAAAGATCGCGTCGTTCCCAGTGAATGCGACGCGCTTGACCTGCTGGTCCAGCGGCGTCAGCGCGCCAGCCTTCTGGTCGTTGTCGTTCTCCTGCCAGCTCTCCCAAAACTTTGGGTCACTACCGGGGTTCGTGGTTGGCGCGCCGCCGTTGAGCACCGCCGGGCACTTAAACGCATCTTCCGCAGCCGCCCCGGTGTTGAACAACGCGTACGACCAGTGCCAGTACCCGTTGGTCGATCCCGAACCGAATTGGTCTTTGAGATTCCAGCCCGTGCCCTGTTCGTTGAGGTACAGATACGACGCCGGGAAGACCTTCTCGCTGATCGTGTACCCCACCACCGCCTGACCGACGCTCCGAAGGCTCGCCGCACACTTGATCGCCCGCCCTTCCGACCGGGCACTTCCCAGCGCTGGCAAAAGAATCCCGATCAAGAGAGCAATCACCGCGATTACAACCAGCAGTTCGATCAGGGTGAAAGCACTGACCAGCGACTTCTTCTTGGGCATGAGGCGTTTCTCCACGAGACAGGAACTGTTCCCGAATCCGGCTTCAACCGGACCCCCCAGAAACAGATCGCGGAGAAGCCTATTTCGCTGGTGTATTCACAGTGTCGGCGTCGCGAGAAGATGGCGCTCTGATCGCGTGAAGATTGCGCACAGACGGCCACGGGTGGGGCTGCCCGTCGAACCTCACGACGCTGCGGCATCGATGGCCGGGCGGTAGCGCGGCTTGGGGATGCGCTTGCCGTGAGCCTTGGCGGTCGCGAGCCACGCGTCGATGGCAATCAAGACCTCGTGCAGCGCGGCCTCGGGCGTCTTGCCGTGCGCGGAGCAGTGTTTCAGGTCGGGAACGTCGGCGATAAACGCCTTGTCTTCCGCACTGAAAAAGAGGTTGATGTGGTACTTTGAAACTCGCGAGGGCATTCCGACTCCCTTTCAAAGCGAGATATTGCACGGACGTGGCGTCGGAGTTGGTCCTTCGACTTTGATGGTCTCTCGAAGGACGAAGACATCGAAGTCTCAAAGCAGATTTCGATGCCACGGGTCAATCATGCGGTGGGATTAGAGGCCTCGACGCCAACTGCCGTTCCTACAGTAGGACCAATGACTCTCTCTGTCTCAGAAAGAAGTGGATAAAGGGAACGATCTAAGACCTTTTCTCCTCCAGCAAGAAAATGTCTAAAGCGATCGATGATTTGACGAGCCAGAGAAATACACTTCTCTCTCTCTTCTCCCGTAATTATTGCAGGGCGACCATGGCGAGGTTCTCGAGCAAGCTTTGCTACATAATCTTTCACCGTCTTATCTACATTCAACATGTTCGCCATTTGAGCCCATGCGGCGTCTTTGGAACATTTTTTCTCAAAATGCACCCGAATCGACTCGAGCACACGAAAACAATGAAATGCTGTATCATTCGGACGGCGAATCGCCTCACGTATATCTGCTAACGAAAGTGCGAGTTGACGATTGGAAAGTGAGAGTCCGACTGTCAGATTTAACGCTTCCATTGAGTCACCATCTGAAGATTGAGCACATGGCAGGTCAACGCCAAAAACATTATGCTCTTGCTTCGGGCCAATAACTCCAGTTATTTCGACACGATATGCGCATCCTGAGTGAAAACCAATAACATCCACCAGTCGCTCGCATATGTCCTGAACATAATTTCTGATCGTGAATAGATCGAGACTGGTGGCAATATCAAGCATTCGAACCGCCACTTGTGAAGCGTGTATCGTCACATCAACGTGATCACATTTTATTATTGGTTCGGTGTAACCTGGGATGAAGGAGTGCGTTTTATTGGATTATTAAGAATTAGTGTAAGCGAGACCCGTTCAGGAACGACACGACCATAAAAAAATAGATCCATTACTCGCTTTAATCTCCCTGATCCAGCACCGCCATGAACGCTTCCTGCGGGATCGTCACGCTGCCCACGCTCTTCATACGCTTCTTGCCTTCCTTCTGCTTTTCCAGCAGTTTTCGCTTGCGGCTGATATCGCCGCCGTAGCACTTGGCCAGCACGTTCTTGCGGAAGGATTTGATCGTCTCGCGAGCGATGACCTTGCCGCCGATCGCGGCCTGCACCGGGATCTCGAACTGGTGGCGAGGGATCTGGGCGCGGAGGCGAGAGACTAGCCCCCGGCCGCGGTGCTCGGCGCGGTCGCGGTGGACGATGATGGCGAGAGCCTCGACGGGCTCGCCGTTGATAAGGATGTCGAGCTTGACAAGGCGGTCGGGCCGGTACGCGATGACCTCGTAGTCCATCGTGCCGTAGCCGCTGGTTAAGCCCTTCATTTTGTCGAAGAAGTCATAAATGATCTCGGCCAGGGGCATCTCGAACTGGATCATCTCGCGCGAGTTGGACACGAAGGTCTGGGCCTTGTACACGCCGCGGCGGTCGAGGCAGAGCTTCATAATATCGCCGATGTATTGCTTGGGCAACATGACATCCACGCGACAAATAGGTTCGCGGATCTCTTCGATCTGGCCCATGTCCGGCAGGTCGCCGGGGTTGTGGACCTCAAGCAACTGACACTCGGGCGGAACATCTTTATAGTTTTCAGGCGTGCGCTCGACGGGGCGGAGGATCTGCCCGTTGGCGCCGGTGACAGTTTCCTTGGTCTTAATAATGACGTGGTAACTGACCGTGGGCGCGGTCTGCACGATCTCGACGTGACCTTCGCGCTCGAGGCGTTCTTGGATAATGTCCATGTGGAGCAGCCCGAGGAAGCCGCAGCGGTAGCCGAAGCCTAGGGCCTCGGAGTGCACGGGCTGGAAGGTGAATGACGAATCGTTGAGCGAGAGTTTTTCCACGGCGTCGCGCAGCTCTTCGAAGTCCGAGCCCTTGCCTTCTTCACTGGTGGCGGGGTAGAAATCGCAGAAGACCATCTGCCGCGGCGGCTGGTACCCCTCGAGGGCTTCGGTCGCGGGGTCGTGGTCGAGCGTGATGGTGTCGCCGATGCGCACGTCTTTGAGAGTTCGGATAGCGGCGACCAAATAGCCGGTCTCGCCCGGGCCGACCTTGCCGCCGGGGACGCGGAAGGGCTTGGGGTTCATCTTTCCGATCTCGGAGATCTGGAACGTTCGGCTGATGCCCATCATGCGGATCTTGTCGCCGACCTTCATCTCGCCGTCGAAGATTCGGAAGTAGACGATGACGCCGCGGTAGTCGTCGTACACGGCGTCGAAGATCAGGGCGCGAAGCTGCGTGACGATCGGCTTGCGCGGGGCGGGGAGCTTGTCGCAGATGGCCGCGAGCAGCTCGGGGATGCCCAGGCCAGACTTCGCGGAGACCAGCAGGCAGTCCTCGGCCCTGAATCCGAGCGTTTGCTCGATCTCGTCGGCGACCTCCTCGGGGCGGGCGCTGGGCAGGTCGATCTTGTTGATGACGGGGATGATCGTCAGGTTCTCATTAATCGCGAGATACGCGTTGACGAGCGTCTGGGCCTGCAC
>CAZIMT010000007.1:0-7784 GCA_964540295.1 uncultured Phycisphaeraceae bacterium
AGGCCGGGGTGCCGATCGCGGCCGCATCAATCCCCGCCTCCGCCAACTGCTGGGCTCGTGAGTTCTGGTGAATCCACGAATCTGGCAAGCCCAACTTCGAGATCCGCGTCGTTCCCAAACCCATCTCATGCGCCGCGTCGATCACCGCCGCGCCGAACCCGCCCACAATCGAGTGATCCTCGACCGTCACGATCGGCACCCCGGCCTTGACCAGCGCCGCGATCAGCCTCGTATCGACAGGCTTCGCAAACCGCGCGTCGTACACCGCAACCTTGTACTCCCCCGCCAACCCGTCCGCCGCCTGCACCGCGTGCAACGCTGGCGCTCCGAACGCCAGCACCGCGACATCGGGCCTCGCGCTGTCATCCGTCCCGCTCAACGAACCCTCCGCCGTCACATCCAGCTTCGGCGTCAAGCACCGCGCCTTGCCCAGCTCAAACGCCGGGCACCTCTCCGCGATAAACCGCTGGCTCACCACGTCACGCGGGTACCGCACCGCCGACAACCCGTCGTCATACGTGCGCATAAACTCGAGCGCCGCACGCAGCGAAGGCTCGTCGATCGCCGCCGTAATCACCGCGCCCGGCAGCGGCCTCAGCAACGCAACATCGCAAAACCCATGATGCACCGCGCCGTCGCCACCCACCAACCCCGCGCGATCTAGGCACAGCCGGACCGCCAGCCCCTGCAACGAAACTTCCTGGAACGCCTGGTCAAACGCCCGCTGCAGGAACGTCGAATACACCGCAAAGAACGGCCTAAACCCCGTCTTGGCCAGCCCCGCCATCATGTCCATCGCGTGCGATTCGCAGATCCCCGTGTCCCACGCTCGCTCCGGGAACCGCGGCAGCACCTTGCTGATCCCCGTCCCGTCCGCCATCGCCGACGTACACGCGACCACCCTCGGGTCACGCTCCATCAGGTCAACCATCGCGTCGCCGAACGCCGTCGTGAACGAACGCCCCTCCGACTTCAGCTCAACCCGGCACCCCTCGGGGTCCAGCCCCGAATCCACCACCTGGAACGGGCTTGGCGAGTGGAACTTGCTCGAGTCCGTCTCGCTGAACTGATACCCCTTCCCCTTGATCGTCTTCACGTGCAAAACCATCGGCCGCTCAAAGTCCCGACAGAACGTCATGAACTCGATCAACGACGGCAGGTCATGCCCATCGATCGGCCCGACCGTCACCAGCCCGAAGTGCTCGAACCACCCCGTGTCATTCATCGCCGCCTTGGCCGCCTCGCCCGCCATGTGGTACGCGTCCTTCACCAGCGACCCGCCCGGCATGTGCTTCAAAATCTCTCGCGCCGACTTCTTCAGGTCCGCGTACAGGTTCGACAGCCGCACGCGATCAAAGTACTGCGCCACCGCGCCCTGCGGCTTGCTGATCGACATCCCGTTGTCGTTGAGCACCACCAGGAACTGCCGCTTGAGCGTCCCCGCGTTGTTCAACCCTTCCATCGCCACGCCGTTGACGATCGACGCATCGCCGATCAACGTCACCACGCGCCGCCCGTCGGGCTTCTTCTCCGAGTCGAACCCCTCGCGGTTGAGCGTGTCGCCTCGCGCCATCCCCACCGCCGTGCTGATCCCCGTCCCCGCGTGCCCAACCCGGAACAAGTCGTAGGGCGACTCCGACGGCTCCGGAAACCCGGCCATCCCCTCGCGCGTCCGCAATTTACTCAGCAACGGCAGCCGCCCCGTCAACAGCTTGTGCGGGTAGCACTGGTGCCCAACATCAAAGAGCAACCGATCGTGCCCGAAGTCAAACACGTAGTGCATCGCGATCGTCAGCTCGACCACGCCCAGATTCGGCGCCAAGTGCCCGCCCGATTTCGACACCTGCGTGTAGATCGCCTCGCGGATCTCATGGGCCAGTTGCGGCAGTTGCTCGACGGTCAAGCTCTTGAGTTCTTTGGGCCCGTGAATGCTCGGCAAAAGACTCGCCATATGTTTCCCCAAGAGCCAAACCAAGAACGTAACGAAAAGCCAAACTAAAAGCGACTTCCAGCTTGCGTTCAGAAACTACGTCAAACTGTAGAAACAGTTCGCCCCCGAGACCAACCCAGATGCCGCGGCCCTGCTCGCCGGTCGCTCTCGGACACGCGCGATTCCTCACGCCGAACGATTCGCGATCTCGTGGCACAACACTCGCAACCCCTCGCCCTTGGCCCCGAATAACCCCAGCGCTCTCAACGCCTCGTCGGATAACCGCCGGATCTGCTCGCGCGACGCCTCAATCCCGATCGCCCCCGGGTACGTCAGCTTGCCCAGCTCCGCGTCCTTGCCGGTCCGCTTGCCCGTCTGCTCCGCCGTCCCTTCCACGTCCAACAGGTCATCCGCGATCTGAAAAACCACGCCCACCGAGTCCGCGTACACCGTCAGCGCTCGCAACTCCGGCACATCAACCTTCGCCGCGTCGCCCCCCGCCGACCCTGCCGCCAACCCGCACATCGCGCCCATCCGCACCGATGCCCGGATCAACGCCCCGGTCTTGTTCGCATGGATCGTGCGCACCCGCGTCAACGCGTCGGCCGCCGGGTCAAGGCCCCCCAGCGTGTCGTACACCTGACCCGCGATCATCCCCATCGTCCCGTCCGCCAGCTCACGCACCAACCGGTACGCCAAGCCCGCAGGCAACCCGCTCTCCACCAGCGACTGAAACGCCAGCGCCATCATCGCGTCCCCCGCCAGCACAGCCATCGCCTCGCCCGCGTGCTTGTGCAGCGTCGGTCGGCCGCGCCTCAGGTCATCGTTGTCAAGCGCTGGCAGATCATCATGCACCAGACTGAACGCGTGGATCAGCTCCGCCCCAATGCCCGCCGGAACGCTCGCGATCCCCGGCGTCCCCACCGCCTCGCACGCCCACCACGCCAGCAACGGCCGAAGCCGTTTGCCCCCGCCCAACAGCGCATAACGAACCGCCGCGACAAGGTGCGCGGGCAGCCGCAACGTGTCGGCGTACCTCGTGAGATGAGCCTCGATCTGGATCAGCGGAGCGCGCACGTTCATGACAGAACCCCTCAGGGCTTGTCCTGCGATTTCAAGAGATCGTAAATCTCCTGCGAAGAACCTGCCGAGTAGATCTTCTCGCGAAAATCGTCCATCGTCATCAAACGGCTGATCCGCGCCAGCGCCTGGATATGGTCGCTGGTCCGGTCCGGCGGGCTCGCCAACAACACAATCAACCGCACCGGCTGACCGTCGATCGCCTCAAAGTCCATCGGCTTGGCGGGCCGACCCACCGCCATCGCCACCGAACTCATCCCCGCGCACTTGCCGTGCGGGATCGCCAGCCCGTGCCCGATCCCCGTCGTCCGCGTTTGCTCGCGCGTCCACACCGCGTCCTTAAGCGCCCCGGCGTCGCCCACGGTGCCAGCCTTGTACAGGCAATCGACCAGCTCGTCGATCACACCCTTCTTGTCGCTCGCCACCAGCGGCGAAAGGATGCACTCGAACTTGAGAATGTCCAACAGGTTCATGCTCTCACTCGCTCGGGCAGGGCGGGACAATCATGGGCAACACAAACTTCGCAAGTTCGATGCTCGAACGACACGCTCGTGTCTTGATCGAGCCGTGACATGGTCGATCGCTTGCCAAGTCGGACAGTGTACCCCCGCTTCGTAGGGCGGGTTTTCAACTTTGATAAGCCAGGCTCTTAACCCGACGCTTCAGCCTTTGGTGAGGCAAGTTTTCAAACTACCTCTTTACTTCCGACTCAACAACGCCGAGAACGCCCCATCCGAATACTCCTCCGCCGCCCCCCCAGGCCGCCCGCTCGGCAGCGTCCGATTGGCCCGGCTCAGCTTCGCTTCAAACACTCGCGCAGCTCCTTCCACCACCTCGATGTTCTCGCCGTCGTCCAAGCTGCACGTCGAGTACAGCATCGAAGACCCCGGAGCCATCAGCCCCGCCGTGGTCTCGAAAATCTCCTTCTGCAACGTCACGAGCCGCTCCAACTGCTCGGGCCCGCACCGATACTTCGCCTCCGCACGCCGCGCCAGCACCCCCGTGTTCGAGCACGGCACGTCCAGCAACGCCAGCTCAACTTTCCCCCGCACCGATTCCGCCAGCTTCAAAGGCGAAACTACCCGCACCTGCGCAGATCCCTTGAACACCGTCGCCAGCACCGCCGATCGGGCCGGGTCCGGATCGCTTGCCCAGATCTCCGCGTCGGGAAACGTCGCCGCCAACTGCCGGGTCTTGGTCCCCTGCCCCGCGCACACGTCCGCGACGACCTTGGGCCGAAGGTCCGCGATCGACCGGATCGCCAGCACCGACGCCGCGTCCTGCACCCACACATCATCGCGCACCGACAGCATCTCCCCAAGCCAAGGCCCGGGCTCGTGCGCGACATGGCACCCCGCCGTCGCGTGCCGCGTGCAGCCCATACCCGCGCCGTCCATGTCCGGCACCGGCGCGCGCACGAACGCCGAGTTCAACGTCACCGGCGGCAACGCCAGGCTGTGGGCCGCCACCCGCAGCGCTTCGTCCGCCCCCAACTGCGACACCCAGCGCCGCACCAGCCCGATCGGGTGGCTCGTCACGATCGCGGTGCGGGCCGTGATCTGGTCGGGCAGCACCGGCGAACTAAGCACCAGCGCCGAGCCGTCTCTCATCAGCAGCTCATCGCGCTGGTTTGTCCACGCACCGCGCCGGGCCCGATCTTCGCCCGCCCCCACCATCTCCGCCACCCGCCGCAGCACCGCGTTGACCATCCCGCCCGCGCCCGGCCTCACATACTTCTTGGCCCATTCCACCGCCGTATCGATCGCCGCGTGCACCGGCACGCGATCCATATACACGATCTGGGCGGCCCCGCCCAGCAGCACGGCCTGCATCTTGTGCTCAACATCGCGCAGCGGCTCTTTACAGTGCAGATCGATCAAGAACTCGAGCGTCAACCAGTGCCGGCACACCGTGTCCACGATCATGTGAACGAGCGCCCCGTCGCGCGAGTCCAGCCCCGACTCGTCCAAGTCACCGGTGTTGATCTCGGGGAAAACCTTCGCGCGACCCACGATCGCACGAAACGCGCGGTCTCGCGCGACAGAGATCAGGCTCGAGCCCAGTCCGGAGCCTGGTTCAGCGCCCTGCTTAACAACCCCTGAAGACCGAGCCTTGGACGACGCTTTGATGTTTCCCTTTGCCACTGGGCCGACTGTAGACGATGAACGCTCGATAAAACGCTGAGCAACCGCGCATAGACTCTCCAAGCTCGAACTCCGCCGTCGAGCTTTCGGAGGACTACAAAGTTGTTGTGGCAGCCCTCGCTCCCCGAGCCGTACCTGAAAATGACCCCCGACGAGCTGTCGGCCAGGATCACCGCGCGACGCCGCGAACTGGGCGATTCTCTTGTCATCCTCGGGCATCACTACCAGACCGACGAGATCGTGCGCCACGCCGACCATACCGGCGACTCGCTCAAGCTCTCGCAGATCGCGGCCGACCTCGCCAAATCACGCCCCGCCGACCGCCTTGTGAAATACGTCGTCTTCTGCGGCGTCCACTTCATGGCCGAAACGGCCGACATGCTCACGCCCGACGACACCGCCGTGATCCTCCCGGACCTCTCGGCCGGGTGCTCGATGGCGGACATGGCCCAGTACGACGACACTAGCGACGCCTGGGACGCCATACACGAATCGCTCAAGGACCAAGGCTGGCGCGGTCGGATCGTGCCGGTAACGTACGTGAACTCCTCGGCCGCGATCAAGGCCTTTGTGGGCGCGCACGGCGGCGCGTGCTGCACCAGCTCCAACGCCAAGGCCGTGTTCGACTGGGCCATGCGCGGCGGAGAAGTCTCCGTCCCTCACGACCGACCACGTTCAAAGGAAGACATCAAAGTTCTCTTTCTACCCGATCAGCACCTAGGCCGGAACACCGCGGCCGCGGCGGGCATCGATGTCGCTCACCACGCGGCGCTCTACGACCCCAGACTCACGCGCAAGGGCCAGGCCTTGGGCGGCGCCACGCCCGAAGGTTTGCTCGACGCGCGCGTTATCCTCTGGGCTGGCCACTGCTCGGTTCACAAACTCTTCCGGCCCGAGCACTGCGAGCAGGTTCGCGCCCAGAACTTCTCCGAACCACAGCTCGCGCCGACGAAGATCCTGGTCCACCCTGAGTGCGCGAAAGAGGTCGTTGACAAGGCAGATCTCGCGGGCTCGACCGAGTTCATTATCCAAACGATCAACGCCGCCGCAGCGGGCTCGCGCTGGGCGATCGGCACCGAGGTCCACCTCGTGAACCGCTTGGCCGAATCCGCCAAGTCACGCGGCGTGTCGGTGCGGATCCTCAGCGACTGCCAGTGCCTCTGCACCACGATGTTCCGGATCGATCAGCCTCACGTGCTGTGGGTGCTGGACAACCTCGCGGGCCAGTATACCAAAGACGGCCGAGCGAAAGTCGTCAACCAAGTACGAGTTCACGCCCAAGTGCGCGAGCAGGCCTTACTAGCGGTCGACCGCATGCTCGCCCTCTCAAAGCTCGCGAACTCTTCGTCGGGCTCGGGTCGAAGCATCCTTAAGAGCGCGGCCGCGACCACGGCCACGGATGCGGTTGCGGTTGCGGTTGATTGACTCGTCTTTGGTTCTTCCAACGAGCCGCGCACGCGTGAGGTTCGTCTCGCGAAACCACGTGCGATTTGCGGGCTCGCCTAGGGAGGACAAGAAAAAATCGGCACGGAGTGTCGATCTACCAGAGAAACTGAGCTTTGAGACAGATTAAGTTAGTGGCTCGTCTTGGACTTGAGCCCCTGAGCTACCGATGCCGAGGCATGAGTCCCGTTGGCCGTCCCGTGGGCAGTCCCGTTGGCGCTCCCGTTGAGGTGAGAAGCGGCGGGTTGGAAACTCTGCTCCAAGCTCTCGCGCATCAACCGGCCGACCTTGAACTTGACGGTCCGCTTGGCCGGGACATCGACTCGCTGCAACGTCTTGGGATTTTGCGCGACCCGGGGGGCGCGGTACTTGATCTCAAAGACCCCGAAATCGCGGAACTCGAGGCGGTTCCCGTTCTGGAGCTCGGTCATCACCTGCTCCAGAAACTCTTGGACCGCCAGCTTCACGTCCTGACGCTTGATGTTGGTCCGCTCGGAAATCCGATCGATCAGGTCCTTCTTTGTGACGGTGCGAACCGCGCTGGCTCCGGCAGCCGATGCCGGGAGAGGCAGCGAACTCGACGTCAGCCGAAGGCTTGCCAGCGTCTCGCTCGAAAGCTTGAGACGGTCGGACTTTATGGAACTCTCTTTGCTCATCTCGGTCGCCATCTCCACTCCAGATTCTCTTCGAAACGATACTTCAGGGTTTCGTTCGGAAGCCTCTCGACCGCACGCCAGCCGGGGAGTCTCAAACGAGAGCCCCTACCTTCTCACGAACCTCGTTCGACCCAGCGCCAGCCCGTCAACGCCGCTTCGCCACCCACGGCTGAGCACGCCGCCCACAAGAATGAGGCGGAACGCTCGCACCAGCGCCAGAACCTTGAAAGTCTTCCCAAACCCAGAATAGGGCTCGGGTTATGACAGATCTTAGCGCGCTTCCGCTCCCTGAGGGAAGACATCCACGATCGATCTGGCCTTCAGCACTCCGTGCTCGCTATCAGCCGAAGCGACGAAATCGCGCAACTCTCACGCTGGACATGAGAAACAAGAAAAAATTCTGGCACGGCGTATCAGAAAGCCCACCCAAACAGAGGGCTTCGCACGCTTTCGCTGGGAGGCACTCTTTTTCGCCAACCAGCGGACGGTCTCGACCTAGAACCGGAGCTCGATCCCCGCGAAGAGCCCGGC
>CAZIMT010000007.1:7884-22809 GCA_964540295.1 uncultured Phycisphaeraceae bacterium
ACGAGCGGCTCGGCCCAGAAATCTTCTCGCGAGAGGCTGGCCGCCGCGCCGCTCACCCCCGCTTGACGATCAATCTGAAGGTCAACGCTGTACACTCGCGCCCCGGCGAGGGCGTCGATCCCCAGAGCCAGCGAAGCGACCGGAATTTCCCCCGGGCTGGCGTTGGGCTCGGTCCAAGCCTCGTCATAGAACCGGTACGCGACCACCGCTTCGACCGACCAGAGATCGAGCGAGGATTTGACACGGTCCCCGTCGAGCAGCGTGAGCGAACCGAGCTGGGCTGGCTCGCGGATGTCGGCCGAGCGATCTGACTCGGAGAGATAGTACCCGCTGATGCCGATCCGCCAGCGATCACGCCGCAAATGAAGCTCGAAATAAGGGCTGGCGCGGGCGCTGTCGAGGTTCAGGTCGGAGACGAAGACCTCGTTGGTGGATCTGCTCTTGCCGACCTGGAATCGACCGGCCGGGGCCGCGAGCCAGACCAAGGGCTCGAACTGGATCGTCCATTGCCGATCGTCGGCGAGCTTGAGCTCTCGGGGCTGCTCGAGGGTGCGGTCCATTAAGTCAGGCCGCTTTGCAACGGTGGTCTGCTCTTGCGCGAGGGCCGCAGGCGAGAGAGAGATCGCGAACGCGGCGACGGTCGCCGCGAGGTGTTTAAACGAACCGGCCGCGGCGCTGTCGCGGGCTTGAGGCCGCATGAGGTGAGCCTTTCGAGAGAAACGAACTCGCGGGGACACGACCGAGAATCCTTGGCACCAATATAGAGGCAAACAGCGCAAACTTCTTGGCGAGCGAGTGGGCGGCGGCGCGCGAGGGCCGTATGACTTGAATGATGAACGCCGGACCCGAGACCTCGAACTTCAACAGCACACCGGCCGAGACCGGGAGCGCGGGCGTTGAGATCGCGCCGGGGCTGAGTGTTTCTTCGGCTGTGCTGCGCTTCAGTTTTTCGGGAAGTCGCGGGCCGGGCGGGCAGAATGTCAACAAGCGAGCCACCAAGGCCGAGCTGCGTGTGCTCGTCTCCGACCTCCCGCTCTCGGCCCCGGTAGCGATGCGGCTGACCGACCTCGCGGGTCGGCGCATTATCGATGGGGGCGAGCTGGTCATCACGGCCGACGAGTCACGCTCGCAGGGGCAGAACAAGTCGGCGTGTTTGGATCGCTTGCGCGAGCTGTTGGTTCAGGCGAAGGTGAAGCCGAAGATTCGCCGCGCGACCAAGCCGTCGCGCGGTTCGAAGGAGCGGCGGCTGGTCGAGAAGAAATCACGAGGCGAGATCAAAGCACGGCGTTCCGGGCCTTCGCACAACGACTGACAGAGGGGGCCCGGTGCGACGAGTTCTGACGCTGGCGATCGAGGCCAGCAACCCCAGCGCGGTCGAGCCTGGTCAGAGCGTGGGGACGCCGGGCGTGGCGATCGGCGAGACCGTCGATGGCGTGCCGCGTGTGCTCGGGGTTGAGCTCATCGCGCTGGACCGGCGTCACGATGATGACCTCATACCCGCGATCGATCGGTTGATGCGGCGGCTCTCCGTGAGACCACGCGAGTTTGGCCGGATCGCGGTGTCGGTCGGCCCGGGTGGGTTCACGGGGCTCCGGGTGTCGATCGCGTCAGCCAAGATGATCGCCGAGGCAGTCGGGGCGCGGTGTGTCGCGGTGCCCAGTGCGCACGTGGTGGCGCGACACGCGGTTTCGGGTGTGGGAACTCTGAAGCTCGGCGGCCCGTTCGTGGTGGCGCTGGCGTCCAAGGGTGAGGACACGTTCGTGACACTATTTGACGCGGGCGGCGAGAAGATTTCACGAGGCGGGGTGATGGATGCTGCGCAGGTTTCGGCACTGGTCGGCGGCAGCGGGAGCGTGAGATTGTTCGTCGCGGATCGTTTTTTACCGGCCTCGATCAGGGCGATGTTGGCGGCGCAGAACGTGCCGGTTCTCGGGCCTCTGTTCGAGCCCGCGTGCTGCTTCGAGGCGTCGCTCGGGCTGCCCGAGATCGATCCGATCGACCTTCTGCCGTTGTACCCGCGTGAACCCGAGGCGGTGAGAAAATGGCGAGAATTGCACGGTCGCTGAGCGCGTGAGAACGATCTGCTCCGAGAACAAAGCGCCAGCGGCGTCAGGGCTTGCACAACCGTCACGCTCGGAAGGTCTTCGCCTCATGGGTGGAACCGTTGACCGGGCGATGCGTGAAGTTGGAGAAGCTGGGGGTCGATAGCGCCCGTAACACGCGGGGGCTTTGGGCGAACGCCCCGGTTCGGCCACGGAAGGCCGATCGACCCTTGCGCAGCGCGGCCGGACCTCCACGGCCACGAGGGCCTGACGATGACGACGGGAACAACTAGCAAGAACCCATGGGCCGACAAGCGGATCTTCACCACCGGCGAGGCGGCCGAGGTGTGCAAGGTGAGCCAGCAGACCATCATCCGATGCTTTGACTCGGGCCGACTCTCGGGCTTCCGCGTCCCGGGCAGCAAGTTTCGCCGGATCCCGCGTGACGAGCTGATCCGTTTCATGCGGGCGAACAGCATCCCGGTGGACACCATCGAGGACGGGCTCAAGCGGATTCTCGCGGTGGATGACGACCCGCAGATTCTTGAGATGTTGGTGGCGATCCTGAGCAAGGACCCGCGCTTCGAGATCAAGACGGCCTCGAGCGGGTATGACGCGGGGCTGCTCACCGAGAGCTTCAGGCCGCATCTCATGCTGCTCGATTACAAGCTGCCCGATATCAACGGCAACCTGGTGTGCAACCGCGTGCGCTCGAACCCTTCGTACAAGGACATGAAGATCCTGATCATCAGCGGTGTGGTGTCGCAGGGCGAGATCCAGCCGCTGATGGCCTCGGGCGCCAATGACTTCCTCAAGAAGCCGTTCAACATCGTCACGCTCATGCAGAAGATCGCGAGCCTGCTGGAGATCGAGGACACGGGCGGCGCCAAGGCCGCGACGCGGACCTCCGCCGCCTCGTGATTTCGGGAGCGTGATTTCGCGAGGAGAGCCTTCATGCAGCCTGCGTCGGACCCGGCCCGCGTGCGCCAGGTCGAGATGATCCTGGAACAGGTCGAGTCGCTGCCGACGCTCTCGCCGGTCGCGGCGCGGCTCCTGCGCGTCGCCAGCAGCGAGGACGCCGACCTCAGCGAGATTTCGAGGCTGATCGAATCCGATCCGCCGCTGTCGGCCCGCATGCTGGGCATGTGCCGCCGCTCGGACCGCGGGCTGGGCGATCGCATCACGACGGTGAAACGCGCGGTGTCGATGCTGGGGCTGGACGCGGTTCGCGCCTGCGTGCTGAGCGTGAGCATCTACGACCTGATGAGCAACGCCAGTCGGCCGCACAACCAGGTTGACGAGCAGGTCGCGCACGATCTCTCCGCCCCGACGACGGTCTTCGAGCGTGTTGGTTTCTGGAAGCACTCGCTGGCGGTCGCGTGCGCGTGCCAGTGTTTGGCAGAAGAACTCTCGGGGTCGCGCGTCGCGCCAGAAGAAGCGTTCCTGGCCGGGCTGGTGCACGACCTTGGGAAGCTGGCGCTGGAACTGATTTTGCCCAAGTCCTACGCGCGAGTGCTGGCGCTGGCGGAGCGTCGGCAGTCGGACTCGGCCCCGATCGAGCGGGCGGTGCTCGGGCTCGATCATCACGCGGCGGGCAAGCGGATCGCCGAGCACTGGCGGCTGCCCGAATCGCTGCAGGAAGTCATGTGGTTCCACAGCCAGCCTTCCTCCTCGCTGCCCGAAACACCCAACCGGCAGCTGATCGCGCTGGTCTCGCTGGCCAAGTCGATCTGCCGGAACCTGCACCTAGGCTGGTCGGGCGACTTCGGCCCGATCACCGACCCCTCGCCGCTGTGCACGAGCGTGGGGCTGGAGCCGGGCGTGGCGATGAGCCTGGCCGAGCCGCTGGCACGCCTGTATGCCGCCCGCTGCGAGATGCTGGGGCTCGATCAGGCCCCCGGCGCGGCAGTAATGCTCGACGCGGTGATGAGCGCCAACCGTCAACTCGCGCGGCTGACCAGCTCGCTGCAGTTGCGCTCCAAGCTCGCGCAAACTCAGTCGAAAGTTCTTGAGGCGATCCACGCCTTCCACGCTGGCGAGCTGCCGGGCCGGGGCCTGGTGGAGACGCTCGGGGCCGTCGCGGATTCCGCCGCCCACCTGCTGGGCCCGGGCTACTACGCGCTGCTCTTCCAGCACGGGCCGAGTTCGGCGGTGGGATCGTCGGAGGTCTCGACCGCGTGGCAGTTCACGCAGTTCGCCTCGTCGTTCAGCGGCGGACCTTCGGGGCGCGTCGTGCGGTCGCGCTTGATCGAGCCGCCGCCCAGCCGCGAGATGGGCGGGCGCTCGCTCGCCGCCCTGTGCGACCCCGGGCAGATGAGCATGGCGGCCGTGGGAATCTTGCCCTGGCTTAGCGACGAGCTGATCGATGCGCCCGACATGCGGCGTGTGAAGCTGCTGTCGCTGAGCGTTGTGCCGGGCTCGGGGCGTGGACGGTCGGCCTCGCCGGGCGCGGCGCTGTTGCACGACCGAGATTTATCCGAGTTCATACCGGTGGACACGGTGCTGGGCCCGCTGGTGGCGACCTGGACCGCGGCGATCCACGCCGCCAGCGAGCACGAGGACGCGCGACGGCTCAGCCAGCGCTTGGCGGAGGTCGGGCGCTCGCTGGCGGAGGCGCAGAGTCGGCTGACGGAAACCGAATCGCTGGCGCGGCTAGGCGAGATGACGGCGGGCGCGGCGCACGAGATGAACAACCCGCTGGCGATCATCAGCGGGAGAAGCCAGCTGCTGGTCGCGCACCTAGACGCGTCGGCTGATCGCGATTCGGCGGTAGCGATCGCACGAGCGGCACAGGATCTTTCGGACTTGATCACGAGCCTGAACCTCATCGCGGACCCGCCGAAAGTGCGGGCGATGCCGATGGAACTCTCGGCCCTCGTGAAGGAAACGCTGCAGCTGGTGTCGTCGCGTCTGCGGCGTACGGCGCGGGTGGACGTTCAGATCGCGCCGAACCTGTCGCGCGCGAGCATTGACCGAGAACTCATCGGGCCTGCGCTGGCTGAACTGATCGTGAACGCGGCCGAAGCGGCGCCCGACGAGATTGTGACGCTCCGCGTTCAGTCCGACCCGTTGGATGACCGACTGACTCTCCGCGTGGAAGATCGCGGGCCGGGGCTGAGCGCGAGGGTTCGTCAGCACGCCTTCGACCCGTTCTTCAGCGAAAAACCGGCGGGGCGTCAGCGTGGGCTGGGGCTCACGCGGGCGCGGCGTCTGGTGCAGGCCCACGGCGGGCAGATCGAGCTGGTGTCCATGGCGGGCGGACGCGGGACCAACGCGACCATCGAGCTCCCGACCTGGAGATGTGAGGCCTTGAGCGAGCGGCCCAAGGCGGCGTAGAGATCGACAGCGACCAAGCGGGCCGCGAGCGTCAGCCGACGGATCGGCCAGCGACTCGCGGGGACCATTAAGACGAAAGAGCCATGGACCGGCGCGACATCAACCCATCTCATTCAAAGAACTCGCGCACCGCGAACAACCGGCGCGGCGACGAGCCGACCGCGGCGATTTCCGACGCGCGAATTCTCGTCGTGACGGCGAGCCGCGTGCAGCGTGACCTGCTCGCGGCTCAGCTCTCGGGGCACGTCGGCGAGCTGGCGAGCGTCGAGGACGTCGAGTCCGCACGCCAGCGACTCGACGATGGCCGCTTCACGCTCGTGCTGATCTTCGTCGAGAACGACTTTGAACCCGCACGTCGCCTTTGCGAAGGCCGCCCCGGTGTGCCGGTCATGGCGATCGGCGAGACGCCCTCGGTCGAGCACGCGATGCTGGCGTTGCGCAGCGGGGTCGTCGATATCGTTTCGGCCAAGGCTCGCGGCAGCGAGCTGCTCTTACGCGTCGCGGCGGCCTTGCGGCGCGGGCACGAAATCCGGGTCCGCGACGAGCGCATCCTGCGCCTGCGCCGGCTCGCCAAACGCCTCAACGAGGCCCGCGAACAGATCAGCCAGAGCGTCGGCGGGCTCTGCACCGACCTCACCAATGCCTATACCGATCTTTCCGGCAAGCTCACCATCGTCGGCGCCGCGTCGGAGTTCAACACCGTGATCCGGCAGGAGCTGGAGATCGAGGGCCTGCTCCGGGCCGTGCTGGAGTTCGTGCTCACCAAGAGCGGCCCAACCAACGCGGCGATCTTCCTTCCCGCGTCTTCTGGCGATTTCACCCTTGGCGCGTACGTGAATTACGACGGGCCCAAGGACTCGGCCGAGGTTCTGCTCGACCATCTGGCGTCGGGGCTGGCGCCGAAATTCGAGCACAGCAAGGGCGTCGAGGTCATGGTCGGTAAAGGGCAGATCGCGGCCCGGGCAGGGCAGGTCGGCGACTGGGTCGGCGATGTCACCATGGTCACGTTCGCCTGTCACAACGCCGACGAGTGCCTGGCCGTGGTCACGCTCTTCCGCGATCGACGCAACTCGTTCCCCGAGACGCTGGTCCCGCTGCTGGAGGTCCTGAGCGATCTCTTTGCCAAACAGCTCGCGCGGGTGGTTCATGTGCATCACCGGCACCTCCCCGAGACCAAGTGGGGCAAGAGCTGGGAGCAGAGCGACACGCAAGACCCGGACGAGAATCTGCCAGATATTGACCTGGCGGCCTGAGCGGCTGCGGCGTCCGGCTTTCAACCACCCAACTCCAAAGCTCAAAGCGCTCGGGTGACTGCGCGCGAAATTCGCAAATGAAAAAGGCTCGCCGTAGAACACGGCGAGCCTTTCTCAATTGAGCTTCAACAGATTGTTGTGCGATCAGCGGCGACGACGGCTGATGACCAGCCCGCCCATGCCCAGGAGGGCGAGGGAAGCGGGGGCCGGGATAGGTTCCCAGTAGTAATTGATGGTGACGTCGCCGTTACCCTGGAAGATCGAGACGTTCTGAGTCGAGTCGGTGCTCCCGCCGACCGAGAAGCCGCCCGAACCAAAGATGTTCGCGTTGATCGTTCCCGGAGCGGTGAACGACGCGAGGCCCGACGTGGTATCCGTCGCGCCCGAGCCCGAATCGGCCAGTGAGCCGAAGTCATTGAAGTCCGGACCCGAGCCGGTGATCCCGTCGGTCGCCGCAACAGAAGCGCCAGCGGCCTGGTTCAGGGCGTTAAAGCCGTTGAGCGAGCCGAAAGCGACCGTGACGAAACCGGAGAGGTTGACCGTGAAAGCTGGCGCGGGCAGGGCCGAGTTGTTCTCGGCGGTGATGTTGGCCGTCATCGTCGAGTTGGTGAGCATCTCGACCTTAGTCAGCACGCGCGTGCCGCCGAGCGTGTCGAACTTCGGGAACACCAGTGTGGCGTTGTTCGGCGAGAGCGGGAACGCCCAGTTCTGGGTGTAAGTCTCGACAGCAGCGCTAGCAGTGCCAGCGGCAGCCGCGAGCGCGGTGACAACCATCAACGAACGCATGTTCAACATAAGTCTCTCCTCGAAAATGTCCGTCTGGTGTCAAGAGCCCGAGTCACACGAATCGGGTGGAAACCAACACCAAACAGAATAAATCCATACCACTATAACCTGCTCAGAGCCTGACCGAACGTCAAGAGTACCAGATCCTGGGTTTTCTGTCAAGACGCGGATTGTCAAGAATTCGTTCGAATCGGTTCTGTTTTTGTATGGGTACCCTCGGTGAAACGCCTCAGGTTTTCGGTGCTGTCCATGACGAGCGGAACTTGATAAACCGAACACTTTTTAGTATCTTCTCGTTTCTTGGCAGATTCACGCGCGGATCGTTCACTCCGTTCACGGGCGCCACTGCGAGATCTCGGGGCATCTTTCCCCCGAGTCGAGGGGGTACCAGTTTGATTTTCGCCACTTTGTTTGTAGTGTGCTTTGCTTTCAAACCGTCCGCTCCGCCGCCCGTCTTCGTGGATTCCACTGCGGTACCCGGGGGTGATGGGCTTTCATGGTCCAGCGCGTACTCAGATCTTCAGGACGGCATTACATCAGCTCAGGCACGCTCGGCTTCAGAGATCTGGGTGAAGGCTGGGACATACCGGCCTGATCGCGGGACGAACGCCCGAACATTGTCGTTTGTGCTCCCAGCACAGGTCGCGTTGCTGGGTGGTTTCTCCGGCACCGAGATCTCTGTCTCGCAGCGCGACCCCGTTCAGAACATGACCGTGCTTTCGGGGAACATCGGGAGCATCACGAGTTCAGGCGACAACAGCTTCCATGTCGTACGGGCGGCCGGGGTTGACTCGACCTGCGTGCTGGACGGGTTTTATGTGACCGCTGGGAATGCTTCAGGAACCTCGACTCCTGACGACAGCGGTGCCTGCATGCTGATTGAGAACGCCGGTCCAACGGTTCGAAACTGCGTGTTTCAGAACGGTTCCGCGAAGTTCGGCGGTGGTGTCGCGATCAAGTCTGGCACCGGAACATTTGAGAACTGTGTGTTCAAGCAGTGTGCCGCCACCAACGACGGTGGGGGAGTCAATACAAACGGCTCAACGACGTTTATCTCCTGTACGTTCGACGCCAACAACGCGAATTTCGGCGGCGGGCTGACGGCCTGCTGCGGGACGACCCGGATCGTGGACTGCACGTTTTCAGGAAACTTTGCGAACTTCGGTGGCGGGATGTTCAACCCGATCGGGACGGCTCTCGTTGTGGGTTCGGACTTTGTGGGCAACACCGCGAGCAACGGGGGAGGCCTCTACACGACTTCTTCGAACATCTCGATCTTCAACTGCTTCTTCGGTGGGAACACCGGCTCGCTGGGCGGGGGGATCTATGCTGGCAACCTCGCGCTTGTGGTCAACTGTATTCTGAGCAGGAATACGGCCCTGAGCCGCGGGGCGGGGCTGTACCTCTCGGGTTCCACTCGCGTGATCAACTCCACGGTGTACTCCAACTGGGCGCTGGGCCAGGGCGGCGGGGTCTATGCCATCTCGGGCCTGCCCGTTCTGGCCAACACCGTGCTGTGGAGTAACTCTGACGGCGGATCGACCGTCGAGAAGGAACAGCTTACGAGCGCCTTCAACGTGTTCAACGTTTCGTACTCCTGCGTGCAAGGGTGGACCGGCGCACTGGGCGGGGTGGGAAATGTTGTGACCCCGCCTCTCTTTGTGGATCCCGACGGGGTCGATGACCGGTTGGGAACGCCCGACGACAACTTCCAGCTCTTGCCGGGATCATCGTGCATCGATGCTGGAGATACCTCGTCTCTGCCCGCGGACATCGCGGACCTGGACGCGGACTTCGATACAAGCGAGATTTTGCCGTTCGATTTCCTGGGCCGGACCAGGCTGACCGACGACCTGACGACCGCGGACACGGGCTCCGGGGCGAGCCCGGTTGTTGATATCGGCGCGGTGGAATACCGGTCGGCGTGCGTCTCGGACTTTGACGGGAACGGGTTTGTCAGCGGCGAGGATTTCGACGCCTACTTGTCCGCATTCTTGAGCGGCAGTTCGGCCGCGGACACGGACCGTGACGGGTTTGTCACGGGCGAGGACTTTGATCTGTTCGTCACGTATTTTTCGTCTGGGTGCTGAGCTCGCCTACCGCAGAACGCCGCCTTTGCGGAGCGTGCTCAGCACGAACTCATCGATGGGCGTGCTGGTGAGGACGGGCTGGTAGTCGATGCCGCGGGCCCGGCAGTCGGACCGGAGTTCGTCGCGGAACGCGGCGAGCGCGGCTCGGTACTGGTTGAGCACCGCCGCCGACACCGTGACCTCGGCGGAATCGCCTGATTCGATGTCGGTGAGGCGCACGTCGCCGATCAATCGATCGGCGGCCGGATCGAGTTCACCGGGCGCGAGCGTGTGAAACACGAAGGTGTCGAAACTGTTGGCGAGTGCTCCAGCCAGAAAATCGAGCCCGGCCCGGTGGCCCTCGCGGTGAAGAAAATCAGAGATCACGACCAGCACACCGCGCCCCGAGCGGTGCTGAGCCACGGAGCGCAGGGCCGCGTTGAAGTTCATCGCGCGCACGCCTGGCACATCGCGCACGCTGTCTCGCGTGGCTTGAGAGTTTGGCGCTCCCACGCGAGGGTCGAGGCTTGCGATCAGCACGTCGGCGAGACGGGCCGCGTTGGTTCGCCCGCGCACGGGCGCGAGCGGCGTGAGCGCGCGACCGGGCCCGTGGAACACCGTGAGCACGACGCGGTTCTGGTTCACCAGCCCGATGTAACCAAGGGCCATGGCAAGGCGGGCCGCGAACAGCCGCTTGTTGGGGTCGCCGGTGTTCATGGATTCTGAAGCGTCGACGAGAAGGTGCAGGGCGAGGTCCTGGTCCTCGCGGAAGAGTTTTAGAAAGAAACGATCGTGACGAGCGAGCACGTTCCAGTCGATATGTCGGAGGTCGTCGCCGGGGACGTAGTTTCGGTGGTCGTCAAACTCGACGCTTCGCCCTCGGCGCTTGGAGCGGCGTTCGCCCGGGAGCTTGCCCGCGAAAACTTTGCGCGACACGAGGTCGAGCCGGTCCAACCGAGCGGCCAGCCCTGGCGGGAGAAGGCGTTCGAGAGAGCCACGGCCCTGAGTGCGAAGGGGTGCGGCGGGCGGCGCGAGATCGGCGGGTGTGAGGTTGGGCATCGCTCGTAGACCGGCGAGATCGCGGCCGCTCTGGCGGGTACGCTCATGCGAAGCGGAACAGTCGGTCTGAATGCCGAAAGAATAGTCGGCGGCGTTGCTCGAAGCTCAAACACGGAGCGAGGCGCGCGGCCGAGCGAGATCGAGCGTCGTCCAGACGCATCACCACGGAGGCGCCGCCATGGACAGGAGCGCGGATCTGAGAATCGAACGAGTCGGCGGGCACGACGTGAACATTCGTCTCTCCAACGCGACGAGGCGTTTCCGCGCAACGTCTAGTCGGCTGATGCTCGCATTGTGCGGGTTGCTGCTCGGCACGACCCAGCCTGCGATAGCCCAGAGCCAGCCAGCGCCCACCACCGCGCCGACGCGTATCGAGAACCCGGCGATGCCCGGCGTGATCACGCCGGCTGAAGCGCAGCGGATGCGCGATCGCATGACCGCGCTCGAGGCCGAGAACGCGATGCTCAAGCGCACGCTGCGCGACGTGCAGGTCGAGCTGGACCGAGCGCGCGGGGCCGCACGCAACGGGTCGAGAACAGAGATGCCCATGAGGGCCGAGATTCCGCGCGACCCGCTCGCGTCGCCCGCGTCGCTCTTTCTGGAGCAGCAGCGGCGTTACGAGCGCGACCTGAGCGACCTGCCCCGGTGGACTGCGGTTCAGCTCGAGAACTTCAAAGCGCGAGTTGAAAAATGGACCGCGACGACCAACCAAGAGCTGCACGGAAGATCGCGGTGGCTGGTGAAGTTCAGCGAGATCTACGAGATCGGGCCGGGCATGCACGAGGCGGTGGTCACGGTGCTCGACGACGCGACGTTCGCCTCGATCGGCGCGCCGCTGCGGTTGGAGGTGCCGAGCCGGTACGTGGACCGGATCCGATCGATGGAGCGTGCCCGCCAGCACGAGGGAGAGCGTGACGGTAACGGCGCGCGGCGGTGGGATTCAGGCCGCGACCGCGGGCACAATGGCGGGCACAATGGCGGGCAGGGCGGCACGGAATGGGGCTGGGAGTTGCACGTCGCGGTGACCTCGGACATGAAGTTCAGGCCCGATACGCCAGATGTCGGGCTGTTCAACGCGGTGAGCTTGGTCGGGAGTTATGTCGAATCTGGAATGAAGCTGGAATGGCAGGGGCTGACGGACGTGGAGATCCCGGCCGACGGCGGTGGTGGGCGGGCGCGGCTCGACTCGCGCAGCTCCGGCCCGGCTTCGGACCGCACCGACGAAACCAAGCCCCCCAGGCCGATCGTTCGGCCATCGGGCGACCCGAGATAGCGACGGCCTGTGCTCCGCCAGTTTTTATCACGCCCGCACGATCGATACAAGTCTTCTACACTCCGCGTCGTTCGAGCCCGGCGCCCAAGATGTGCTCGTGCGGCCGAGCGTGATCCCGGTTGTGATCGCGGTCGTGATTGCGGTCGTGATCGCGTTTGGATTCTCATTTTTCAGCCCTCGGTTCTTGATTCATGAAGGACACTCGCGGATGCCCCCACCCAAACCAGTCATCGGGATCGACCTCGGCGGCACCAACATGCAGATCGGCGTCGTCGCCAACCTCAACACTGACAACCCGCAGGTCGTGGGCGAGGCTCGCCGCAAGACCAAGCCCGAGGACGGCCGCGACGTGGTCATCGAGCGCATGATCGACGGCATCAAAGAAGCCTGCCAAGGGGCGGGCATCGCTCCCGAGAAAATCTCTGAAAAACTCGGCTGCATCGGCGTGGCGGCGCCCGGTGCGGTGGACCCCGAGGAGGGCGTCGTGCTCGAGGCGGTCAACCTGCGCTGGACCGACGTGCCGCTGGCCAAGATTGTAACCGACAGGCTTAAGGTGCAGACAATCCTCGACAACGATGTCAACGCAGCGGTCTATGGCGAGCACGAGATCGGGTCGGGCAAGCGGTGCGGCAACCTGCTGGGCGTGTGGCTGGGCACCGGCATCGGCGGCGGGCTGATCTTCAACGGGCAGCTCTACTACGGCCATTACCTCACCGCCGGAGAGATCGGGCACACCATCCTGTTCCCGGGCAACCCGCCGGGCAGCCGATCGCTCGAACACAACTGCTCGCGCAGCGCGGTCGTTGATCGCATCGTTCGGCTCGTGAGTTCCAACCGCAAGTCCAGCATCACCGCGATGGTTGACGGCGACTACTCGAAGGTGAAGTCAAAGATCGTCGGCAAGGCCTTCGAGGAAAAAGACGAGCTCACGATGGAGGTCGTCGAGAACACCGCGCAGATGCTTGGAATGGCGATCGGGAGCTGGGTCTCCGTCCTTTCGCTGCCACGCATCGTGCTGGGCGGCGGGCTGACCGAGGCGTTAGGCCAGCCGTTCGTGGACATGGTTCAGAAAGCCACCCGCAAGATCGCCTTCCCGGACCGATGCAAGAGGGTCGAAGTCGTGGCGAGCAAGCTGCTGGACAACGCCGGAGTCTTCGGCGCGGCCATGATCGCGCAGGCTCGAATCGAGCGGCTCAAGAGGTAATCTCAGACAGCACGGATCAGAACGCATGGATCTGGGGAGCCCCCCGGAGTAACACTCCGGGCGCGATCACTCGGACACGGTGGACGGGTCCTTCCCCGCCTCGATGGCTTCGATCTTGTGGATCCGGCGTGCGTGCCGGCCGCCCTCGAACTCGGTCCGCAGCCACACGTCCACGATCTTCTCGATAAGCCGCTGCCCGAGCAGATCCGCCGACAGGCAGAGGATGTTGGCGTTGTTGTGGCTCCGGCTCAGCTGGGCCGTCATCTCGTCGTGGGCCACCGCCGCGCGAGCACCGTGATACTTGTTCGCGGCGATGCTCATGCCGATGCCTGTGCCGCACACCAGGATCCCTAGCTTGTCCTTGCCCTCGGCGATGGCTTTGGCCACGAGATACGCGCTCTCGGGGTAGTCCTTCTCGCGATCGTCGCCATCGCTGAGCACGTCCACGTGATGACCTTCGCCCTTGAGCTTCTCGGCCAGCAGCTTGATGACGTTGGTTCCGCGATGGTCGGCGCTCAGGGCGATGTTCATGGTGAGGGTCCGCGAGAAAAAGTGTTGAAAAACCTGGACTCAAACAAAGTTCAAAAAAGAGGCCCGGGCGAGAGATTGCCTCAGGCCTTGGTCTCGGAGTCTAGTTCGGCAAGCCGCCGACGCACCACATCGACGATTCGTTTCGCCGCGGCCGCGTACACCGAGGGAGGGCCCCCGTACGGGTCGGGGACATCACGACCGGCCGGGTCGAGCAGCACGAGCTTGGACGCCGACCCACGGTCGATCGACAGCACGGCGTCGCGGTGCGCGCCCGTCATCACGTAAATGACCTCCGCCTCGTCGATCATCGGGCGGGTTAGTTGGCGCGAACGGTTAGGCCGGGCCGCGACGCCCAGGTCCGCGAGTGCGTCCATGGCCTCGGATGTCATCGGCTGCCCGTCCGACGCCGCCACACCCGCCGAGGCCGCGGTCGTCTCGATCCCGCTCCGTGTGAGGTCTGCCTCGGCCTTGAGCAGGTGTTGGGCCGCGGCCGCCGCCATGGGGCTGCGGCAGGTGTTGCCCGTACAAACAAACAGCACGGCTCGCGTCGCGGCTCGCTTGACCGCACGCTCAGAAACCGCCCCCACTTCCAGCACGCGATACCCGCTCGGGCTCAGCCCAATAGACGTAGACGCGCGGCGTTCATCGCCGGGCCCGTCGTCGATCACCACCTGAACACCCGCCGCGGCCGCGGATTCCAGCAGGCCCGGCGACGAGAGATTCTCGCCCCATCCAAAGCGGCTCAATCGTTCCACCACCACCGGCCCGGGCACCTGCGCGATAACCGCCGCCGCGATCTCGTGCCGAGGAACGCGCACCGCGATCGTCCACGAGGAAGGCACACCGTTGGCCGCAGGCCCGGGCACACCTTCCAGAGCGCCCGGGAGCGAACCAATCTTCGTCACCGCCGCGGTGGCCTGCGATTCGCTTAGCTCGAACACGAACCGCACCGGCCCGGGCGCGAGCGATTCGATCAACCGGCGGTGGACCGGCCTAGCGATCGGCATCGATCTCAGCACCGATACGACCGACGAGGCATGCCAAGTCCACGGGGCGCGCCCCAGCCAAGGCTTGGTCGGGTCCGGCTCCAGCCCAGGCCGACGGAGGGCGGCGAGGAATTCCAAGGCGAGTTGGCTGTTGGCGTTGACCGCCACGCCATACACGGTTTCGGTCGGAAAGACGACCGCCTGCGACTCGAGAAGAGCCCGTGCGGCCCGCCCGATCGCGGCCGAGCGGTCTGCGAGCGAAAGACTTTGAAAACTCGACGTCGCGAAACCCATGGCCTGAGTATGGAGGAAAGGCGCGAAATGTTCAAATCTGATTCAGCCAGTCCGGCGTCCGGGGCCCACACGAGGCTCAACCCGAGCTCAAC
>CAZIMT010000007.1:22909-37578 GCA_964540295.1 uncultured Phycisphaeraceae bacterium
GCTCAACCCGAGCTCAACAAGGACCCTCCCCGGGTGGTGCCCGCCTGCCGCGGAGCCGATACAGTCCTGCGGTGTTCGTGTGCTCAAATCCGGGGCCGATCGGAACCATCCGGGCCGCTGATCGAACAGATGAGAGGGAGTCCGGGTTCAGTCCCCCGGCGCTTTGTCGCTGCCTCGCGGCTTGCGTGTTGGCCCGAGACAGGCCTGGGACTCTCGCTGATGTCCTCTCGCTGATGCTCTGTCGCTGAACTCTGTTGTGTCGAAACCACTAGATCGAGTTGGAGGGTCTTGAAGATGAAGACGTGCCAGAACAATCGCGCGAAATCGACGGCTGGCGGCTTCACGCTCGTCGAGCTTCTGGTCGTCATCATCATCATCACGCTGGTGATCTCGATCGTGGTGCCCGCGCTGGGCAAGGCTCGCCGGGCCACCCGAGTTACGGTCACCCGGCAGCTCGCGACCAACGTCGTGAACGCCGCCTCGACTTTCCAGGCCTCGGAACGCCGCTGGCCGGGCAAGTTCTCGCCAAGAGATATGGGGGGTGACGAGAACCTCAGGCTCGGCCTTTCCGCGATGGAGAACGTCATGCTCGACCTTGCGGGCGGGATCGTTCTCGAGGGCGATCAGGGGAACACGCTTCCCAAGGGAGCGGTGAAAGTCGCACCGTTCACAACCACGTCTCGCAAATCAGAGTTCGTCTACGTTGACCCGGCTCTCATCGGTAACACGAACTCTGGGAACGCGACCAGTAAGGGATACTTCTCGCCACCGGCCAAGAACTTCGTTTCCCAGGTCAACGTCGGGACCGACAAGAAGCAGTTCGGCACCTACGGGGACGACTCCAACGGTCCTGTGAAGACCACACTCCCCGATCTCGTCGATGAGTTCGGCACGCCCATCCTGGTCTGGAACGAGGACGAGACGGCCGGGCCGATCAAGTTCGACGGCGGAACCAGCGGGCCCAACAGCTTCGCGAGGCTTTCCTCGATCGAGATCACCAAGCCCGCCCACTTTTATTGGGCATCTAACGCCGCGTTCCTGAACTCTAACTCGCTGGGGAAGGCCTCGAAGAACCAGCGGAAGGACGGCACCGCCACCTACAGCCTGCTCGGCGGGGACGGCACCGGCGCTTCGGCCGATGCGGTGAGCTCGCTCGCTGGCGTGCTAGGCAACCCTGGCTTCGCGGCCGGGATCAACAGCACGATCTCAGACCCTCAAGCACTCATCCCCAGCGGTTCACGCGGGCGGTTTGTCGTTCACACCGCCGACGCGGACGGGTACTACTTCTCGTCCAAGTCCAAGGGCACGGGCGAGATCGACGGGAGCGGCGTCATCCGCTTTGGTTACAACTATCTGCAGGGCAAACTGATCCGCAAGGACGATAAGGGCCTGCAGACCAACATCGATGTCACCGCGAAGTTCGACGACATCCTGATCTCAAGCGGTTCCTAACCTGTTCGTGACCGCCAACTCGCCAGCACCTCAATGGGCCCGGCTCAAACTCTGCCAGAAAGCCAATCTCGCTCAGCCGCGGCGGAACTCTTCGGCCTCCATCTTGCGCACTTCGGCCCGGCGATAGCGTCCGCGGATCACCGGGAACATCACGCCCATCACCAACGTCAAGACCGTGCCGCCCAGCAGCAGCGGGTAAAAGACGTGGTAGGGCTGACCGGTGCTGACGGCCACAATCCCCGCGATCAGCGCGACCAACCCGACGACGCCAAGACCGCCTTGGATCGAGAGCACCGCCGTCTTGGCGATCCCGCGCGGCGCCAGATACCCGGTGGCTGCGCCGAAGATCCCGGCGAACGCCCCCAGCCCGCCGACGCCCGCCGCGCCCAACATCGTGCCGCTGTTCATGGTCCACCACTGGTTCGACGCCTGCGCGATCAGCTCCATCATCACCGGTCTCCTTTCGGTTGTGCCGACGGTTCGTGAGCGCCCACATCGCTTGTTGACGCACCGTGCTGTGCGCTCAGAAGGTCGCTGGCCGCCTGACGGACAGCCCGGGCGTTGGTGATCGACAACTCGCCGCGCTCGACCAGCGTGGCCAGAAGCTCGGTGAGCGCATCCTGCTCGCGCCCCGCCACCGCGCCTCGCAGCCGCTCGATCACGCGATCAAGCCGGATCCGGATTGTCGGGTAGCTCACGTCGTACGAAATCGCCAAGTCCTTGAGCGAGCCCGAGTGCAGAACCAGCTGGGTGATGAGGTCCAAGTCCTCGCGCGGCAGCGTGGCCAGCGGGTGAACGCTCGAAGGCTGGTTCTTTGAATTATTCATATTTACTTGAGTAAAACGATACTCCGAAATATCGTTTTGTCAAGATCAATTTTCGTTTTACTCAAATTAAGCCGATCCACGCGCAAGCTCGGGAATGAAAAAACCCGGCACTCAGGACAACCCGAGCGCCGGGTCTCGTGGGGGGCGGTGGAAGAGGACTGCGAGGCCGGCAAAGGCTTTTCAGTTGTCGTTCGTGGCTTGAGGCGTCGCGAACAGATAAAGATCCGTCGCATCCTTGGGGATGGTTCCGAAAACCTGAAAAATATTTCCACGTTGAAACTCGATCAATTTCAAAGGCCGCCGAAGCATTGCTATTGCTTGTCAGGACTCGACTTAAGGCCAAGCCTGTCCATGACTTGCTTGAGATCAGACCAGACTTTTGCACGCTCCTCGGCGGTGTAGTTCCGCAGCAAGTAGGCCGGGTGGTAGGTCGGCATGACCGGGACGACCCGCCCGGACGGGTCCACGAACTCGTGCCAGCGGCCTCGGAGCTTGCCCATGGCTTCGGTGGTGCCCAGCAGCAGGCGTGTGGCGGGCAGCCCGAGGGTGACCAAGGCCTTGGGGGCGATGATGCGGATCTGCTCGAAGAGGTACGGCGAGCAGAGGCGAGCCTCTTCGGTGGTGGGCGTGGCGTTGTTGGGTGGGCGGGTTTTGAGCACGTTGGCGATATAAACCTCGGCCCGGCTCAGGCTCATCGCCACGATCATTTTGTCGAGCAACTGGCCCGAGCGACCGACGAACGGCTTGCCTTGGCGGTCTTCCTCTTCGCCGGGAGCTTCGCCGATGAACATGAGATCCGCGCACGGGTTGCCGTCGCCGAAGACGATGTTGGTGTGGGCGGTGACGAAGTGCTTGTGCGGGGCGTCGGCGACGTACCGTGCGAGAAGCTCGTCGAGAGCCCGCTGAGAATCTTCGCGGCTTGGTTTGGGCTGGTCGGCGTCGGCGCGAGGGGCCGAAGATGGTTTGACCTCCAAAAGCGCGGGCACGAGATGAGCCATCGGTGGCGCGACCACCGACTGGTCTGACGATGTTCGATACACCGGGACGAAATCCACGCCCATGAGGCGCGAGGTTTCGGCGTGCTGAGCGACGAGGCGGTGGAGGAGGTCGGAGTCCATGCAAGAACTGTACAGCGGGCACTCAAGAGGCGTCGATCGGGTCACGACGCCGCGACGCGAAGCTCTGCCTGAAACAGTTATCCCACGTCGGCCAGACCGAGCGACTCGCCGTGGGCTTTCATCAGCCTTCGCCGCAGCGTTGCTTCGCCCGCCCCGGCCAGCGTCGGCGACCGCTCGATCCACGCCGACGCGTCGCGCTTGGCGAGCAACAGCAGGTCCCGGTCGCGTGCCAGATCAACAACCTTGAACGGCGGCAAGCCCGACTGCCTTGTTCCGAACAGCTCGCCGAAACCTCTGATTTCGAAGTCCTTTTCCGCGAGCACGAAGCCGTCGGAGACGGTGGCCATCACTTCGAGCCGCTGCTGCCCGCCCTCGGTCTTGGCGTCGGCGATCAGCACGCACGCCGATTCCTTCTCGCCGCGACCGATGCGTCCGCGAAGCTGGTGCAGCTGCGCCAGGCCGAAGCGGTCGGCGTGCTCGACAACCATCACCGTCGCGTTGGCGACATCGACGCCGACCTCGATCACGGTCGTGGCGACCAGCACGTCGATCAGACCAGCCCGGAACTTTTCCATGATGGTCTCGCGCGTCGCGCGCTTGAGCCGCCCGTGCAACGCCGCGAGCCGCTTGCCCGCGAGCGGGCCGTCCTCGAGTTCCTTCATCAACGAGCGCACGTTGGCGATGGGCGCGAGCCGAGCGTCAGGCGGCGGACGCGATTGAACCCGGTCGTGCGCGATATCACCGATGTCTCCAGCCTCGCCGACCTCGGCCGGTCCGCCATCGATGGCTGGCACCACCACGTACCCCTGCTGCCCCTGCTCAACGCGTGCTCGCAGGAAGTCGTACACCACCGGCCTCTGCAGATCGCTGACCACCCGCGTCGCCACCGGCTTGCGCCCGGGCGGCAACCCCGTGATCGTCGAGATGTCTAGGTCGCCGAACAGCGTGATCGCCAGCGTGCGCGGGATCGGCGTTGCGGTCATCACGAGCACGTGCGGCGTCAGCTCGCGGCCGCCGTTGCTTGCTCTCGCTCCCTTGCTTCGCAGCATCGAGCGCTGGTGGACGCCGAAGCGGTGCTGCTCGTCGATCACCGCGACCGCTAGGCTGTGGAACACCACGCTGGACGTCAGCAGCGCGTGCGTGCCGATGATGAGATCGAGGCTGCCATCCGCAAGCCGCGCGAGCGTTTCGGATCGCTCGGCCTCGGGCGTGCTGCCGGTCAGCAACGCGAGCCGGACTTTCGAGCCCGCGAGCACGCCCGAGATCGTGCGGAAATGCTGCTCGGCCAAGATCTCGGTCGGGGCCATCAACGCCGCCTGGTGCTCGCTGGCGATCGCCATCAGCATCGCGTAGAGCGCCACGATGGTCTTGCCCGAGCCGACGTCGCCCTGCAGTAGTCGGTTCGTCGGCGTGCCCGACGCAAGGTCGCGCGCGATCTCCGCGACGACCTTGTCCTGCGGCACGGTCAGCGTGAACGAGAAGCGCTCGCGGATGTGCCGGTTGATCGCGGGCGTGTGTCGCAGGGCTGGCGCGCTCAGCGATCTCCTGAGATGAGCCCGCTTCATCTGCACGCCCAGTTGCAGCATGAGCAGCTCGTCGTACGCGAGCCGCCGCCGGGCCGCGACCGCGTCGCCCTCGATCTCGGGCGCGTGAAAGAGCCGGTACGCGTCGGCCAGTGTCGGCATGTTCCGCGCGCGGCAGAACTCGGCAGACAGGTGATCCTCGATCAACGCAACCGCACGCGCGAGCACCACGGCGATCGCCTTCTCGATCTGCTTGCTCGAGATCGCCTGGGATGCTGGGTACACGGGCCGCAGCCGAGCGCCGCGTGCGTCGAGCTGCTCGCGCTCCGGGTCGATCGTCTCGAACGTCGCGTTCACCATCTGCAAACCGGGGCCGTACTTTTTGGCGGTGCCCTGCACGCGCAGGTGCATACCGGGCTTGATCTTCTTGGCGAGGTACGTCTGGTTGAACCAGGTGAGATCGAGCCGTCCGGTGTCGTCGATCAGCACCGCCTCGAAGCGCGGCGCACGCCCGCGCACAAGCCGTGTCGCGGTGATCTCGCCGCGTGCGGACACGATCCGGTCGGCCTTAAGTTCGCCGATGGTCGTCTCCGCCTCGTGCCGCTCGTGCCGCATCGGGAGGTGCGCGATAAGCTTGCCGACGTTGTTGAGCCCGAGCTCCGCGAGCGACTCCGCCGTGCGCGGGCCGATCCCTTTCACGAGAGACAAAGGCGTGGTCAGCGCCGCCTCTGTTGGTTCGATCTGCGTGATCGTCGCGCCGACCGCGGGCTCTGGTTTCGTCTGAGATTTAGGATCGCCGCCTCGCTCCATGCGATCACGATAGCGGACCGGGCGGGGCCGGAGACTTCGTCGGCTTTTCGGCCATGGGATCGATCTCGCGCAGATACGCCCACGAGTAAATCCCCGTGTCGTGCCCATCTGAGAAGCGGATCTTGATGGCGTAATTCCCGACGAGTTCCGCGTCGAGCGCGACCAACGCGGCCGCCGAGTTGCCAGAAGGCGTCGAGGGCAGAACCGTCAGGCGGTTCTTCTTCATCTCGTCGCGGAGCTGGCGCATGTCGGCCGACGGCGACATCTTCCGGAGATACAGGATCGAAAAATACGAGGTGCCGCCGTCGGCCCACTCGACGGACAGGCCGCGGTCTTTCTTGAGGTCGAGTCGGGTTGGTTGGTCCACGCTTGCGTCGCTCCGGTTGGAAAAGACTAGCCATCGAACGCAATCACCGCGCGGTCTACCGTCTCGCCATGAGCCACGCCAAACCGCAGCCTGGGCCCGTCGCCGCTCCCCAACCCAGCGCCGCAAGCCCGGCCGCCAGACTTAATTTCGCCGACCGAATCCTCTCCGCGATGGAGCGGCTTCAGTCCACGGCCTGTGTCGGGCTCGATCCGGTTCATGACAAGCTCCCCGCTCAATTGCGCTCGTCGAGCCCTGATCCGATCACGGCCATCGAACGCTTCGCCGAAGGCGTGATCGACGCCGTGGCCGAGATCGTTCCGGCCGTGAAGTTTCAATCCGCGTGCTTTGAGCGCTACGGCGCGCCCGGTAGCGCGGCCTTGGCGCGCACGATGAAGCGTGCCAACGACCAGGGCCTCGTCGTCATCCTTGACGCCAAGCGCGGCGACATCGGCATCAGCGCCGAGCACTACGCCGCCGCCGCCGTTGCTCTCGGCGCTCACGCGATCACCGTCAACGCGTACCTCGGCCCGTCCACTGTTGATCCATACCTGGCCGCGGGGCTTGGTGTGTTCATACTCGTCCGCACCAGCAACCTCGACAGCGACGCCGTGCAGTCTCTCGCGCTCACCGACGGCCGGACCGTTGCGGAAATGATGGCCGACCACGCGGCCACGCTGGGCACCAAGCACCTCGGCACGCACGGCATGAGCAGCGTCGGCGCGGTCGTCGGCGCGACCAAGGCCGAGGACGGGCGGGCTCTTCGCGCACGAATGCCTAAGCAGATCTTCCTCGTCCCCGGCTATGGCGCGCAAGGCGGTACCGCCAAGGACATCCGCGCCCTGCTCACTCCCGTCGGCGTTTCACCCACCGGCGGCGTGCTTGTCACCGCCAGCCGCTCTGTCATCTACGCGTTCGGCCCCAACGACGCCGATTGGAAACTCAGCGTTGAACGAGCCTCCCAACTTCTCGTGAGCGAACTGCGCGCGATCCAAGGCTGAGCGCGCCAAGCCCGTTCTTGGCAGGCCTTTTTCCCTCAGAATCTCGTCTGAATCCGAGATACCATCGCTCATGCCGGTCGACCTCGCTTCTCTCCGAATCCAGTGCTACCCCGCGCCGATGTTGCGCAACAAGGCGGCGCCGATCGAGAACATCACCGACGAAACGCGGGCGGTCGCGGATCGCATGATCCAGATGATGTACGACTCCGAGGGCATCGGCCTGGCCGCGCCGCAGGTCGGGCTCTCGTGGCGCATGTTTGTGGTCCACGTCCCCGAGGACGAAGGACGCTCCCCCGCGACCGATCCGCCCAGCGCCACCCTCGGGCCAGAGGTCTATATCAATCCGATCCTTACCAACCCCACCGGCCCCGTGGAGCCCTATGAGGAAGGCTGCCTGAGCCTCCCGGACATCCGAGGCCAGGTCCAGCGCCCGCCCAACATCACGATCACCGCCACAGGGCTCGACGGCAAGCAGTTCACCCGCACCGCGTCGGGCCTGCTCGCACGCTGCTGGCAGCACGAAAGCGACCACCTCGACGGCGTGCTGATCATCGACCGCATGATGCAGATGTCACGGCTCAAGTGCCGCAGCGCCCTTCGAGACCTCGAACGCGATTTCGAAGGCTGAACCAACCACGCCGTACCGAACGAAGCACTGCGAGTATGAACGCATGAAGATTGTCTACCTCGGCTCCGGCGCGTTCGGTCTCCCCACTCTCGTTTCCATCGCTCGCGAGCACCAGCTGCTCACTGTCGTCACCCAGCCCGACCGGCCGGCGGGGCGCGGCGGCGCGATGACGCCGACACCCATCGCCGCGTGGATCGCCGAGCATCATGTCAAGATCCCGATTATCAAGCCGCTGAAGGTAAACGTCCCCGAGGTCGTGGCCGCGATCCGCGCGTTCAACCCCGACGCCTTCGTTATCATCGCGTTCGGCCAGAAGCTCGGCAAAGGCTTGCTTGACGGCATCCCCGCGATGAACCTGCACGCCTCGCTCCTGCCGCGTTGGCGCGGTGCGGCTCCGATCAACGCCGCGATCCTCGCTGGCGACAACATCACCGGCAACAGCGTGATCACCCTCGCCGACCGCATGGACGCCGGGCTCGTGCTCGCCCAGTCAACACGCGAGATCTCACCAATCCTCACCGCTGGCGAACTTCACGACCTGCTCGCGATCGACGGCCCCACGCTCGTCCGCGAAGTCCTCGCCCGCGTTGCGCGAGGCGACCAAGGCGGCACAGCTCAGGATGAGTCTCTCGTCACCATCGCGCCCAAAATGTCCAAGGAGGACGGCTGGATCGACTTCAACGCCAGCGCCGACGCCTGCCGCCAGCGCGTTCACGGCCTCACCCCGTGGCCGGGCGTCACCGTGAAGATGGTCATACCTGGGAACAACAACAACAACAACAACAACAACGACAACAACGACGACGGCACCAACAACCCGCCCACTGAGCACCTGCTGAAAATCCTTCGCGTGCAAACGGCGAACGAAACTTCCCAACAACCCCAACGGCCAGCCAGCGTTGCTCACGAACCTGGCCTCATCATCGACCTCGAATGGGGGCTCGTCGCCTGCGGAGATCGCACCGCGATCAATCTTCTTGAAGTCCAACCCCCGGGCAAGCGCAGCATGTCCTGGGCCGACTTTGCACGAGGCCGCCAGATCTCGCCAGGCACCAGACTCATCGGAGGCCGACCGACATGATGACGCTCTGGGACCTGCTACCCAAGCGGGTCCGCGAAAAGTTCTTCGGACCGATCACGCCGAGCCCGACGATCAAGCCGCCAGCGGCATTCAAGGCGGCCGCGCGCGGCAAGCTCGCACCCTCAAGGACGGTTCACCGCGACGCACCATCAACACGCTTCAAAGAACCAACGAGCCCCTCGACCACCCCCGCTTCCATGCAGGCCAAGTACGACGCGGTCGTCGCCACCATGCTCGCCGCCCACGGCGTGCGCGTTCGCAAGTGGCGCACCTCCATGTCTGGCGTCGCGTGGCAGGTCACCTACCGAGACGGCTCCATCAAAAAACTCATCGAATCTCCTAGGCCCAAAGGCCCGATGTCTGTCGCGGTTTTTCTCCACGAGATCGGCCATCACGCCATCGGCTTCAACGTGTATAAACCGCGCTGCCTCGAGGAGTACCACGCCTGGGCCTTCTCGATCCAGCAGATGGAAGCCCACGGGCTGAACATCACCGACGCCGTGCGCCGCCGCATGGCTCGCTCGCTGCACTACGCCGTCGGCAAGGCCGCTCGCCGCGGGATAAAGTCGATCCCAGTCGAGCTTGTTCCGTACATCGAAAGACCGAAGTAACACCCTCTCGGAGCACCGCCCATGTCACGCCTCCACACTTGGATCCCGATCATCGCGCTGGCCTTGCTCTCGACGTCGTGCCTGGTGAACAGCTCGAACCGGCGCACGAGCAAAGCAAGCCCCGGCCCCGACGCGATCGTCGCGGTGCTGACCGACTTCCACGACGCCGCATCCAAGGCCGACGGCTCGCGCTACTTCGCGCACATGACCGCCGACGCCGTCTTCATCGGCACCGACGCCGCCGAACGCTGGACCAAGCCCGAGTTTCAGGCTTACGCGAAGCCCTATTTTGAGAAGGGCAAGGGCTGGACCTATACCGCGATCGCGGGCCGCCGGTTCGTGACGATCGCGCCAGACGGCAACACCGCGTGGTTCGATGAGGCATTGTTGAACGAAAAATACGGCGAGTGCCGCGGCTCGGGCGTGCTCGTCCGCGAGGCCGAGAAGTGGCGGATCGCGCAATACAACCTCACCGTGCCGATCCCTAACGACCTGATGGAAGATGTTGCCAAGCAGATTAAGACGCACCTGACCAAGCCCCCGGCCGTCGGTGGCTAAGAGCCCGCCCAAAGTCTCAATTCCTAAATCTACATCATCTCGCGAGACAGGTTTTCAACCTGTCTCTCTTCCATTCTCTTCTTGCTTCTTGAATGTCGCCTCATTCCCTACCCTCGCCTCATGCGCATCCTCCTCACCAACGACGACGGGCTTCACGCGCCCGGCATCATCGCCCTGCACGAGGCCATCACCGACGCCCACGGCCAGCACGGCTCGCCTCTCCGACTCGCCGCCCCCGGCTCAAAGACCGGCTCAAACACGGGCACCGACGAGACCACCGAAGTCTTCACCATCGCGCCGCTCACCGTCCAATCCGCCACCAGCCACGGCATCACCTACCACGAGCCGATCATGGTCCGCCCGATGCCCGTCACGCCGCAGATGCACGGCATCGCCGTCGATGGGCGCCCCGCCGACTGTGTCAAACTCGCCATCTCCTCGCTCTGGTCCGACCACTACGGGCCCAACGCGCACGGCAAGCCCTCGCGCCCCGACCTGCTGATCTCCGGCATGAACGCGGGCGCGAATTGCGGCGTCAACGTCATCTATTCGGGCACCGTCGCCGCCGCCATCGAGGGCGCGTTCCTGGGCGTGCCGTCGATCGCGGTGAGCATGACGCTGGGCAAGGGCACGCCGCTGTTTGATGTCGCCGCGAACCACGCTCGCCGCACGCTCGACCTCATCCTCGCCCAAGGGCTCCCCGACAAGCACGAGTGCCTCAGCATCAACATCCCCGTCACCGAGAACGACGGGCTCATGCCCAAGATCGTCGTCTGCCCCATGAACACGCACGGCCTCGTCGATAAGTACGAACGCCGCGTCAGCCCCACCGGCAGCGTTTACTACTGGGCTAGCGGAAACGGCCTCGATTTCCACGCGACCGAAGAAGGCTCCGACGTGCAAAGCCTCAAGGCTGGCTGCATCACGATCACGCCCTTGGCGTATGACCTGACCAAGCACGCGAGCTTAGACCGTTGGCGCACCCGCCTGCAACGCTGAAGCTTCGTTCCTGTTCGGCCATTGAGTCTGCTTCAGATACTTCTAATTTCTACTGGGATGGTTTTTCAACTCGTCTCTACTCCTTCTCCTTCTTGGTTCTGAAGAAGACTCCTCACCAGTTGGCCACTCGGGCTCTACCTCCCCAGCTCTCTCCCGCGATCTCGCGCCGCCCGCATCGCCTCGACGAGCGCCAGCATCACGCCCGCTTCATCGAGCTTCTTGCAGGCCGCTTCGGTCGTCCCGCCTTTGCTCGTCACGGCCGCGCGCAGCTTCTCGGGCGCTTCGGCCGAATCCGCGAGCAGGTTCCCCGCGCCCGCGATTGTTTCGCGCACGATGTCGCGAGCCGTGGGCTCGTCAAAGCCAAGCCGCACGCTCGCCTGGATCATCGCCTCGGCGAGATAGAACACGTACGCCGGCCCCGAGCCCGCGACGGCCGTGAAGGCGTCCATGAGCGATTCCTCGATCGTGACCACCATCGGCCCGACGCCGCCGAAGATCTCGCGCGCGAACGCGTCATCGCCGGGCCGAGTGCCTGCGCCCGAGCACAGCGCCGTGATCCCCTGGCGGATCTTCGCGGGCAGGTTCGGCATGGCGCGCACGACACGCACCTCCGCGCCCGACGCCGCGCCCAACGCCACGCCTAAAACAGCACGGACCTTGGCGGTCGGCGTTCCGGCCAGGATCGAGATCACCACGCGCGACTCGGCCGCCAGCAGCTCGCGGACCTCTTCGGCCAGCCTCATCAGCATCTGCGGCTTCACCGCCAGCAGCACCTGCGCTTCCCCGCCCTTGTCTTCCTTGCCGATCGCCGCACCGATCGCGTCGGCGGCGTGCGCGAACGTCGCCACGCCCAGCGCCTTGAACGCCGCACGCTTGGCCTCGTCAGGCTCGGCGACCGCGACGAACCCGCGCATCAGCGGCCTCGTCCCGGCCATGCCCCCCGAAACGATCGCCAGCCCCATGTTCCCGCCGCCGATCACCGCCAGCGGCGGGTTTCGTCCATCAGTAGGCATGCAATTCCTCATTCAATCCAGCCAACGCTCTCCGAATGCACCGCAAGCGTACTCCGGCTCTCCAACCACTCATGTGGGGCAGGCGTCCCGCCTGCCTTCCTCTCTCTTTCTCTCCTTACTCCTCTACTTTTTCTAAGTGAGGCAGGTTTTCAACCCGCGTCTACTCTCCTCCTTCTTCGCTCGAGCAGAGCTTCTAGAATCTGTGTATGTCTAGGTTCTATCAGCTTGACTTTGAAAAACCCATCACCGAGCTCGAACAGCGCATCGACGCCGCCGAGGCTCGCCTCAAGCACGAGCTTTCCATCGCTGGCGTCACGCTCCCGCCCGCCGACGCCGAGGAGCCGAGCGCCGGGCAGTACGCCGCGCTCGATCCGGACTTAGATCCGGCCATCAGGCAGCTTCGCACCCAGATCGCCGAACTACGCGTCCAGCGCGAGGCCAAGCTCACCGACATCTACACCAAGCTCAACCCTTGGCAGACCGTCCGCGTCGCACGCCACCCCGACCGCCCGCAGACGCGCGACTACATCAACATGATCTGCCGCGACTTCGCCGAGCTGCACGGCGACCGTCGCTTCGGCGACGACCCCGCCATGGTCACCGGCTTCGGACGCATCGGCCCGCTCAAGTGCCTCATCGTCGGGCATCAAAAGGGCAAGGAAACCAGCGAAAAGATCGCGTGCCACTTCGGCTGTGCGCACCCCGAAGGCTATCGCAAGGCTCTCGCCAAAATGCAGCTCGCCGCGAAGTTCGGCCAACCCATCGTCACGCTCGTCGATACGCCCGGCGCCTACCCCGGGCTGGGGGCCGAGCAGCGCGGGCAGGCCGAGGCTATCGCGGTGAACATGCGCGAGATGAGCCGCATCCCCGTGCCGATCGTCAGCATCATCATCGGCGAGGGCGGGTCGGGCGGCGCGCTGGGCATCGCCGTCGCCGACCGCGTCGCCATGCTCCAGAACTCGTGGTACTCGGTCATCAGCCCCGAGGGGTGCGCGGCGATTCTTTGGAAGGAAGCCAACGAGCAGACCAACTCTGCGGCCGCACGCTCACTCAAGCTGACCGCCAAGGACAACCTCGAACTGGGCATCATCGACCACATCATCCCCGAGCCCATCGGCGGGGCGCACCGCAACCCGCGCGCGACGGCCGACTCTCTTCAGGCGTGGATCGTCGCGGAGGTTCGCCAGTTGCAGGAGATCGACGCCGCAACGCTGCTGGACGATCGTTACAACCGCTTCCGCCGGTTGGGGCAATACGCCGAACAGCCCGGCGAAGTGGCGGCCGCGGACCCCGCCGCCATGCCGAGTTTGTGAATCACTTCATTCAGAGTGCTCCTAATTCGCGGCACCTCTCAACCAGTTGTGGTCTAACGGTTTCGAACAGGCGGGCGTCTACCGGGGATTGCGGTCCCGAGAACCTTTGACTGACCTCGAACGCACGCCTACCCTTCACGCTTGCCTAGTTTCGGGCTGTTTTCGAACGGCTATGGGAAAGAACCGCGGCGGGCGCGTGACTCCCAACCCCGGGGAAACAGTCTGACGACAGGGGAACACCGTGCCTCGGAACGCTACCCCAACCAAGTCAAAGACCAAACCCAGCGCCAAACCCAGCGCCAAACCCAGCGATAGGCCCAGCATTAGGCTCGCCGCGAAGAAGATGCCGCGCGCGGTCGTCAAAGCGAGCAAGTCCTCAAAGCCCGCCGCGCAGACCGCGAAGAAAGCACCAACGAAACCCAAGGCCAAGTCGCCGGTCAAAGTTGCTGTGAAGAACTCAACCAAGCTCGCTTCCAAACCAACAGTCAAACCAACAGTCAAGCCAACAATCAAACGATCCGCAAAGCCAACTCCAAAGCTCGTGACCAAGCCGGTCGCCAAGGCCGCCGCGAAGCTCACAGCCAAGGTTGATCTCAAAGCTCTCAAGCCCGCGACCACTCCCGCGAACAAGCCGGAAGCTGGCAAGTCCAAGGCCGCCCTGAACGGCTCACCCGCTGGAGTCAAAGAACCAGCCAAGGCGACCGACGCTGCCAAACAGAGCGGTAAAGTCGAGGGCAAAGTCGAGGGCAAAGTCGAGGGCAAAGTCGAGGGCAAGGACGACGGCAAGACCTCCCGCAAGGGCATCACCATCGTCACGCCCAAGCCCATCAGACGCTCACGCCCCAAGATCGTCACCGCCCCAACGCCCCCGGGCGTCGGCGGCCTGATGAGCAAGCTCGGCCCGGCTCGCAAGCCGCTGATCTCCTCGGGCCCCAAGGCCGCACACTCGGTGCCGCTCGGATCGCACCGCCCGCAGATCCACGTCGAGGTGCCCAAGCCCGACCTGCGCACGCCCTACAAAAAGCCCGAACTGGCAAAGTTCAAGGTCATCCTCCTCCGCAAGCGCGACGAGCTCATCACCGACATCAACACGATGGAGAACGAGGCCCTCAAGGGCGAGAGCGGCTCGCTCTCCAACCTTCCTCAGCACATCGCCGAGCAGGGCTCAGAGACCTATGAACAGTCGCTCGCACTAGACCTTGCCGCCGCCGATCGCAAGCTGCTTAAAGAGATCGACGAGGCTCTGCGCCGCATCGACCTAGGCACCTACGGCGTGTGCGAGCTCACCGGCAAGCTCATCAAGGCCGAGCGGCTCGAAGAACTTCCTTGGGCCCGCTACTCCATCGAGGCCGCCCGAGAGCTCGAACGCCG
>CAZIMT010000007.1:37678-42575 GCA_964540295.1 uncultured Phycisphaeraceae bacterium
AGCCTGATCTGGAAAGCCTTACCGGGACCGACCTCGACCTCGCTCGTCGGACCACGCCGATGGAACAACCCCCCGCTGATCTCCAGAGCCAACCATCACGCACCGCTCACGCCACCGCGTGGCGCGACGGGCGCTCTTGGCTCGTCCTCATGCTCGTCACCGTGATCGGGCTCGTCGCCGACTTGGCCAGCAAGGAACTCGCGTTCCGTCACGTCGCCAGCATCCCGGTGGAGATCAACCGCGACGACGTCTTGGTCGGCCCCCCGCTGGGCCGGCTCATCCCGCCGCACGAGCCTGTCGTCGTCGTCCCGAAGTTGCTCGAGTTCACGCTCGTGCTCAACCCCGGGGCGGTCTTCGGAATCGGCTCGGGCAAGCGTTGGTTCTTCGTTGCCTTCACAGCCGCCGCCATCGCCTTCGCCTTCTGGATGTTCGCCAAGTGGACCACCTCGCGCGACCGCTGGGCTCACGCCGCCGTCGGCCTGCTGCTCGCGGGCGGGCTGGGGAATCTTTACGACCGCCTGCTCTACGCCTGCGTCCGCGATTTCATCCACCCCCTGCCCGGCATGAACCTTCCCTTCGGATGGTCGTACCCGTGGGGCTCGGGCTCGGGCGCGCGAGAGATCTGGCCCTATGTCTCCAACGTCGCGGACCTGCTGCTCATCATCGGGATCGCGGCCTTGGTCGTCCATACCTGGCGCTCGGGCTCGCAGCATTCCGCCGCAAACGCCGCGAGCCCGCCAGCCGCATGAACCAACCTCACGCGCCAGCGCGAGATGATTCTTCCGCGCACTCAACAGGCACTCAACGCGCACTCAACCCGCAGCCCACGTGAAGCTCATGCCACTCCGCGCCGACTCTATCACCTGCGGCTACGACGCCACCAAGCCCGTCCTCCGAGGCCTGACCGCTTCGTTCAGCCCCGGGGCCCTCACCGCGATCATCGGCCCCAACGGCGCGGGAAAAACCACGCTTCTTCGCGCACTTCTCGGCGTGCTCACTCCTTCCGCTGGCCGGGTCATGCTCGACGACATCGACCTCACCGCGATGACCGCCGCACGTCGGGCACGCTCGATCGTCTACGTCCCGCAGCGTTCTTCGCTAGCCTTCGCGTACACCGCCCGGGCCGTCGTCGCGATGGGGCTTTACGCCGATCAGGCGAGCCTGAATCAGTCCGTCGTCGCCGCCGCTCTTGAACAGGTCGGGCTCTCGAACGTCGCCGACACTCCTCTCGCCACGCTCAGCGCCGGCCAGCAGCAGCGCATCACCTTCGCCCGCGCCCTGGCGCAACTCTCGCTCTCGTCCGGCGGAGCAGGCAAAGCCAGCGCCCCGCGCGTACTGCTGGCCGACGAGCCCGTCGCGTCGATGGACCCGCGGCACGCGCTGGCCACCATGGCCGCGCTCCGCGACCTGGCGCGGCAAGGGGTGGCCGTGGTCGTGGCGATGCACGATCTCAGCAGCGTGCTCCGAGACGCAGATCAGACCCTCGTGCTCGGATCGTCCGGTGCCGTGATCGCGGCTGGCCTCACCGACGCGGTGCTGACTCCCGCCGTCGTGCGCGAGGCCTTCGGCGTACCATTTCAGGCGATAGAATCCGGCGGGCGAGTAGTCGCGCTGCTGCCTCAACTCCTCGACGCAACGCCTTGAACTGACAGACCGATGACCCAACAACAAGTCATTCAACTCATCGTGGTGGTCTTGGTCGCAGGGTCCTCCGTGATCACCTGGGTTTTCCGCAAGCTCTCGGAGCAAGCGGCTCTCAAGAAGGCGGAGGGCCAGCGCGAACGAGAGAAGCTCGAAGTGCTCCGCACCGGCCGAATTGAATCGGATGAACCACGCCGGGCGCAGGCTCGCCCTGCCGCCGGTGCGGAAGACCTCGAACAACTCGCCCGACGCCGGGCCGAACAACTTCGTCAGCTGCGCGAGATGCAGCTCGCGAAGCAGCGTGCCGCTGGCGGCGTCGCGACTCCCACCACCACCGCTCGCAACCCGATCCGGTCCATCCCCGGCAGCTCAGGGCCGACCGTGCCGGGCCGACGCACGCCCTCACCCGTCCTCACGGATCCCGGCCAGAGCCGCGTCGAAGAGCGCCGCGTGAAGCAGGCTCAGAGAGCTCAGAAAGCACAGCTCGAAGCTCTCCGCCGCGCCGAGTCTGAGGCCCTCAAGCTCGAGCTCACCGCATCTCGAAAGACGATCGAAGTTCCGAGAACTTCCGCTTCGCTCAGCGCGATGGACGATCGTCGCAATGAGAGGTCGGACGATCGTTCGATCCTGTCCACCAGACCTCGCCCCTCACCTCTCGCTGGCATGACCCGCGCCGACTGGAAGCGCGCGTTCCTCGCCAAGGAAGTTCTGGGCAAGCCAATCTCGATGCGGCTCGATCACCTGCGCTGATCTTCGGAGGCATGGGGCAGCGGGTAACGGGCAATGGGCAATGGGCAGTGAGTAATGAGAGCTGGTGGTTCTTTTCTGCACTTGCGTGCTTCCCGCTTATGAACTTCGATCAATCGCCACCAGCAGACTTGGCCCGCTATCACCGTCAGATGCTCCTGCCCGGCATCGGGGCGGGCGGTCAGCAGCGGCTCGCGTCGGGTCACGCGCTCGTCGTCGGAGTCGGCGCACTAGGCTGCGCGTCGGCCGAACTTCTGACCCGCGCTGGCGTCGGCCAACTCACGGTCATCGACCGCGACGTGGTCGAGTTGACCAACCTCCAGCGGCAGTCTCTCTTCGACGAGCGTGACGCCGCGGAAGGCCTGCCCAAAGCCGTCGCCGCATCTCAGCGTCTTCACCGGATCAACAGCCAAGTCCGGGTCACGCCCATCGTCGAGGACTTCACCCCTCGCGCCGCACGCCGCCGCTTCGCCGCGCCGAGCTTTGACGTGATCATCGACGGCACAGACAACTTCGAGACTCGCTACCTGCTCAACGATCTGGCGATCAAGCACGGCATCCCCTACTGCTACGGCGGCGTGATCGGCACGCACGGCATGGCGTTCACCGTCCGCCCGGGCCTGACGCCGTGCCTGCGCTGTCTGTTCGATCAGCCGCCGCCCGCGGGGACGACGCCGACCTGCGACACCGCTGGCGTGCTCGGGCCAGCCGTGCAGATCGTGGCGGCGTGGCAGGCCACGGACGCGCTCAAGTTGCTGCTGGGCCACGGTTCGCTAGTTAAGCCTGAACTCCGCGAGTTCGATCTCTGGGCGGGGACGCAACGCGCCATCACGCTCGCGGCGTCCACGCCGCAACACGCGCCGCAACACGCGCCCCAGTCCAACGTCTGCGTCTGTTGCGGGCAGCGTCGCTTCGAGTATGCCGACGCGCCCGGGAGTGACGACGGAGCCACCCTCTGCGGCCAGAACGCCGTGCAGATCCCGGCCCGGTTCGTCGCCGAGCACGACAGCACGCTCGACGACGCGCACGCGAGCAGGGGCGCGAACACAATCGATCTGCCCGCCCTCGCCGAACGTCTGCGCCCCCACGGCCCTGTCACCGTCTCGCCCTTCTTCCTCCGCGCCACGCTCACCCGCGAACGTTCGACGACGCAGACCTCGATCGAGCTCACCGTCTTCCCCGACGGCCGCTCCATCGTCCGCGGCGTGAGCACCGCCGCCGCCGCACGAACCCTCTACGCCCGCTACGTAGGTTCGTGAACCGTCAGGCCCGCGACCTTGCTTCGTCGAAAAAAATAGTGATGTCGGTAGATACGTTCAGCGAACCTCGGAGGGTCTATGCTGAGATTCTCGGGGTTTCGCGCCCCGGGCTTCGGCACCGCGTTCAACCCAGTTTCCCAAGGAGATCATGTATGGGCCACATCGCAGAGATCATCGTCACCGGCGCACGCCGCACGCGCGGCTACGTAGAGCGTCTGCTCAAGGACATCCAGCCCGGGCAGTTCGCACGTCTGCCCCGCTTCGAGACCGCTGGCAAGCCCACCGTGATCCAGACCAACCACGCCGCCTGGAACTACGGGCACCTGGCGATCTACCCCGCGCGCGTCCTCGAAATGGCCGGGCTCAACGGCTCGCACCTCGTCGCGCCCGCTGGCTTTGAGGATCTCTTCAAGGACGGCACCGTGTGCCAGGACGACCCCAACGGAACGATCTATCCCCCGATGGCGGCCATCACCGCCCACTACTTCAAGGCTCACGACGCCGCGATCGAGGCTGTCGCTGCGCTCGACGATGCCAAGCTCTCGGCCTCGACCGCCGACGAGAAGGCCCGCGTCAACTTCCCCATCATCGGCGCCCGCATCAACTTCATGCTCAACAACCACATCATGATGCACGCCGGACAGATCAGCGCCTGGCGCCGCTGCATGGGCCTGGCCCCGGCCTGATCGAGCACGCATCGCCCGAGCCATCTCGGATCGATTGATCACCTGAATGAACCGAGAAGGGCGCGAGTCATCGCGCTCTTTTTCTTGCGCGAGCGCGGCACGAAATGAGCCCCCGTTTGGAAACAAGGCCGCCTCGCGCAATGCACGAGCGGGGCGGCCTGAACTTGGGCAAAGATTCGTTGCACACGACCAGCACCCGACCGCACGCGACGGCACGCGACCAACGCCGCGTTCACCGACCGCGCCGATCATCGTCGCACAGGCATCCGCTTTTTCTGCATCAAGTTTCGCGAAGCGCTCTGCTCAGAGTTCGCCTTCTTGAGCTCGCCCGCCCCGGCCCTGACTACGAGCCGGCCTTTCTCGAGCTTCATCGCGGCGCCCGCTGCCTTGATCTGCATCGGCCTGCCCGCGTCACGAGCCGGTTCCGCCGCGCTCGCTTGAGACAAATCTGTCGCCATTAAGCAACCCACAGCGGCGACAAGGGCGGTACCAACACGGTTAATCGACATGAGTGACTCCTGAAAAGTCGGCCAGCATCGGTGGAGCACCGACGCACGCCGCACA
>CAZIMT010000008.1:0-1812 GCA_964540295.1 uncultured Phycisphaeraceae bacterium
GAATCACAAGGCTCACCAACCGCAAACACAGAGACCTCAAAATCCTGCAGATTTAGTGGGGGTTGGTGTCGAGTGCGACCCTGTGGAATATGAGAAAGTGGGCGAGGAGGGATTCGAACCCCCGAAGGCGTAAGCCAACAGATTTACAGTCTGTCCCGTTTGACCACTCCGGAACTCGCCCGACTGCCCAACACCAACTCCAACATGAACTCCAAAACGAACTCCAACATGAACTCTGGCACATACGCAGGTTTTCGACGCGGCCGGGGTCGGTCGCGGGAAGGAAATGTATTCGTCCGGAGCGTGCTTGACAACGCGGCGGTATTCTTGGAGAGGAATCTCTTGGAGATTCTTGGCGGCTGACGGGCTCTCAAGGTGTCTCAGGATGCTGGCGGTGCCGCTGATTTCCCGCTGACGTCGCAACGGATGGTCCGATTTCTCGTGGGCGGGGGAAGCAGCTGATGCCAAAGGCGATCGTTCTCGGGGCGGGCATGGTGGGTTCGGTCATGGCGGCCGACCTAGCCTCGGACCCAGATTTCACAGTGACCGTCGCGGATTCACGGGCTCAGTCGCTGGCGGCGGCCAAGGTTCGTGCCCCTAGATTGGCAACACTTCAGGCCGACTTGAGCGACCCGCGAGCGGTCCGAGAGCTGGTCGCGGGGTACGACCTGGTGCTGGGGGCGATCGCCAGCCCGATCGGGTTCCAGACATTGCGCGCGGTCATCGAGGCCGGAAAAAATTACTGCGATATCACGTTCATGGCGGAGGACGCGGCGGACCTCGATGAGCTGGCCAAGCAGCACGGCGTGACCTGCGTGGTTGATTGCGGCGTAGCGCCCGGCATGAGCCACATGCTGGCCGGGTACGAGGTCGGGCAATTTGACGAGTGCCGATCTATCGAGATTTACGTCGGCGGACTGCCCCGAAACCGACGCTGGCCGTTCCAGTACAAGGCCCCGTTCGCGCCGTCGGACGTCATCGAGGAATACACCCGCCCGGCCCGGATCGTCGAGCACGGGAAGATCGTGGTGCGCGAGGCGCTCAGCGAGCCGGAACTTATGAACTTCGAAGGAGTGGGGACGCTCGAGGCCTTCAATTCCGACGGGCTCCGCAGCCTGGCCTACTCGCTCAAGGTTCCGTTCATGAAGGAAAAGACGCTCCGCTACCCCGGGCACATCGAGCTGATGCGAGTCTTTCGCGCGACAGGTTTGTTTTCCAAGGATGAGATTGAGATCGGCGAGGTGAAAGTTCGGCCGCTGGAAGTGACCTCCGCACTCATGTTCCCGCTCTGGCAGTTGCAGCCGGGCGAGGAAGAACTCACGGTGATGCGGGTCATCGCCCGAGGCCTGAAGAACGGACGAGAAGAGCGGCACATCTGGGACTTATTGGATGTTACCGATCAAAGAACGAACACGACCAGCATGGCTCGAACCACGGCGTTCCCCTGCACGATCATGGCCAGGATGGTGGCCCGCGGCGAGTTCCAATCTGCCGGGGTCAACCTGCCCGAAGCGGTGGGGGCCCAGACGGGGATGATCGAGCGCGTCATCGCGGAGCATGAACGGCGTGGGGTTCAGTATTCGCGGCGAGTTGAAACGGTGGATTAAAGAAGATGACGTTCATTGAAGAGTCGGCCCGGAGGTCCGACCTACCAAGCGATCTACTGGGCGATCTACTGGGCGGCCTAGTGGGCGAACGCTCAGAAGTAGGGAAAAGTCCTTTCTGGTTTTTTCAAAAACTCCGCAACTGAAGTTCTTGACGCCCGAATGATCTTTGGTACAGTCTTGAGACCTCGGGCGTGCCCGAGGGTTC
>CAZIMT010000008.1:1912-6896 GCA_964540295.1 uncultured Phycisphaeraceae bacterium
GTAGGTTAGTGGCAGGTGATGGGCTCTTGTGCGGATACCTGTTCGGTGTTCGTAACGCTCTGATCCACGGTCTTTTCAGGCCGTATTTGATGTCCCGCCCCTGGGACCAGATCCTGCCGACATTCTGGGTGTGCGAAGCGATTGTCGTGCGGCGAAGACAACCGGCCGGGCGACAAGAGTGGTTGCATGCTGAAATCTGGCTTTGAGGTGCGATGTTTGATCTCACCGCATTGCGCCGAGAAAGATTTGGCCGAGCACGTTCGGCCTAGATCTCCGAAGGGCGTTTGTCCTCTCGAAGATCCAAATCTTCCCTGTGCGCGTGAGGGTGTGGGTTGAAAACATCGGCTCGGCGTCTCGCCCCGCATTCCCCGCGGCTCGATTGAGGGAGCGAACTGGTTGTCAATGTCTTGATCCGGCCTCCGCGTCGCGGATGTGGTGTTCGGGTCTGTTCCTCGGAGTATTCCATGAAGTCTCAGATTCAGAAGAAAGCGTTCACGCTGATCGAACTGCTGGTGGTGATTGCGATCATCGCCCTGCTGATCGGCATCCTCCTCCCCGCCCTTGGCAAGGCTCGCGCCAGCGCTCGCCAGCTTAAGGACTCGACCCAGGTCCGCGGCATCATGCAGGCCATGGCGATCTGGGCTGGCAACAACAACGACAACTACCCCTTGCCCAGCACGCTGGACAAGACGGAGAGCACCGTCAACGAAAGTCAGAAGACCGTCTCGGCGAACGCTCCCAAGCTCGATATCACTCGCCACATCGTGTCGGTGATGATCAACAACGGTTCGATCTCGCCCGAGCTGTGCATCAGCCCGGCCGAGGCCAACGGCGCGATGGCCCAGTGGTCCAACTACGAGTTCAACTCCCCCAAGGGTGCGGCTGGCACCGACAAGTCTCTGGCTCTCTGGGACCCGTCCTACCGGGCGACCCCCTCTGACGAAAAGAAGGGCACCAACGGCGCGGAATCTCCCGACAAGGTCGGCGCGTTCTCCTACGCTCACAGCATGCCCTTCGGCAAGCAGAAGTCCAAATGGTCCAACACCTTCACCGCAACCGAAGCCACCCTTGGCAACCGTGGCCCCGTTTACGAGAACAAGGGCACCGATGAAGCTCCTCAGTGGCAGCTCATCGCCGGTAGCGACACCGGTGACGGCTCGATCACTCTCCTCATCCACGGCGGCCGGACCTCTTGGGAAGGGAACATCGGGTTCAACGACACCCACGTCGACTTCATGACCCGCCCCGATCCCGAATCCGTCACCTTCACGTTCAACAAGCTCACCGCGGGCAAGAAGACCCACGCCGACAACGTCTTCGTGAACGAAGAAGACGAAAACTCCAAGCAGACCACGAAGCCCTCGCCCTCTGACGAAAACGGCGGCAAGACGTACAAGGACAGCATCACTGGCAAAAACAGCACGGCGTACCTGCGCCCGATCGCCAAGGTCAATACCGTCGGAACCGCCAACGGTCCTGATGCGAGCCTGTTTGTCGACTAATCCGTGCCTCGATGCTCGAATCGAGAGTTAAATAGAGCCCGCCGTCCGACGAGGACGGCGGGTTTTTTCATGAGTTGCAGATCTTTTCGCCGTGCACTCGGCGATCGTTCCTCCTGCGGATCACTGGAAGGAGCTAGTCGTGACCTCATTTCCTGTACCACTCTCTATGAGAGTCGGTTGTTGAGGATAAGGTGATGGTCGCTGCCGCCAGCTAGCCCTCCGGTCGGGTCTCGGTCCAAGTCTCGGGCCAAGTCTTGAGATAGTCTCGGCCATGAGATTCCAGATCATCGTGGCAATGAACGTCACCGACAGCGAGCGATACGCCAGCTACCGGGCCGCGATGCTGCCGGTGCTGGATCGCTTCGGCGGACGGTTCGTGTATGACCTCGTCGTATCGCACGTGCTCAAGTCACCAGTTGAACACCCGATCACCCGGGTCTTCTCGATCGCCTTTCCGTCTCGCGAGGCGTGCGTCGCGTTCTTTGCGGACCCTGCATACGCACTCGCTCGGGCGGAGCACTTCGACGCCGCCGTGAGTGGTTTTACGATCGTGGCCGAGACTGAAGGCGCAACGTGAACACGGCTGGCTGAGACTCATCTGGATCACTCAGCATGCACCCGCATTCAGGTTTGATCGCAGCACCAACAACGCCAACCGAGCGAACCCGATGGGTCAGCCGGTCGATTGCATCGCCGCGGCGATGCCGTTGATGCTTGCCAGGATCGCGCCTTGGAGTACGGGCCGCTCCGCGTCGTCCGCAGAACCGATGCGTTTCAGCAGTTCGATCTGGATGAGGCTCAGCACGTCGGTCAACGGGTTGCGGTTGACGATCGACGCCGCGATGACCGGCGAGTGTTGCAGCAGGGTTGTACGGCGTGTCACGCGGAGCAGCGTATCGCGTGCCCGGTTGAACTCGCTCTCCAAGGCCTCGAACATCGCGCCGCTTTCAGGGCCTAGTGCCGCGTATCGCTTCACGATCGGCATCCGTGCGCGAGCCATCTCTTGCGCGGCGTTGTCGAGAATCGTGGAAACAAACGCATTGTCGGCCGCCTCATCGCTGATGAGGCTCAGCTCCGCCTCGGCACACGACGACAAGGCGGCTCCGATTCCGAACCATCCCGGGGCGAGCCCGCGCATCTGGACCCACGAAAAGACCCACGGAATGGCCCGGAGCTGGTCAAATGCGAAGCTCGCGCCCCCACGAGACACCGGGCGGCTGGCGATCGGTAGGCTGCCGATGTGCCCGATCGGGCTGGCGGAGAGGAACCAAGGCCAGAAACGAGGATCGTCGATGAACTCACGGTAGTGACGCATCGACGCGCGAGCGAGCTTTATGAGCAGGCTGTGCAGCTCGCTGCTGCGCGCGAGGGTTTCGTCAGGCACGCCAGACGAGGCCGCGGGGAGCGCGGTACGAATCGCCGCGTTGAGGATCTGCTCAAGGTGCCGATGCGCGATATCCGGCATGGCGTAGCGGAAGGAGATCACCTCACCCTGCTCGGTGAAACGAAGCTGTCCGGAGCGCGCGGCGTCCGGGACGGCCAGAATCGCTCGTCCCGCACGCCCTCCGCCGCGCCCCACCGTTCCGCCGCGGCCATGGAAGAATCTGACGCTGACGCCCAGCTCCCGGGCCGCTAGCGCGAGGCGCCGCTGCGCGTTGTGCAACCCGATGTTGGCCATGAGAAACCCGCCGTCCTTGTTCGAGTCTGAATAGCCGAGCATGACCTCTTGACCGAGAAGACGCGGCGCGGTCGCGGTGCGCTGCGACCCACGAACAGCATCATGCTCGGCCAGATGTTCAAGGTGCCGACGATAAACCGGTTCCGCCAGCAGAGCCTTCAGAAGATCGGGACCACGCTCCAGATCGTCGATTGTTTCAAGCAGCGGCACGACGTGGAGCGTGGGCGAGGAGGTTTCGCCCATCGCGTGGAACAGCCCTCGTTCCTTCATCAGCAGGAGCACCTCCAGCACATCGCTCACGCCGTGCGTCATCGAGATGACGTACGAACGGATGCTGGCGGGCTCCAGCGTGATCGCTTCGCGGACCACGTCGAGAGTTTTCAGCACCTCCGCGGTGAGAGGCGAGAGTTCGGCATCGACGGCCACCAGCGGCCGACGGGTGAGCAACTCTCGACGCAGGATTGCGGTGCGCTCGAGTTCGTCAAGGCTGGTGTACTCATCGGTGACTCCCGCCAAGCCCAGAAGCTCCGCCACCGCGTGTTCGTGAACCCCGCTGTGCTGGCGGATGTCAAGAGTTGCGAGACGCAGGCCAAAGACGCGGGCGCGGACGATGGCGTCTTCGAGCGGGCGATACGCGCCCAGGCAGTGGCCGTGCGCTGACGCGAGGGCGTTTCGCAAAAGCTCAAGGTCGTCCGTCAGCGACTGCGACGTGTACGTTGGATCGCGTTTCAGGCGTGACCGCATCTGAATAATGCGAAGCCGGAACGGCTCGAACCCGCGCTGCGCGGCGAAATCGGCGTCGGGCAGCCATCGCTCGCGGTCTCGTTCGACGGCCTCGAGCAGCGCGGGCAGCACCGAAGCTCGGCGCGTCGAGATGCTCAGATCCTGCTCCAGCGATTCCAGTTCGCGATCCCAAAGTCCCAGCGCCGCCTCCCGCATCAGCCCAAGAGTTGCCCGTGTGACGGCGTGCGTGACCGATGGGTTGCCGTCGCGATCTCCACCGATCCACGATCCGTACGACAGCATCAGCGGGTTCAGGTGTCGGCCCGCCCGCGCTCCGTACGTGCTCTCAACGGCCGCGTCGACATCACGAGCCAACCGCGGCACGGCCTTCCATATCGAGTGCGTCAGAAAGAAAAGCCCATTGCGAACCTCGTCATCAACGGTAAGGCGCCGGGCGCGGACATCATCGCTCACGAGCAGGAGAGCCACCTTGTCGCGCACAAGTCCGTCCATCGCCTCGCGCTCGTCTCGCGTTCGCGCGAAGTCGTGCGCCTGACGGGCGCAGTCGCCGATCTCCAGGAGCTTGGTGATCACCGTGCGGCGTCGGGCCTCCGTCGGGTGCGCCGTCAACGTCGGGCCCACGCCCACCCGATCCAGCACGTCCGCGAAGGCTTCGGCCGAGACCCCCGCGGCCCGCGACATGACGACGGCCTCGGCGATCGATTCGGCTCTCGGCGCGTCGGGCCGCGCGGCCATCTCACGCTCGTGATTGATCCGCACGATGCTGAGCTGTTCGCCTAGGTTCATCAGGTGAAAGCGAGCGGTGACCAGCTCGATCATCCGCACGAGTTCGGCCGTGGGGATCGCCGAAAGTCGCCCCGCCGCGTCGTCTCGCGAGAGGTGATCGATCGCGTCGCCCGCCTCTACGCAGAGCGCGCGGACCTCGCGGAGCAACGTCAGGGTGGGCTGGCTCACCAAATCTTGCGTGACGCCGTCCAGCACGCTCTCGAGATAGTCGCTGATCCGCTCCCTCATGTCGAAGCGTAAGTCGGGTGGAAGCCGTAAGAGAAGCCAGATGTAA
>CAZIMT010000008.1:6996-18255 GCA_964540295.1 uncultured Phycisphaeraceae bacterium
AGCCAGACGGCGAGAGCATCCCGCACCAGAGTGATTCTGCTCGTGCCGGGGTACGCTCGCGTTGGTCTTCACTCGAAATCTGACTTTGATCGCGGGCGGGGCGATCCGGACCATGAATCTACGTAGAGTTGAGCTTCGAAGCCCGTGCCATGCATCTCGAGACGGCGCGAGCTTCTGTCAACGTTCTCAGACATTGATGCAGTCTTCTTGCAGATCGTTTGACCGCACCGCGTTGTACAGGTCACCCGACGAGATGGGCAAAACCTCTGTAGGGCGGCTGGGAGCGGTTGACCGGGCTGTTCGCGTCGTGGTTGGATCGGGGGCGGTGACCAGTTGGCGCTGCTGCCCGCGAGGGACAAAGTATGGTCGGTAGTACTTCGTCAACAACTCTGACCCCCGCGTGGATGCGTCGATGGCTGGTTACCGCCGGGGCGTACAACGTCGTCTGGGGCGCTGCAATGGTAGTGGCTCCGATCTGGACACTGAAGTTGCTGGGCGTTTCGCCGTCGACCACAGAGCTGTGGCCTCAACTGTGGGCGTGTATCGGCATGATCGTGGGCGTGTACGGGCTGGGGTACCTGATCGCCGCGCGCGACCCCGCGCGGCACTGGCCGATCGTGCTGGTGGGCCTGCTCGGAAAGATCTTCGGGCCCATCGGATTTGTCGACGCGGCGCTGCGCGAGCAACTGCCCTGGTCGATGAGCGTGACGATCCTGACCAACGACCTGATATGGTGGATTCCGTTCTCGATGATCCTGTGGCACGCGGCAAGGGCCGCACAGCCGTCGCCGCCAGCAGGTGTGGTCACGCTCGACGTGGCTCTCGACGAACTCCGCGACGAGCAAGGCCGAACACTTCGCGCACTGACCGATGAGCGACAAACACTCGTGGTGCTCCTCAGGCATTCCGGCTGCACATTCTGCAAGCAGACGCTTGCAGACCTCGCGAGTCAGCAAACCGACATCGAGAAGGCCGGAGTGGGCCTGGCGGTGGTCGGCATGACCGCCTCGTCCGATGGGCTCCGCTCACTCGGTCAGAGGCATGAGCTTGTCTCGGCTCGCTGGTTTGCGGACCCGGATCGGCTGCTGTACCGTGCCTTGGAGCTTGGGCGAGGAACGTTTCTTCAACTCGTTGGTCCGAGAGTTTGGATCGCTGGCTTGCTGGCCGTTCTGCGAGGGCACGGAATAGGCAAGCTCGAGGGGGACGGCTTTCAGATGCCGGGAGCGTTCGTGATCCATCGTGGGCAAGTGGTTCGCGCGTTCCGCCACACCACCGCGGCCGATCGACCGGACCTGAAGGAGTTGGCGTGCTCGATCAGCTGATCGCACTGATCCCGATAGTTCACGCGGGTGCGACGTGGTTCATGGCCGGACTCATCTGGTTCGTACAGATCGTGCATTATCCATTGATAGGCGCGGTCCCCGCCGAGGCGCTGCCAGCATACGAGACAGCGCACCAGCGCCGCACGACTTGGGTCGTCGGGCCCGCGATGCTCATCGAGGGCATTTCCGCGCTCGCGATGTTTTTTTCGCCGCGGGGAGAGTTCTCGGAAACGCCCCTGCATTGGATCGGGCTGGTTCTTCTCGTTCTCATCTGGGCCTCGACCTTCGCCGTGCAGGTTCCTCTGCACGCCAAATTGGCGTTGAGATTCGACAGAGCCGTGTGGCGTCGGCTCGTGGCCTCCAACTGGTTGAGGACACTCGCTTGGAGCGTTCGGGGGATCATCGCCCTCGTGTTGTTGAAATAGGCGTGCCGCGTGAGGCAGGTCAGTGGGACCACGCTTGTAACGGCGTGCCCGAAGAGTCGACGAGACTCTGAGACTTTCTCGTTTCTGGCGGCAGTTCGCGGGCCGAATCGTGCCGTCCCCGAGTCTCACCTCGCGAGACCGTGAGACTTCCTGCCCCAAGGCATGTCGAACCACTTCGCAAAGCGTGGCCCGCCAACTGAGACAAAGTTGCAAATACCCCGGCCCTGCGGTCGGGGCGTTCACTTCGAACCGGTGGGTCGCCCGGTTTCGAGCCGACCCCGGGCAATAGAGGATTGATTGCAGGAATCGAGAGAGGCTCGGTCCTGAGCGAGGCGAGAGTTTGCGACCAGATGGCCAGAAGATCTATAGCCGAAATCGCGTCTTGAAGCCAACTGGAGGGGGGATTGGCGAAGCACCCGCAGCAACCTGCGGACGCGTTCATTATCCCCACGTGTGGCATCAGCCGGTTCATCATGAACAACGCGAAGGTAACCGCACCAGCAATCTTGAGCGAGGCCAAAGCCGTAAGGTTTCAGGACGGCGCGGTCGAGACGATCTCACGTCGTGTCGTAAAAGAACTGCTCTCGCACGACCGTTCCGCCTCGAACGGTGTAGACGCCGATCTCTGAAACATCAAACGTCGCTCTGCTCGCCCGGTTGGTCGCTTGCAACGAGAGCGTCACTGTGCAGTGCTCTCCGACCACCTGTGGGTCGTCGATCGAGGTATACCTAAAGGCATGAGCCTTCGCAAAGTCGCTTATCATCTTGACGTGACGGAGGGTATGGAATCTGCTTGGGCGTTCCAAGGACGTATTCAAGCTCCCGCCCTCCTACCCTCAGTTCCATGTTTGTCGATCAAGCCATAATTACCGTCCGAGCTGGGCATGGCGGGCCTGGTTGTATCGCGTTTCGCCGTGAAAAAGCCGCACCCAAGGGAGGGCCCAACGGGGGGGACGGTGGGAACGGAGGTTCCGTCGTGTTCGCGGCCGACGACGGGCTGCACACGCTCTATGACTTCCGAGGCATCCCGCTCTGGGCCGCCAAGGACGGCGAGCCGGGTTACGGCAAGCAGTGCCACGGGGCGAACGCGCCAGACCTTGTCATCCGCCTCCCGGCCGGGACTCTCATCTTGAATCACAGGACGAGCGAGTTGCTTCATGATCTGGCACCGGGCGGGACGTTCGTCGTCGCCAAGGGCGGCCGCGGGGGGTGGGGGAACGAGCACTTCAAATCGTCCACCAATCAGGTGCCGCGGAAATCGACGCCGGGCGGCGCGGGCGAAGAGTTCGAGATTCGTTTCGAGCTGAAGCTGATCGCGGACGTCGGGTTCGTGGGCATGCCCAACGCTGGCAAATCGACGCTGCTCAAGGCGTTGACGCGAGCCAATCCAAAGATCGGGAACTACCCGTTCACGACCCTGAGCCCGCAGCTTGGGATCACCGAGATCGACCCGGCTCGCAAGCTGGTGTTGGCCGATATTCCGGGGCTTATCGAGGGTGCGGCCCAAGGTGCCGGGCTCGGGCACGACTTCCTGCGGCACATCGAACGCACCCGCGTGATCGTGCACATGCTGGACGTCGCGCCAGCCGACGAGTCCGACCCCGCGGCCAACTACAAGACGATCCGCAAGGAACTTAGTGATTACTCGAAAGAGCTGGCCGACAAGCCGGAGTTGATCGCGCTGAACAAGATGGACCTGCTACCCGACGCGGCCGCACGGACCAAGGCCGTCAAGAAGCTGTGCAAGACGCTCAAGCTCAAGCCAGAGAACGTGGTGGAACTGAGCGGCGCGACGGGCCAGGGCACAAAGATGCTGCTCGAACGCCTCTGGGTCATGCTGCACCCAGGTGTGACTGGGATCGAGGGCTGGAAAGTTGTCGATGGCGCGGTGGAGCCAGTGGCTAAGGGCTGAGCCTACGTCCAAGTCGAGACCTTCCTCATCTCATCCCGCCCCGTCCCATCCCGTCCCCACGCCGATAAGCCCGACGCCAGCAGCACAAGCCATTCCGCGTTGCCCTTGCCCGTTTTCGAGCTGAGATTTTTCCTCGCGCCGCCCAGAATCGGTGATTTCGTGGTTTTGAGCACGCACACGCCAAGCGCGAGCAGACGGTCGATCACGAGATCAGTGATCTCCTCGGCTCGCGTTTCATCGAGCACCCCGCCCGGCGGTAGAGGCTCTCGTCCGAGCGATTTCAGTTCGTAGTGCGGCTTGACGAGCGAGACGATCCGCCCGCCGGGTCGCAGCCATTTCAACGCGGCAGGCACTAATAAATGCTGCGGGGTCCAGCCTAAATCAACGACCACGAGATCAACGCCGTCGGCGGGCGGCGTGGCGTGTAAGGCGTTCTGGCGTTCCATGACGTGAACGCGCGAGTCTTGCCGAAGTTTCCACGCAAGCTCCCCGTACGCGGTGTCCACGGCGTGAACTTTGGTTGCCCCCGATTGCAGGAGGCAATCCGTGAAGCCGCCAGTGCTGCAACCGAGGTCGGCGCAGGTCATGCCGGTGACGTCAACGGCGAACGTATCGAGGGCGTGCTTGAGCTTTAGCCCGCCGCGAGAGACGTACTGGAGTGCGGGTTGCATTCGTGCGTTCCGGTCTCGATCCGCTCACGCCTGGGCGTGCGGGACGCCGACGATGGAAATGCCCAGCTTGTCGGCTCGGTCGAGCATGTCCTGCTTGTCGAGCATGATGACGTCGCCCGCCGCGAGGGCCATGCAGCCGCCGCCGTGCTTGGCGAGGTTCTCCACGGTCATCATGCCGACGGTGGGGACGTCCGAGCGGCGGTCGTGACCAGCCCGGGCACCCTTGCACATCGTCCAGCCCTTGGTCCGGCAGAGCTGCCCGACACGCTCGATCATGCGGTCGGTGCCCTCGACAGCCTCCACGGCCATGATGTCGTTCTCACGCACGGCCACCGCCTGACCGATGTCTAGGCGGAGCGTCTGAGTCAGCAGAGGCCAGGCGAACTCGATGTCGGCCCGCTGGCCGGGGGTCGGCTGCTTCTTGGTCATCACGCCAGCGGTGGCGATCTCATCAGGGATCGGGGCGGTGGAATCGAGCAGCGAGACGCCGCAGCGGTCGAGCTCTTCGGCGATGGCGTTGAGCACGGCGTGCGAGCGGCGGTCAAAGCGCAGGTGCTTGTACCATGTCACCAGCGTCCGCCAGTCTGGAATGTTGCGGACCATGCGGAGCGGGTCGTGCATCATCTTGGCCTTGTCGACCCGCCCGACCATGATCGCGTGCCGCACGCCCATGCCGGAAAGGATACGGCCCCACGTCCCCACGCGGAGAACGCCCACGTCGCGGAAGGACGAACAGATCGGCGGGAGCTCGGCGTCGTACTGGCGCGAGAGGCCTAGGCCATGGACTGGGTGCCCGGCATGGCGCAGGCCGCGCGCAACGAGGAGAGGGAGCAGGCCGCCGCCAGCGATAAGCCCGACCGGTGTTGGCGGGGGCGGCGGGTCGGGAAGGATTGTCAGGGTGCCGGTCATAGGTATCTGAAACGAGCGGAACGAGTGCGAAGGTCGGCCAAGTGCCTAAGAGCCGGAGCGGTCCACGAGCCTAGGAGAGACAGTATATCGGCCGATCGGGTCCGAGTTGATCGAAAGTAGGTCTTTGTCAGGAGGGGAATTCGCTGGGATTCTTGTTTCGGTCCTGCTGGTCCGATTCAGACATCTTTGAACAAAGCCCTCTGAATCTGACCCTGAGCGTGCCGTCGCTTAGGTCGTGGCACTCTGTTGGACGATGCTGACGACGAATCATGAATTCGTCAGTTCCCGATCCCAGGTCAGACTCGGTGGAGTTTTCGCGAGCGGTCGCGAGCGTCGGCGGCATGCGCGAGCCGGTTGCGGCCCGCGGCGGAAACGCTCGCACCGGGTCCGAACGTCGGCCCTTTCTGCAGGTGTGGTTCCGGTGCTCGGGCCACTATCAGCGGGTATACCGCAGCGCCGACGGCACGTCCTACCAGGCTCGCTGCCCCAAGTGCGCCAAGCAAGTGCGTTTCCGAGTCGGCCCGGGCGGGACGGGCGAGCGGTTCTTCCAAGTACACTGCGACGAGCGGTAGCCGCGGCTCTCCGAGCCGCAGATCTCATCTCATCTCATCTCATCTCATCGCTTGCTCCCGCACGATCGACCGAGCGGCAGGCGTCCCCGGCTACACTGCTCGCATGAGCGTGCTGTCCGGGCTGACGTATTCCATTTCTCGCGGCACCGGCCGCTGTGCCGCGAGCGATCGTGAACTCAAAGTCGGCGAGCACCACGTGGCGGTGCTGGTCGAGCGTGACGAGCAGGAAGAGCTCGAGCGGCTCGATTTTTCGACAGAAGCTTGGGAATCCGGAGCCCGGCCCAAGCCGCCGCTGGCGTTGTTCGCGTCGTGGAGGACCGTCGTCGCCGAACCCAGCGCGCGGAAGTCGGCGTTGCTAGCCGACGATGAACTGCTGGAACTCTTCGAGCGGCTTGGCGAAGCGACCGAGTCGCGAAGGCTTGCGTTCCGGTATCTGCTCGCGCTGATGCTGGTGCGCCGGCGTGTGCTGGTTTACGAGGGAAGCCGGGCCGGGGTGCTGCGTGTGAAACCAAAGCGGCCAGCGGGCGAACTGCCTGAGGCCACCGTGGTGGAAGTCGCCGACCCCAAGCTCGACCCCGAGACGGTGGAGTCGGTCATGCAGCAGCTCGGCGAGATCATGGCCATCGACGATCCAAACACCGCATCAACCGCATCAACCGCATCAACCGCATCAACCGCATCAACTGCGTCAACTGCATCAACGATGGCCTCGGCTCCGACGAAGGGCTCCGCATGATCGCTTGGCGGGTGGCCAGAGTTGTCGCGACGCTCGCCGCGGCCTTGTTAATGCTCGGGCTCGCGAGCTGCATGACTCAGCAGCGAAATGGACCGGTCACTCGAGATGGCCCCCCGCCGACGTTGCAAGCGGTCGAGTCGGCCTACAACGCGCGTGTGGCCGGGCTTGATCGAATGTGGGCACGCGCGATCGTCCGCTTCCAATCCATCGACCAAGACGGCAACGAGATCGACGAGCAGGGCGAGGGGCACCTGCAACTCGTTCAGCCGCGCAATCTGTACTTCACCGTGGGCAAGCTCGGCGAGCCAGCCTTCGAACTCGGTTCCAACGACGAGCGGTATTGGTGGATCGACATCCGCAACAAGTCCGCACGCATCGGTGCCCACGCCAAGGCCACGCCAACGCTCGCGGGCCGGGCCGGTCTCCCGGTACACCCGCTCGACCTTATCGAGTTGCTCGGGATCACGCCCGTGAAGCTGCGAACCGCGCCGCGCTGGTCGGTGGACGGCCGCACCGTCGAAGTCACCGTGCCGGGCCGCTGGGGAGATCGCCTGCTAAGACTCGACCCCGAGCGATTGGAACCAGTCGAGATCGAGCTGCGCGACAAGGCTGGCGGGCCTCTGGCGGTGGCGCGGCTGACCGAGTACGAGGGCGCGATCGTCGCCGGGAAAGTCAGCCTGGTTGTTCGCGTGGCGGCCCGCGTGTTCGTCGATGTGCCCGCCACTTCGACTCAGGTCACGCTCTGGCTGCGCGACCCGGAGAACCGCGGCGCAAAGATCAAGGCACGAGCGTTCAGCTTCGAATCGCTCGCGCAGGAATACGGCGTGAAGTCGGTCGGGTCGATTGACCAGCCGTCCACCGCCCCCGCTCAGACCGTGGCCCCCGCACGCGGGACGGTGCCCTGAATGCGGTCCTGGCCCAGGAAACTCATGCCAACTCCGAACGCAACTCACGGAATCTGGCGCTCGATCGCGGTTGTTGCGATCGTGATCTCGGGCTGGTCTGCGCTGTTCGGTCTCGCGTCCGCGTGCAACGCGCAGCCCGTGCTTTACGCTTCAGGCAGCGGCGGCGTCTCACCCTGGGCCGGGAACGGCGACGGCCAAGGGGTCGGTCCTGGCGCGGGCCCAGGTTCCAGCCCTGGGCAATCGCACGGGTGGGTCGCGGTGCCGTCCATGAGCGGCACGGCCTTGGTCCACGTCCCGCCTCGCAAGCCCGGTCTCACCAAAGCCGCGCTTGACGGCACCATGCGACAGGCTCGAGAACTAAAGGTTCCGCCGGTGGCAATCGCCGGAATCGGCGACCGCGTCTACGTGATCTCCGACGTACCCGAGATCGCGGGCGTCGCCGCGCGCCGATCAGTGGAATCGCTACGAGCACTGCCGTCGGCGGTGGGGGACCTGTGGTACTTCGAGCCCGACGGGCACCTGCTCGAGCACCCAGACCTCCCCGCGCGAGGCCAAGTGGACGGGTTCATCGGCACCGGCATCGGACCCGTCGCGCTCGTTGATGGCCAGCTCCTGCTTCTTGACGAACGCGGTTGGAACGAGATCGACCCACCGAGCCCGTTGATCGGCCGCGGCTGGGACAGCGCCTCACGCCTCATCGCGCTCGACGGTCGCGCGGCGATTCTTACGGTGAGCGGCAACGGCGGCATGGAAGTTTGGTCCGCGCAGATCACCGCGCCATCCTTTGATCGCCCCGAACCACGCTCCAAACGCAGGCTCCGCGAGCCGCGCGAAGGCTCGCTCAGCCCGGTCCAGACCGAGGACGCCGCCGCCGACTTGACCGAGTACAGGGTTCTCTGGAGCATGCAGCCCTACGCCGCCGACGGCTCGCTGGCCCGGCGCGGGCTCGCCGGGCCTTGGATCGGCGAGATCAACGGCGTGCTGACCTATGTCGGCGGGCGTGACGACGGCTCGGTGGTCGTGGGCACGATCACGCGGCAATCGTCCTATGAACTGGCCACCGTCCCCGGCGTCGGCGGAGTCTTCGGTGTGGTGCCCGTCGAGGACGCGTCGCGTGTGGCGATCGTGTGGCTTGAGAAGGAACCCGAGGGGGCTGAAAGCGGATCGCGCGCGCAGCGCAGGAGTTTTCCCGCGCCGATAGAGACCCCGAACGCTTCGTCCAAGACTCTCCCGCTTTCACCCCAAGCCAGCGATCCCACCGGAACACCCAAGCCCAGCAACGTCCGCGTGCGCGGCCACCTCGAAGTCCGCGAGATCTCCGTGTTTACTGGCGCGGTCCTCTTCGCGGGCCCGCAACGCGGCGACGGCCCGGTCTCCGCGTTCGAGGTCCAACTCCTCGCGGGCGTGCTGGTGCTCGTGATGATCGTGGTGCTGATCTTGGTGCTGACGCGCGAGCCCGACAACGGCGTGTTCCATCTGCCGCGCGGCACCACCATGGCCGAACCTGGACGCCGCGCCCTCGCCGGGATCATCGACCTCGCCACCGCGATCCTGATCGCCGACAAAGTGTGGGGCGTTCCGATGTTGGACCTGCTCGGCCCGAACCGGATATTTTCCGGCGAGGCGCTGTGGGTGCTGGGCTCGGCGATCCTGATCGGGTTGGTGATGGGAACGGTTGGCGAGTGGCTGACAGGGCGATCGTTCGGCAAGGCGATGACGAGATGTGCCGTGGTGGACGCGCGGGCCACCGACGCCAAGGCGACGGCGCCCAAGTTCTGGCAGGCGCTGGTGCGAAACCTCGTCAAGTGGCTGGCGGCACCGGCAGCGATACTCGGCCTCATGGAATCCGCCGGGCGTCATCGCGGCGACGCGCTCTCGCGCACGCTCGTGTGCCTGCCCACCGAAGACGATGAAGAGTCGAACGATGAGAACGAAAGCCGCGGTTGAACCCGGCTGAGCGGCATCGAACCTCAATTCGCCCGAGAAATCAATGCGAAACCCCGGGTTCTTGCTGGACCGGTAATCACGCCGACCCGGTGTGAGTCCCGTGGAGCGCAGCTTCCGCGCTCTCGTCTCAATCTTTCCGCCGACCCGTGTCCGATGAAGCGCAAAGACCGGTCGGTCGGCGCGGCATGGACGCCGCGACGGCCGTCGGTTCTTCGGGAGATCCGGTGACGAGCGCAACGGCGACAAAGTCTGACCAGTCCAAGCCAGCTCCCACGCCTGCTGCGAGCCCCGGTGCCAAAGCTGCCGTCAAGCCAGCCGCGAAGCCAGCGGCACCGCGAACGTTCGCCGAGGTCTGGCAGATCCCGGTGCTCGTGCTGTCCATCGTGCTGCTGGTGGGTGCCGTGATGAGCGTGGCTTCGAAGCGCCCCAAGCCGGACTTCACCGCGATCCTCCAGGAGATTCAGACCACAATCGACGAGCAGAAGTACGAGGACGCGCTCGACCAGCTGAACGCGCGGATCCTTCCGTACCTCGATCAGCCCGCGATCACCGCCGACAATCGTCGTCTGTTCCACACGCTTGTCGCGCGGACGATCTATCTCTGGCAGCAGGCCGCAACGACCAAACGCCCAGAGAACTACCGCAACGTCGTGGACGAATATCTCCAAGCCGAGCGCGAGTTCGCGAAGCTCTCGCCGTCGGACTCGGCCTATTTGGTCGATTCCTACATCGCGCTCAACGAGATCAACGAGGCCGTGGAGCGATCCAAGAGTCTGCGCGAAATTCGTCCCGCCTTGCGATTCTCTCTGGTGCGGGCGATGATCGAGAAGACTCTCGCGAGCGGGAAACCCGCGATCGCCATGACCGTTCAGTTACTCAACGATCTTCTGACCGAGCCAGAACTCCCGCGTGATCTTAAGGTGTGGGCGATCGCGCACCAGACTCGCATCATGCTCGACGCGGGCCAGGCCGACGACGCCATCGCGCGGCTGCTCAAGGCTCTCCCGAGGCTGGCCGCAACCACGACCGCCGACCTGGGCGATCTGTATCTTGCGCTGGGCGAAGCGTATTTCAAGAACAACGTCGTGCCCGAGGCCACGCGGCAGTTCGAGCGAGCCGCCGCGTTGGTCGAGCCATCCTCTGAAGAGATGGGGCGTGCCCAGCTGATGCTCGGCAAAGTCGCGGAACTCGGCAAGGAAACCGACGACGCCAAGGAACGCTACGAGTGGATCGTCGCCCATCTCGCGGGCACGCCGGTCGCGTTGGCAGCCCAGCTCGGGCTGGCGGAAGTCAACGCCTCCAAGGGCGAGACCGATCGATCGCTCGATCTGTTCTCAGAGCTGGTCGAGCAGCTCAAACGCGGGCACGCCGCGACGGAGAACGAGACAACCCCGGAGATCGTCGGGCGTTCGCTCACGAGGCTGGCCGACGAAGCATTCAATGCGGGGGACGCGACGCTGGCCCAGCGGTACGCCTTGCTGGGCGAGCTGCTGTACGGACCCGAGGCGTGCCCCACGCCGCTGCTCAAGAGCATCGGGCTCATCAACCTCAAGCAGGCTCAAGAGGCCGCCTTGAGCGCGAACAACCCTGAGCTTGAAGAGGGCCAGCGGAGCGCCTCAAACTCCGTGATGAAGCAGTATTACCTCGATGCCGCTCGGTACCTCGGCCAGCACGCGGCGCGGCTGGTGCTTGAGAGCAGCAAGGATTACGCCGATTCACTCTGGTCCGCGGCCGACTGCGCCGACCGCGGCGGTGATCACGAACTCGCCATGACCGCGCTGCAGGAGTTCCGCACCGGCTTCCCCGGCGATCCCAGGCAGTCCGAGGCCAGCTTCCGCCTCGCCCAGGCGCACAAAGCTC
>CAZIMT010000008.1:18355-42559 GCA_964540295.1 uncultured Phycisphaeraceae bacterium
GGCGATCCCAGGCAGTCCGAGGCCAGCTTCCGCCTCGCCCAGGCGCACAAAGCTCGCGGCGAGCTGTCGGACGCGGCGGCGATCCTATCCGGGCTGATCGAGTCACCCGACTCGGGCAGATTCGCGGATGATAGCTATGTGCCGCTGGCGCAAGCCTATCTGCTCGACAACAACCCCGACAACGACGACCGCGCGATGGACCTGCTGAACACGGTCGTCGGCGGCTCTCTCGGCGGTCCTAACACCGACAACTTCCGAGACGCGCTGATCGCGGTGGGGGAACTCCTCTACGACAAGGGTCGCGCCGCCCTTGCCAAGTCTCCGACGGGCGAGACCGGAGGGGGCATCGACGCGGGCGACCTCTTCGCGCAGGCCATCACTCGGCTCGACGAGGCCCAGCAGCGATTCCCCAAAGTAGAGCGGATCGATGCCGCACGCTTTAAGCTCGCCGACGCGTGCCGGCTTTCGGCGCGGGTGATCGAGACCAAGCTCGGCGAGGCCTTGCCAGACGCGCAACGCCGCGAGATGGAAAAGGTACGGAGCGGTCGGCTCGTGCGGGCTCAAGAGATGTTCGACGCCGTGCGCCGATCGATCGAGGCCAAGGATTCGAAGCGACGCAGCGCCATCGAAGAGGTCTTCCTCCGCAACTCACACTTATACAGCGCCGACTGCGCCTTCGAGCTGGGCGACTACGAGGGGGCGATCCGCAAGTACGACGCCGCCCGCGATCGTTACGCGGGCGACCCGGCCTCTCTCGTCGCGATGGTGCAGATCGTGAACTCGTACCTGAAGCTCGGCGACGTCAAGCGAGCCGCGACGGCCAACGAGTACGCACGGCGGTTTTACGCCAGCCTCCCCGACGCGGCGTGGAACGACCCCAACCTGCCCATGACGCGCCGCGACTGGCAGCGCTGGCTAGACGCGACCGACGAACTCACGAGAACGCGCGAAGCTTCCGCGGAAACCTCCGGGGCCCAGAAGAACTAGGTCAACGACCGCCCGAGAGCGGGCGAGAAAGAGAGGGCCAGGATGGCCGAGAAAAAACAGAATACCGCCGCGACCACCGCCCGGGCCAGAGCGGCGACTCGGTCTCATTCCAAACCCCGAAGCGTCCAACCAAGGACGGGTGCCCAGCCTGAATCTCTGCACGATCGGCTGGTGGCCCAGCTTTCCACGATCGAGAGTCTTTACCGGTCGCTCGATTCAATGAGAGATCGGCAGCGCGAGCTGATCGATGCAGAGGATCCAGAGTCGCTCTTCGAGGTGCTCGCGAAGCGTGAACGTGTTGTGCACGAGCTCCAGCACGCCGATGGCCTGTTCCAGCCGCTCAACGATGAATGGGAGAGCGCTTCGGCCAGCGGCACGCTGCAAGAGCGCGACGACGTGCAGGCGCGGATCGACTCGATCGCACACCTTGCGTCCAAGGTCGCGTCCGATGACAACGACGACAACGAACGCATGGTGCGGCGACGCACGGTGATCGCCACCCAACTCGCCGGGCTGTCGATCTCGCGGGCAGCGACGACCGCGTACGGCGAGCCGAACAAGGAAAGCCCACGCTTTCAAGATCGGGAGGTCTAATGAGCACCGAATGCCTTCATCAAACGTCGAGCACGACAGCGGCGGCCCTGCCCGAATCGAACGGTGAGCCCTCGGACCGCGCCCTGATCTCGCCAGGCGACCTGGCGGAACTCATCGCGTGCTTCAGCGAGGTGACGACAAGACTCGAGGCGACGCACGATCAGCTCCGTGGCGAAGTCGGCCGGCTGAACGCGGAGCTCTCTCGCGCCAACGAGCAGCTCGAACGTTCGCGGCGACTCGCGGCGCTGGGTGAGATGGCGGCTGGCATCGCGCACGAAGTCCGCAACCCGCTCGGCTCGATCCGCCTCTACGCCCGCATGCTCGATCAAGACCTTGCCGACAGGCCGAGCGAACGTCAGACCGTCCGCAAGATCGATACCGCGGCCTGCGGGCTCGACGCGATCGTCGGCGACGTGCTCACATTCTCGCGCGAGTTCTCGCTACGGACCGCGCCCTGCGACGCGGTTGATCTCATCACCCAGTCGCTCGAAGCGTGCTGCCACGACGGTGTCCGCGGCTGGCGCGCCGCTGAGATCGTCCGGGCCGACATCCTGCGAACGTCACGCGGCGCCACGACGGTGAGCGAGTTCCACGCCGACCGCTCGCTCGTGCAGCAGGCGCTGGTCAACGTGATCCGCAACGGATTCGAGGCTATCGACGAGGCTGCGGCACGCCAGCCCGGCTTCGAGCACCGCCTCGTGATCGACACTCTCGCACGAGAGTGCTCGGACGCGCAGGGGAACCTTCAGCGATTCCACGTCCTGTCCGTGCGAGACACCGGCCCCGGGGTCAGCGCCGACGTGGTCGCCCGCATGTTCAACCCGTTCTTCACAACCAGGTCCACGGGCACCGGCTTGGGCCTCGCGATCGTGCATCGCATCGTCGACGCTCATGGCGGACGCGTCGCCGTCATCGACAACGCCTCAGCCGAAGGTGCACACGACGACGATCGCCGAGGAACGACGGTCGAACTGCTCTTCCCCGCTCATCACCCTGCCACGGAACTTTCCCAAGCCGCTTGACACACCCCGAGTGCACCGCGATCTGAAGCGAACGCCGACGCCCCCGCCCGCCACAACGCGACATTGGAGACAAGGAATGCCCATCGTTCTGGTTGTTGACGACAAAGAAATGATGCGCGACAGCGTGGCCACCACGCTGCAGCGCACTGGGCTCACCGTGTGGACCGCGCCCGACGCCGAGTCCGCGCTGGCTGCGATCGCCAAGAAGCGGCCCGACGCGGTGGTCAGCGATCTCAAAATGCCGGGGCTGAGCGGGATCGAGCTCATCGATCGCATTCAAGAGCTCGATGACGAGCTGCCAGTAATCCTCATGACCGCCTTCGGTACGATCTCCACGGCCGTTGACGCGATGCGGCGCGGCGCGTTCGACTATCTCACCAAGCCGTTCGAAGGTGACGAGCTCATCATCGCGGTCAAACGAGCGATCGAGCATGGCCGTGTCGTGCGCGAAAACCGTGTCCTTCGCATCAACGCCGGACGAGCGGGCGAGTGCGTGCCGGTGCCACACGGCGTGCCCGGCCTGCCCGGCGGCGGAACTCCTTCGCCAGCGTGCGGCGGGATCGCGCGTCTCATCGGTACGTCGCCAGCGATGATCGATGTCCAGGAGCAAGTCAAGGCCGTCGGCGGCTCGCACGGCACGGTGCTCATCACGGGCGAGTCCGGCTCGGGCAAGGAAGTGGTGGCGCGAGCGATCCACGAGGTAAGCCCGCGAGCTTCCGGGCCGTTCCTGGCCGTCAACTGCGCGGCGCTCTCCGAGTCGCTGCTCGAGAGCGAGCTCTTCGGGCACGAACGAGGAGCGTTCACCGGAGCGGAGAGAACACGCAAGGGGCGGTTTGAGCTGGCCGACGGCGGGACGCTGCTCCTCGATGAGGTCAGCGAGGTGAGCCCTCAGATCCAGGCGAAGCTCTTGCGTGTGCTTCAAGAACGCGCGTTCGAGCGCGTCGGATCAAGCCTGACGATCGGCGTGGACGTGCGCGTCGTCGCGACGAGCAACAAGGACCTCCCACGGGCGGTCGCAAAGGGCGAGTTCAGGCAGGATCTTTACTTCCGCCTTAACGTGCTCCCGCTGTCGCTCCCGGCTCTGCGTGAACGGCGCGGAGACGTACCCATGCTGGCCGAGCACTTTGTGAACATCATCTGCCAGCGCGAAGGTCGGCCTCTCATGTCCATCGATCCCGACGCCAGCGATCTGCTCGCCCGCTATCAATGGCCCGGCAACGTGCGCGAGCTGCAGAATATCTGCGAGCGCGCCGTTGTGCTGGGCGGCTGCGGCGGGTCTCGGACGATATCCGCACGGCTGATCGAGCCTTGGATCGCCGCGGCCGCCGCATCGAATCTCGTGCCCGTGTTGTTCACAGATCGCAAGCTCGAGGCACGCGAATCGCAGCCCGAGCCAGCGATGATCGAGCCCAGGCCCGGCCTCAGCCAGAGCGCTCCGGAGTCGTCGGCGCCGAGCGGCGACACCGAGCGAACTCTTGAGGACATCGAGCGCGACGCCGTGGTGCTTACGCTGCAACGGTTCAACGGACACCGACAGAAGACCGCTCACGTGCTGGGCATCGGGGTGCGCACACTCGGGCTCAAGCTCAAGAAATGGAAGCAGTGCCAGTTGGTGGAACGAACCTTGTGAGGCCCCGCCGCCCAAGCATGTCGCCCCCTTCGCGGGCAGACGCAGATGCAGACGCAGATGCAGGCGCGAACCAGATACCCGACCAAGCCGTGGCCCGGAACTTGCGAAAGGAACCAGAAGATGCCCTTGAGTGATCTTCTCAACTCGGGTTCAATCCCGCTTCTTGAAACGGCCGTGAAGTTCGCCGCGCAGCGACAGAAAATGATTGCCCACAACATCGCCAACATCGAAACCCCAGGATTCCTTCAGGTGGATGTTTCCATCTCGGGTTTTCGCAAGCTGCTCTCGGAGGCGGTGGATCGTCGCCGCGAGGCGAGAGTGGACTCGGCACCGTTCGTGCTCGGTAAATCGTCCGAGATCCGTCAGACCGCCGCGGGCGATCTGATTCTCGACCCTCGAACACCATCTGGCGGCATCCTCGCGCACGACCGAAACAACCGCGACCTCGAGCGACTCATGCAGGCACAGGTCGAAAATGCGGGCAGTTTTCGCGTGGCGACAGACTTGCTCCGCACCAGATTCGATCTGCTCAAGGTCGCCATCTCCCAACGCTCCTGAACCAGCGGCTTACGGGTAACACGCCCGAGAAGGACCTCGATTCATGTACGGCTCCCTCGACATCTCCACCAGCGGCATGATCGCGCAGCGCACGCGCCTGCAGGTCATCGCCGCGAACATCGCCAACCGAAACGCGATCCTTGATTCCGCGGGCAACGTCGATCCGTATCGGCGCCGGATCATCGGCCTCGCACCCGGCGATCCGACCGCGACCACGCCCGAGGGCCGCGCGATGGGCGTGCATGTCGCGGCGATCGATCTGGATTCTTCGCCGCTTCAGATGGCGTCGTACGATCCGGAAAACCCGCACGCCTACAAAAGCGGACCCAACGCCGGGTATGTCCCCGGGACCAACGTGAACCCGGTGTGGGAGCAGGTGAATGCCATGGAGGCATCGCGTGCTTACGAAGCAAATGTGGTGGCCGCGGAGGCCGCCAAGACGATGATGGGACAGGCGCTCCGGCTCTTGGCCTAGCGTGCAAACAGCAAGTGCCGGGCCTGCGCGTGCAGTACTTGCGCGGTCCGTTCATGACCGAGACCAGTCAGCAGTGAGGAGTCGGCGATGGCGGATCCGCTCAGATTTATCAGTGGTATCGAGGCCCGCGAGATCGGGCAGAATGTGGCCGGTACTTCGCCGCGCCCCCTCGCGGAGGGGCAGTCGTCGTTCAAAGACGTGCTGCTCGATAATCTCAAGCAGGTCAACTCGATGCAGCAGGACGCGACCCGCGCCATCGAGGACCTGCACACGGGGAAGCGCGGGGATCTTGAGGGCGTCGTGCTCGCGACGCAGAAGGCCGACACCGCGTTCCGCATGCTCCAATCCGTGCGAAACAAGGTTATGGAGGCTTACGAGGAAGTGAAACAGATGCGCGTCTGATCGAGCATTCGATCAGCCATTCTCTATGAAACACGCGCGCCTCGTGACGATCCTCGGATCTCACGGGGCGTTTTCGTGGCGATGCAGATCGTCTCCATGGCCACCAGACGGCCGGACGGGTGCCGGCACGCCGCATCGCGAGCGCACCTCTCGGGAGCGATCGTTTCCCGGTGATCGCGGACGATCGTTCAGGTAACACAACGCGCAATGTTTACCAGAGAGAGCACCGGAATTGCGCGAGACGCGCAATCTTTCTCGGTCCTTACGCCCCGCTGCTGATGCGGAAGCTGTTGAGAGTCCGAATGGATCATCTCGCAACGGTTCGGCTTCGCGGCGTGCGCGACGGACTTTGGCGAAGTGGCGCGAGGATCGCGCCACCTTCCCGGCACGGAGGCCGACCGAATGGACAAGCTGCGCCGGATCCTCGCCACCATCTCCAAAAACCTTGGTCAGCTCAACGCCACGCAGAAGCTGCTTGTCGGAAGCCTTGTTGTCATCATCGCGATGTCGATGTTTGTGGTCGCGCAGTACAGCGGCGCAAGCCAGATGAGGGAGGTCGCGCCCTCGGTTCCCGCGGCCGAACAGGAACGGATCAAGAAAACACTCAGCGAAAAGAACATCCCGTTCTCCGAGCGTGGTGGTGTGGTCGTTGTCCCCGTCGAGATGGTTGACAAGGCTCGTGCCGCGGTTGTGCAGTCTGGCAGCGCCCCGGCCGACACCGCGCTCCTCTTTCGCAACATCATCCAGAGTCAGAGCTGGCAGATGTCACGTCAGCAGAACGAGCAGCTCTACAACGTCGCTCTGCAGAACGAGCTCTCCGCGGTCATCTCGAACTTCACCGGCATCGAACGCGCGACCGTTATCATCGATGCTCCCGACCGCACCGGCCTGGGCAAGGCCGTGCTCCTCCCCACCGCGTCCGCCATGGTGTTTACCAAGAACGGCGCGACGCTCACGCAGGAATCTGTCGATGGAATCGCGCAGCTCATCGCCGGCTCAAAAGCAGGGATGCGCGTCCAAGACGTGCGTGTGATCGACGGCGCGCACGGCGGCCGACAACGCAAACCCACCAGCGACGGCGACTCGATGCCCTCGCTCTATCTCGATCAGGCTGCAAGGGTCGAAACGATGATGCAAGCCAAGCTTGCCGAACAGTTCTCGTACATCGCCGGAGCGATCATCACCGTCACCGCGAAGGTCGACGTGACGCGGCAGAAGGCCGTAACGACCAGCCACCTTGAGAAGGGCGCAGGCACAATCGCGCTGTTAAAGAAGACCAACGAGACGTCCAACACCAGCAACCAAGCCGCTCCCGGGTCTGAGCCGGGCCTCGGATCCAACACCACGGCCGACATCACGAAAACCAACGGCAAAGCGGGCAGCTCAACCAATCAGTCCTCAGAAGACCGTGACATGGAGAACCACGTCGGCACACGCGTCGAAGAGCAGATCGATCCCAAGGGCATGCCGACGATGCTCGCCGTGTCTATGAACGTCCCACGCTCCTATGTGGTCGGGCTTATCAAGCAGGCAGCGCCCGGCGCCGGTGCGAACGCCGCAGCGCCCGGAGCAGTGCCCAGCGCAACGCCGGCCGTCGAGCCTACTGACGCTGATATTCAGAAGCGGTTTAACGATGAGATCAAGCCCGCGATCCAGTCCATGATTCTCCCCCACGTGCTCGCGATGTCCGCCGACGTGCGCACCGCGGCCGACGTCGCGGGGCTGGCGAAAGTCCTCGCGGGAAACATCGCAGTGTCTCTGATCCCGTTCGATGTCGTGGCGAGCGGGGTCGTCGGAGCCCCCGGAATCTCGGGCAGGTCTGGCGCGGGAGCTGGCGGAGCGACCGGATCGATCCTCGCGCTGGGCGGGGGCATCATCGACAAAGCCATTCTCGGCATGCTGGCTCTCGCCGCCGTCGGCATGATGTTCTTGATGGTGCGCAAGGCCTCACAAAAGCCCGCGATGCCCACGGCCGAAGAGCTTGTCGGGCTGCCTCCGGCCTTGGAAACAAAGACCGACATGATCGGCGAGGCCGACGAGTCAGACTCGCCGCTCGCGGGCATCGAGGTCAACGAGCACGACGTCGCCGCCAACAAGATGCTCGAACAAGTCGGCGACCTTGTGAAGCGAAGCCCCGAGGACGCTGCCAAGCTGCTGAACCGCTGGGTCACCGTCGAGCAATGAGGCAAACTCGTCCGCTGAGCAAGCGCACGACCCGCTCTGCGCCAGGTTGACAAATCGGGCTGATCACGCCAGCGTGAACGCTGACATTGAAATGCGGAAAGAACCACGATGACTCGCAAACCTCACGATAAATTACCGACCAACCCGGAAGAGCTCGACGGCCTCACCAAGGCCGCGATCCTCCTGCTCGCGCTCGGGCCCGTGCCCGCGTCCGCGATCCTCAAGCTGATGGACGCCGAGCAGGTGCAGGAAGTAACCCGCGAGCTCGCCGGGCTCGGACGCGTGCCATCGGATCTTCAAGCCGGGGTGGTCAGCGAGTTCTACCACCTCTCGATCGCCAGCGAGTTCGCCAACGAGGGCAACCTCGAATACGCCAAGGCGATCCTCAAGGACTCGATGGATCCCAAGCTCGCCGATCGCGTGCTCGCGCAGATCCAAACCCAGGTGCAGAAGACACCGTTCTCGTTCCTTCAACGCGCCGAGAGCGAGAACCTCCTCACGTTCATCCAGGACGAGCACCCGCAAACAATCGCGCTGATCGTCTGCCATCTCCCGCACCACAAGGCCGCCGAAATCCTCGGCGGATTGCCCATGCAAAAGCAGATTGAGGTCATCAAGCGCATCGCCAACATGGAACAGACCAACCCCGAGGTGATCCGCGAGGTCGAACGCGGGCTCGAAAGCCGGCTCGCCAGCATGCTCACCCAGTCCATGGAGAAGGCTGGCGGAGTGCCCACCGTTTCGGAGATCCTCAACCTCGCTGATCGCGCGACAGAAAAGGCAATCCTCGAAGGTCTCGAGGCCGAGGACCCGGACCTTGTCGAGCAGATCCGCCGACTCATGTTCGTGTTCGAGGACGTCATGCTCGTCAACGACAAGGGCATCCAGTCGGTGCTCAAGGAGATCGACAACGAGGAACTTGCCCTCGCGCTCAAGACCGCCTCTCAGGAACTGCAGGCCAAGATCTTCGCCAACATGTCCGAGCGGGCCGCAAGCATGATCAAAGAAAATATGCAGTTCATGGGCCCGGTGCGTGTCAGCGACGTGGAGTCGGCCCAGCAACGCATCGTGGACACCGTCCGACGACTCGAAGAATCTGGCGACATCATTATCGAAGGCCGCGGCGGAGACTCCGGGCTCATCATCTAACCCCATCCCCTGAGCAACACAGACTATGGCATTGATCCGACAGGCCGACACTCACCAGCACTTCCGAAACGCGGTCGCGCTCGACCTTGGAGACCTCCTCCGTCAGGGCGAGCAGATCAAGTCGGCCGCCACGGCGCACGCTTCGAAAGCGATCGTGGACGCCGAGGCGCAGCGTGCAAAGCTCCTCGCCGGCGCCGCCGAGGAAGGGCGTGCCATGGGGCTCCGCGAAGGTCACGAGCAAGGCCTCCAGCAGGGCACCGCCTCAGGTCGCGAGGCCGCGCTTCAGGAATCCAAGAAGCGAATTTCCGAACTGGAAGCCGGTTGGGTCGCAGCCCTCGCTCGATTTGAGAACGATCGCGTGCAACTACTTCTGGATGCCAACCAGAGCGTGATCGCGCTGGCGACGCAGGCCGCGCAGATGATCGTCAAACGCGTGATCACGCTCGACCAGAGCATCGTGCGAGGCCAGCTCGAAGCCGTGCTCGCAACCCTCGCCAAGCCCACCAAGCTCCGCGTGCGCCTCTGCGCCGCTGACGAGCCCATCATCCGTGCCGCGATGCCCTCACTCATGCAACGCTACACCGCGGCCGAACATGTCGAGATCGTGATCGACAGCACGATCTCACGCGGCGGATGCATCGCCGTGTCCGCCAGTGGCGGCGAGATTGACGCCTCGATCGAAACCCAGCTCCAAAGAATTGTGTCGAGTTTGCTGCCCGATCATCCTGCGATCATGCCTCCCGCGATCAACACAGACAACTCATCCCAGCAGACGGCCAGTACTACGGAATTGCCAAACCAGCCAGCCACTTCAGCAGGAGATCTCGCTGCGCAACGCAAAGACGACCCTCGAAAGAACGGTGACGCATGACATCGATCGCATCCTCCTTCGAAACACTCACTCATGTCCAACCTCTCCGCATCCGCGGAGTCGTCAGCGCGCTCCGCGGCCTCACCATCCTCGTCGACGAACTCCCGCTCCCCGTCGGTTCCATGGTCTCGATCGGCACGCTGAACTCTCAGCGAGCACCGACCATGGGCGAGATCGTCGGATTCACGCGCGAGCACGCCATCGTCATGCTGCTCGGTCAGGCCGCCGGCATCCGCGCCGGAGACCCCGTTTACGGCATCCAGTCGCAGCAGTCCGGGCCCGTCGGGCGCGGTCTTCTCGGCCGTGTCGTTGACGGCCTGGGCCGACCCGTCGATCTCAAGCCCGCGATCCGAGACGTTGTTGCCCGCGCCATCAACCCCGAACCGATCCGGGCCATGACACGCCGACGGATCAACGAACAACTGCTCACAGGCGTGCGCGCCGTGGACCTGTTCACTCCGATGGGTCGAGGGCAACGGCTCGGCGTCTTCGCGGGGCCCGGAGTAGGAAAGTCAACGCTCCTCGGAACCATCGCGCGCCGCACCAACGCCGACGTCAACGTCATCGCCCTGATCGGTGAGCGAGGCCGAGAAGTGAAGGATTTCATCGAGCACAGTCTCGGCCCCGAAGGTCTCGCACGCTCTGTGGTTGTCGTTGCGACCGGCGACGAGTCGCCGCTGCTCAGGATCCGGGCCGCCAAGCTCGCGTGTACGTGCGCCGAACACTTCCGCGACCAGGGCGCAGACGTCCTCCTCATGATGGACTCGGTCACACGCTTCGCGCACGCCCAGCGACAAGTCGGCCTTTCCGTCGGCGAGCCGCCAGCCACGAAAGGTTACACGCCTAGCGTCTTTTCCAGCATGGCTCTGCTGCTCGAACGAGCGGGCGCGATCGAAACCAGTGCGATCCAGACCAGCGCGATCGCCAACACCGCGAAGCCAGCCAAAGGCGGCTCGGTCACCGGCCTTTACACCATCCTTGTTGAAGGCGATGACATGTCCGAGCCAATCGCTGACGCCGCGCGCGGCATCCTCGATGGCCACATCATTCTCTCCCGCAAGCTCGCGCAGAAGGCCCACTACCCCGCGATCGACGTTCTCGATTCGATCAGCCGCGTCGGCGACGACGTGACCGATACCGCGCACCAGTCCGCACGTCGCCAACTCGTCCGCACGCTCGCGCTCTACCGCGAGATTGAGGACCTCGTGCAGATCGGCGCTTACGCCCGCGGCTCCAACCCCGAAGCCGACGTAGCTATCGAACATCAGGCCGCGATCATCGCGATCCTCCGCCAGAGTGGCAGCGACGCTCAACCGTTCCAAGATTCGAAGACCGCGATGATCAAGCTCGCGACTCAGATTACCGATGCCACGCAGCGAGCGATGAAAACCCGGTCCCGCTAGGAGATCACGCTTTGGCCAAGTTCCGATTCCAGCTCGAAGCCGTCCTCGAACAACGCCGCGGCGTCGAACGTACCAAGCAACTCGCGGTGGCGCAGCTCGAAACCACGCGCATGGGAATCGAAGAAACCATCCGTGGTCATCAGCGACAGCTCGTCCGCGAGCAAGCAGACCTTCGCGAGCATCTCGCTTCAGAACAAACGTCTCGTGAACATCGCGGTGTCGATCTCCGAACCGTGCGCATGCAGGCCAGCGCCTCTCTCCATCTCGTCGCCAAGGCCCAGCAGTCCGTTATCCAACTGGCTGGCGTGCACCACCGGCTCGACGCCGCGCGCCTCGAACTCATCGAGGCCACCACACGCCGTCGCGCCGTCGAGGTTCTGAAAGAGCGTCGATTCGAGGCCTGGAAAGACGCTCAAAGCCGGCGCGAGGCTGCGGCCCTCGACGAAATGGCGATCATCGGTGCTTCCAGGCAGGAGGACATCACGTGAAAACTCTCTGGCTCGCATTATCCGTACTCGCGGTCGCAAACGTGCTCGCGCTCTTGGGCGTCGTCGGTTGGCTCCAGACCAGCAACCGCCTCGATGGCGCACGGCTCGAACAGGTGCGGCAGTTGTTCTCTAAAACCGTCAAACAAACCGCAGAGGAGGCCGCGCAGCTCAAGACCGCAGCCCAAGCCGAGATTAAAAACCTGGAAGAGCAGTCCAAGGCAGCACGCCCCGCGCTGACCGCCGAGGAACGCCTCCATGCCCGCGTGGAAGCGACGGAGATCGACCGCCAGCGCGCCCAGCGTCTTTCCGACGAGAATGTTTCGTTGCAACGAAGCCTCGCCGAGAAACTCACGCAGTTCGAAGCGCTCAAATCGCAAATCGCACAAGCCAAGCAGGAGTTCGAGCAACTGACCTCCAAGTCCCGCGAGACCGTCGGTGCCGAGCAGTTCAAGAAGACCCTCGGCGTGCTCGAAGCGCTCAAGCCCGAACGGGCCAAGGCGGCGCTAAAAGAGATCATGCTCGCCACGGCCCAGAACACAACCGACGCCCCGCCTCAGCCCAGGCTCGCATCACCCAAGGACGGCGCCATCAGCGCCAACACGCCGACACAGCTCGGTGCCACGATGACCGACCCGGCCGCGGCTGGCAAGGCTCAGGTCGTCTCCTACCTCAACGCCATGGACGAGGGAATCCGCGCCAAGGTTATTCAGGAGTTCCTCAAGGACGACCCGAAGCTGGCAGCCGAATTGCTTGAAAAGCTCCGAGTACGCGGGGTTCCCCCCGTGATTCGCGGAGCCCAAGCCAATGATCCAAGCCGTTGAGCCGCAGACCCCCTCACGCCAAACCAACGCCACGCGAACCGCCCGCCCTGCTGCGCAAAGTCCTCCTCAGGGCGGCGCTGACTTTGCGCAAACCATCGCGGACGTGCTCCAGCCGAACCTCACTGCCCTCACTCTCGGAGGTCCGATCGAGTCGGGCGCGGACTTCGGTCGGACTCCCGCCCAAAATGATGACCCTTCGACACAGGGCCGTTCCGCAACCCGACGCGGCGACGAGAGCAACTCGAAGAAGAAGGCCTCGGAGTCCGCCCAATCCACCGACACCTCGGCCACCAACCTCCCCGATCCCTCGCGCGCCGCCGCCGAACTTCTCAAATCTCCGGTGCACCCCGAGAGCGTGCAGCCCTCCAGCGCTTCCAACCGCACGGATGATCACGACCTCGGAACCGGGGCCGCGGACACGCCCAGTGCTTCTGCCCGCAGACGCTCTCAGCACCGCGCAGAAGCTCCCGCATCGCCCATCGCCTCAGAGCCGTCCCCAAACACTGCCAACTCATCCAAGCTGTCGCACAACTCAGACACGTCCCACGCACACTCCACCGGCCAGGCCGCGAACGCCGAGCATCAATCTACGGGCGCTGGACAGGACAGCTCAAACAACTCGAAGGATGCCGCCGGCAACACGACCACTGGCCGCTCTTTCACACAGCCGACCCCGACTTCGACGGTTGCAATCGCGTCTTCGCTCCCCGGGTCCAGCGCGACCAGTGAGCGACAAGGAAGCGAACAAACCTTGAAGTCGCTCGTCGGAGCTGCGACTGTTGAGACCACGCGCGCCGAAACGGTGGGGGGCCCACGCTCTGCGGCAAACACGCGCAACCCCGAGCAGCTCTTCGCGCAATCTGACGAACCACTCATCGCGCAACTCGGGCGCGGGCTCACGGCCGCTCTGCGTCAGAAGGGCGGCAGCATCCTGATCCGACTCGCCCCCGAGGCCCTCGGCCAGCTTCGCGTGCACCTGACCCTGGACAACTCCCAGGTCGCCGCCCGGATCGAAACCTCAACCCCCGAGGCACGCGACTTGCTCATCAAGAGCGAGAACGACCTCCGCGCCGCCCTCGAAGCCCGCGGGCTGCAGGTCAAGAGCGTCGAGATCGTGAACACAGGAGGCCCCAGTCGTGCGCCGACCGCCAACGACAACCAGCCGAGCAGCAACTCTCAGCAGCAGCAGCCCGCGGACACCCAGCACCGCGATGATCACAAACAACGTGAACACCACGCGAAACATGAGCAACGCCGCTCCTCACAGGATGAAAGAGAACACATCGGTGCATTGACCGGAACGATCGCGAGCAACGGAGCTCTCAGCGCACTGCGAGAAGAAGAGTTCAACGACGGATGGACAATCCGCGTTGACATGACCGCGTGAGATGCCATCGAACTTGCAGAAGAGCTCATGAGGACCACAAAACTCTGTTGAACCCAGTCATTTTTCGCCACGAATCCATCGCTCGGCGTCCGGCGCCAACCGAATCTCAAAGGAACAATCCATGCCCGCCATCGACTCTCTTACCTCGACCAGCACCGACTCCACAAGCTCAAGCAAAGCTAATGGATTCAGCGCCCTCGATTCAGAGTCCTTCATCAAAATTATCTTCACCGAGCTCAGCAAGCAGGACCCGCTCAAGCCCAGCGACACCAACACGCTCCTCCAGCAGCTCTCCAGCCTGCGCACCATCCAGTCCGATATCGACATGTCCGACAAGCTCAAAAACCTCGTGGGGCAGAACGAACTCTCCTCCGCGGCCGGGCTTATCGGCCACTCGATAAGCGGCCTCAGCGAGACGTCCGAGCGTGTGACCGGCACCGTCAAGTCAATCAGCAAAACCTCTGACGGCGCAGTGCTCAACCTCACCGACGGCACCAAAGTCGCCATGAAGAGAGTCGACGAAATCCTCCCCGACGCCACGCCGGAGCAGAAGTGATGAACCACGACGAAGGCGATCTTTTGCGGGCACTCTCTTCGGGAGTGCGCAGCCGAGGGATTGCCGAATCTGCCGCCGTTCCTCGCACCGACACCGCTTCGGCGATCGGAGCCGCAAGCTTCCAAGGCCTGCTCGAGAAGGCCCGAGCTGGCAACGTCAGCAGCGGCCTCCCCGTCACCATCGCCAAGGGCGCGGGCGTTGAACTCACCGATGAACAGCTCGGACGAGTCGCCGCCGCCGCCGACCGCGCCCAGGCTTCCGGCGCAACCCGCGCGCTCGTGATGATCGACGGCAAAGCGATCAAGCTCGACGTCGGCGTCCGCACCATCACCGGATCTGCGGACCTCTCATCAGGCAAGCCGCTCACCGGCATCGACGCCCTGATCCAGATCCCAAGCGGGCCGTCCGCAACGCCAGCCTTCACCACGCCAGCCGCCGCGTCATCCCCCGACCTCAGCGCATCACTGCTTAAAGCCCTGAGCGGTCGCGAAGTGCGATCAGCCTAAGCGAACGCGGCCAGATCGATCACTTCGCGCCGGTCCACTCGCGCCATATACAGACGCACGACGCACGACGCACGACCACGACTCACCATTCATCCGCACACCGACACACCACGAGGATTCGTATGTCGTCCACAATCGCGATGTTCACCGCTCTCTCCGGCCTGACCGCCAACAGCCGCAACCTCGACGTCATCGGCAACAACATCGCCAACGTCAACACCACCGCCTACAAGTCCAACCGAATGCTCTTCTCAGACCAGTTCAGCCGAACCTTTAGCATCGGCTCGCCCCCGGGCAACACCACCGGCGGCACCAACCCCGGCCAGATCGGCTTAGGCGTCGGCATCGCTGGCACGCAACGCAACTTCGGCGGCGGAACGCTCTCGCCCACCGGCGACGGACGCGACCTCGCCATCGAAGGCGACGGATTCTTCGTCGTCGACAGCGGCGGAACCCAGGCATACACCCGCGCCGGAGCATTCCGAAAGAACAGCAAGAACGACGTCGTCAACGTTGCGGGCGATCGGCTCATGGGCTACGGAGTCGACCAAAGCTACAACATCGTCGAGGGAAACCTCATCCCCATCAACATCCCCGTCGGAACGCTCACCCTCGCCGAAGCGACCAAAAACGTTCGCCTCTCCGGCAATCTCAACGCCAACGGCCTCACCCCCACACGCGGCTCACGCACCACGCTCCAGGGAACCACCACCACCGGCCTTCAAACCATCGCCAGCGCAAACCCCGCGCCCGCCGCCGGAAATCTCCTCGAAACAACCAGCCGCCTCGCGGACATCGAAGACCCCGCGCTCCCAGCTTCAGGCTCCACGCTCTTCCAACCGGGGCAAGTGATCGAGGTCAAGGGCGTAGAAAAAGGTAACAAAACGCTCGCCGCTTCCTATCTCCAAGTCACCGACACGACCACTGTCGAGGACTACATCAAATTCATGAACCAAGTCCTCGGACTGAACCCCGCCGCCGGTGCGAATCTCGACGGAAAAACTCCGGGTGTCTCACTCGACCCTGTCACCGGCGTGCTCAACGTCGACGGGAACACAGGAACCGTCAACGATCTCCGCATCGAATCTTCGGACATCAAAGTTCTCGACTCGTCGAGAAACTTCGTCCGATCTCCGTTCGCCACCGTCAAGGTTCAGGCCGCCGACGGCGAGAGCGTGCGCACAACCATGGTCGTCTACGACTCGCTCGGCACACCCGTCGATGTCGATCTCACCATGGCCCTCGATAGCAAGTCCAACGCCGGCACCACCTGGCGCTACTACGTGGAGTCCGCCGAGGACAGCGACCAGAACCTCGTCGTCGGCACCGGTCTCATCAACTTTGATACCAACGGCCAGCTCGCTTCGCCCCTCCCCGTCACCGTCAACATCGACCGCGCTGGTACCGGCGCGGGCACGCCCCTGAGCTTCGAACTCTCGTTCTCCGGCGAACGCGACAACGTCACAGCGCTCACCGACGCCAGCTCCGCGATCGCCGCGACCTTCCGTGACGGCTCGCCCATCGGAACGCTCTCGTCCTTCGCCGTCGGAACCGACGGAACCATCAGCGGCTCGTTCACCAACGGCCTCACCCGCTCACTCGGCCGCGTCGCCCTCGCAACATTCCCCAACAACGACGGCCTCGTCGACATCGGCTCCAACCTCTTCCGCACCGGCCCCAACAGCGGCAACCCGCTCATCAGCGCGCCCCAGTCGCTCGGCGCAGGAAAAGTCGTAGGCGGTGCGCTCGAACTCTCCAACGTCGACCTCAGCGCAGAGTTCATCGGGATGATCCTCTCTTCCACCGGATACTCCGCCTCCAGCCGCGTAATCCAAGCGACCAACGAACTCATGCAGCAGTTGCTCGTTCTCGGGCGCTGACCCCCTGAGTTCTCCCAGTGATTGACAACGAGCACCGCCCGCGCCACACCGCCCGGTCCGCTCCAGGCCGATGAGCGTGACATCGCGCACGCGTTCACGGAGATTCTCATGCCCACATCACTCGATCATTCAGCTCGAGATCTGCTTCTCATCCTGGTCGGGAGCGCACTCTTCGCCGCCTCGGGCGTCATGCTCGGCCGCACGCCTCTCATTGCTGCTCTCTGGCAACGCTTCAAAGCCGCGCTCTGGCAACACCCTTCAATCACGCGAATCAGCCGAATCGTCGGTCTCGCCGCCCTCCCTATCGCCGGGGCGGCCCTCGTTATCTCCTCGCCATTACCGCCCACCGCCGGCGATCTCTCCGCCCTGCTCAGCGCCTCGCTCTTCGCCGTGGGCGTCCTCGGGCTTGTGATCGGCCAAGCCGGTGAATCACATCTTGCGCGGCGCGTCGCAACTGACACCACCGACACAATCGGTCCAAGTTCCGACACCATAGAAACCTTCAACGCAACACGCGCCGCGCCGCCATCAAACTCTCGCGCCGCCTGACCCTCGCTCCCCACAGTCCAACCCAAAAACCGCCGAAGGAACTCCGGTCTAGGTGCACGGCAGCCCGCGCCGTCGTGCGCACGTCCCAATGTTCTCCCGGAGGTACAGACCGTGGCCGACGCACCCGCAAAGCCCGATGCCGATCCAGCACCGGAAGCGCCCGCGAAAAAGAAGCCCCCGATCAAGCTCATCGGCATTGTCGCCACGGTCATGATTGTCGAGGGCGCTGGTGTCTTCTTCGTCGTGAGTAAGCTCGGGAACAAGCCCGCCGAAGCCTCCGCCAAAGCCATCCACGGCGCCAATCCCGCCGAGGCCAAAGGCGGCGGTGAGCACGGCGCCAAGCCCAAGGCCGAAGAGGGCAAAGGCGGTGGTGAGCACGGCGGCGGTGCCGATGCACCGAAGGACCCCGAAACGCCCGTCGAACTCGCGGTCGTCTCTGAAAAATTTCAGAACATGACCGCCGGCATCGCCTGGATGTGGGACGCAGAGATCTTCGTCCAAGTCAAAGCCAAAAACGAAAAACTCGTCAAGGACAAGCTCAAGGCCCGCGAGGCTGAGGTCAAAGAAGGCATCTCGCTCATCTTCCGCAAGGCAACCCTCAACCAGCTTAAAGAGCCCGGCCTCGAAACGCTCAACCGCCAGGTCATGGCCTTCATCGGCAAGCTCGTCGAGCCCGACGCCGAAGGTACAAGCCGCATCGAGCGCGTCCTGATCCCCAAGTGCCGAGGGTTCCCCACGGGCTGATCTCGCGATCGCGGCGCGTAACCGGGCTCTACCCAGCGCCGCGCGCGCAACCCGCACTTCCCCGGGACACGCGCGATCTCTGCGCGTTCTTCACCAGAATCACGTCCGAGATTGCGCTCTCGCGCCGCTTTCTCTAGGGCGTTCGCCCGATCAACGCCATCACGCCGACATATCTCCCGTGACTCTCGACCCACGCCCGATCCAATCCTGCGCGAGTCTTCGTGTCGTCAACGAATCAGCCACGATTCAAAGTCATCAGCGGGGTGATCCATGTCTCACAGAGCTTCTCGTCAACTTGGCCCCGACGCACCCAACGCTGGCGGCGGCGACGCCAACGACATGGCCCAGGCCGCGCTCAAGGCCGCCATGGACGCGGTCTCCGGAATTCAAGACGACCTGAACAGCGCAAACACCGCGGCCTCAGCCGCCACTACGGCCGCGACCGCGCCAGCACCCGTGCCCGCGGTCTCGCCCTCGCCCGCCTCCACGCCCTTCACGCTCCCAAAGTTCACACCCAACCTCTCGCCCCAGCAGGCTCGCGCCATCGACCTGCTCTCCGACGTCACGCTCAACGTCAAAATCGAACTCGGCCGAACCCGCATGCTCGTCGAAGACGTGCTGCGCCTCAGCGACGGTGCCGTCGTCGAGCTCGACAAGCTTGCTGGCGACCCGGTTGATATCTACGTCAACAACCGCCCTATCGCACGCGGCGAAGTTCTCGTCCTCAACGACGCTTTCTGCGTCCGTATCAACGAGATCGTCCAGAGCGTTAGCGAAGCCGACCTCCGCGCCGCCGCAAAGGCCGTCTAGCAATCGCACGCTCAAGCACGACCCGATCACTTCACGATCACCCGAGCGATGGAATCGCTCGATTGCCGAGCCAGGAGGGCGACCATGGGCCTATCCCCCCGATCACGATCGAACCTGAAAGATTCTCGCGAGCATATGCAGAGCGCGCTGCGCATCGCCTGCCGCGTCGCTTTCTTCACCGTGCTGATGGTGCTTCCGGCGCTCTCCGCAGCGCAGAACACACCGCCCGCAGCTCATGCTCCCACGCTACCTCCCACGCAAGCTTCGACAGATCCATCCGTCCGTCCCGACCCGATCAGCAAACCCATCCCCGACGCCATCCGCCCGCTCGGCCTGCCCGTTCGCGCCTCATCACAGCCAACCTCGACCAAGCCCGAAGCGTCCTCACAGGGCGCAACCTTGGTCCGCACCGCGACCTCGCTCACCGCCGTCGTCGCCCTCATCCTGCTCGCCGCCTTGGTCGTCCGCTCTCTCGCGCGCCGTCAAGGCGGCATCATGGCCGCGGTTGGACCCGGCGGACGCGCGCCCTCGGGCGTCGTCGAAGTCCTCGCTCGATACCCCGTCGCACGCAGCCAGACGCTCATCCTCCTCAAGCTCCCACGCCGAGTCATCGTCCTCGCCCAGACCCGCGGCGTACGAGGTGCCTCAAGCCTCGCCGCGCTCAGTGAGATCATCGACGCCGAAGAAATCGCCGACCTCGTCCTCAGAACCCGCGAGGCCGACAACCAAACCATCGCGCGGAAGTTCGGCAGCATTCTCAACACCGAACAACGCGGCCTCGCAAAGATCCTCGGCGTGTTCGCGCCGAACGTAAACACGAACCTCAACACGAACACGAGCGACAATTCCACCGCCGCGACGGCACGCGATCTCGCGTTCCCCAATCTTCTCGCGCAATCAAGACCGACTCCCCGGCGCGTGACCACCTCACCCTCGGGCGATCGCGTCGAACTCGCATCCACACCCGACCAGCCAATCAAGAAAGCACACCCCAAGCCCGACCCTGCCAGACGCGGCTATTCCGACGCACCAAACACGCCCAAGCCCCACGCGAACCAGGCCTTCACCGACGCTGACCTTCAAGAACGCCTCGCGGTGCTTCGCCAAATCGCGCTCGAACGCAACCGGAGGGCCAGCTAAATGAACCGCGCACTCCTCCCTCTCATCGCACTCGCCGCCACCCTGATCTTCACGCTCCCCGCCCTCGCGCAGCGCGGCCCGTCTATAGACGACTCCTTACGCAACGCACGCCCAGTCCTCCCCGCCGGCGATCTTCGCCAAGCACTCCCCGTCAGCGAACTCAACCCCATCAACGTGCTCGACGGCGCGATCAGCGCCTTCCCATCCTTCAACGGGCCCGCCCCTGCAAGCTCTTCCTCGAACTCCTCCTCCGACTCTAAGCCCGCCGGCGGCCTCTCCGCCGCCGTCAACATCCTCGTCCTCCTCACCGTCGTCACCCTCGCGCCGTCGATCATGCTGATGACGACGTGCTTCCTCCGCATCACCATCGTTCTGGGCCTCTTGAAACAAGCCATCGGAACGTCCTCGGTCCCGCCCCCACAGGTCATCGTCGCGCTCTCGCTCTTCATGACCCTGCTGGTGATGAGCCCGACCATCGACCGCATCAACAACGAGGCCATCGCGCCCTACAAGGCCGGCACCATCACCGACCACGAGCAGCTCTGGGACCGCGCCAAACAACCCATCCGCGATTTCATGTTCGACCAGATCGAGGCCACCAACAACTGGTCCAGCGTCTACATGCTCCTCAACTACCGCGGCGTCGACACCTCGCAACCTGAAAAACTCACACGCTCCAGCGTCGACCTGATCACGCTCATCCCCGCCTACATGCTCTCAGAGCTTAAAACAGCATTCCTCATGGGCTTCCGTGTCTATCTCCCCTTCCTGGTCATCGACATGGTCATCAGCGGCCTGCTCATTTCGATGAGCATGATGATGCTCCCACCCGTTGTGATCAGCTTGCCATTCAAGCTCCTCCTCTTCGTGATGGTCGACGGATGGCAGCTCGTCGTCGGAAGCCTCATGCACAGCTTCGCCCAGCCCGGCGAGATCCCCGATCTCTCCAAAACCTCCGCCCTGCTCGCCCCCCTCTTCAACTCCTTCGCTTAGGTAGGTGTTCAGGTAGGTCGGCTGGTAGGTCGGCTCTCCGAGCCGACTCTTCTCCCCGCCTCTTTCTCTCTCTGTCCCTCTCCCCCAAGGACCTCGCATGTACGACGACGCCACCATCGACCTCATCCGCCAGGCCCTGATCATCACCTTGAAAATCTCAGCCCCCATCCTCGCCGCCGGCATCGTCGTCGGCCTCATCATCAGCATCTTTCAATCCGTCACGTCGATCCAGGACCAAACCCTCAGCTTCGTCCCCAAGATCATCTCGATGGTCATGGTCATCGTGATCCTCACCCCTTGGATCGTCCAGCGTCTCCTCGACTACACCGCCGAACTTCTTCGCTTGGTCTGATCCACAGAAGACCTGCGTGCACGCGCAGGGCCTGTCCGTACCGCACGATCATCCACACGTCGCAAACCATGCTCGACCTTGAGTCCGCCATCTCCCACGCTATCCCTTTCCTGCTCGTCCTCTTCAGGCTTGCGGGGATGTTTATCTTCACACCGCTCCTCGCAAGCTCCATGCTCCCACGCCAGTTCAAAGCCTTGCTCGTCATGATGCTCGCCGCGGCCCTGTACCCCATGGTCCCCACCCAAGCCGTCAGCGCAGCCTCGATCGACTTGATCACGCTCATCCCCATGATCATCCGCGAGGCCATCATCGGGTTCACCATGGGCGTCCTCGCCACCATCCCGCTCGTCTGTCTCGAAATGTCTGGCGTCATCATGGGCCAGCAGATGGGCTTTGGACTCGCCCGCGTCTACAACCCCGAACTCGAGTTCGACGCCGACCTCATCGGCCAGCTCTTTTTCTACATCGGTGCCGCCGCGTTCATCGCGATAGGTGGCCTCGAAACTCTCTTCATCACCCTCGCCAACACCTTCGCACGCGTCCCCATCGGCACCTTCTCATCCGACGCTGTCCCGATCCAAACCCTCGTCGCCACCCTCACCTCGGGCTTCGAACTCGCCATGCGCGTCGCCTCGCCCGTTGCTGGCATCGTCGCGTTACTGGTCGTGGCCTTCGGCGTCACCTCTAAAACCATGCCCCAGCTCAACGTCATGTCGATCGGCTTCACCTTCAAAATCCTCGCCGGCCTAGGCATCGCCGCGTTCTCCATCTACTCCATCGCCAACGCCGCTGGCGAAGAGATCCGCTCCACCCTCAACCTCATCATCGAATGGGCCGACCACCTCGCTGGCACCACTCCTCACGCCTGATTCACCCCCGATCCACGCCGCTCACACCTCACCGGCATCTCAATCAGCCCGCGTAAGACCCCGGAAACCGACCCATGGCCGAAGACCTCGGAGAACGTACCGAAGCGCCAACCGGGCGCAAGCTCTCCGAAGCGCGCGGCGAGGGACGCATCCCACGCAGCCAGGATCTCGGCGCAGCCATCGACCTCATCGGGGCCGTCGTCATTCTCGTCTTCCTCGGCGGCGGCCTCGTCCAGACTCTCCTCGTCGTCATGCGCCGCGTCCTCTCCGACGGAACCTCCGACGGCCTGCTCACCGTCGATTCCATCGAACCACTCGTCAACTTCTCCCTCGGGCACGCCGCGCTCGCACTCCTCCCCCTCATGCTCGTCATGTGCCTCGTCGCCTACGTCGCGCAGGTCGTCCAAGTCGGCCTCGTCTGGACCACCCGCCCGCTCGAGCCCAAGCTCAACCGTCTTAACTTCGTCGCCAACTTCGGCAATCTCTTCGGCAAACGAAACATCATGAAGACGGTCGTTGATTCCGTCAAACTCACGCTCGTCATGCTCGTCGCCTGGCGCTTTATCGACACCAACCTCGCCCACCTCGCCTACCTCCCCGCCCTCAGCATGCGCGCCGGAATCTGGACCATGGCCACCATGGCGCTCCACCTCGCCATCTGGCTCCTCGTCGTCCTTCTCATCATCGGGCTCATCGACTGGTTTTACCAACGCTGGCAGCACACCCAAGACCTCAAAATGACCAAGCAGGACGTCAAGGACGAACGCAAGGACATGGACGGCGACCCCAAGCTCAAGGCCAAGCGATTCCGCATCGCGCAGGAAATCGCCATGCAACGCGCACGCCATGCTGTCCCCACCGCCGATGTCATCGTCACCAACCCAACCCACTATTCCGTTGCCATCAAATACGACGCCGACTCCATGCGCGCGCCCAAGGTCGTCGCCAAGGGCGTCGACCACATGGCCCTGCTCATCCGCCAGATCGCCAGCGTCCACGGCGTCCCCCTTGTCGAACGCCCGCCTCTCGCCCGCGCTCTCTACTACGCCATCGACGTCGGCGGCGAAGTGCCCCCCGACCACTACCAGGCCGTCGCCGAGATCCTCGCCTACGTCTACCGCATCGAGCAAGCCGCCTAGGTAGATCGCTTCTCCGAACCGATTCTTCTCCTTCTCTTTCTCTTTCTCTTTCTCCTTCCACTTCCTCTCTTCTGTCCATCCTCCCCCAACCCGCCACCCTGCTCTCCCGAATCACACCATGGCCAAAGCCTCACTCAAAGCCCCCGCCAAGCTCGCCGCTCAACCCAAGGCGTCCAAACAGGCCGCCATGCTCCGGCCCGCGCCCGCGCTCGCCGATATGGGCCCCATCCTGCCCCCGTGGCTTCAGAAAATCAAAACCTACCGCGGGCTCATCGTCCCGCTTAGCTTCGTCGGAATGCTCGGTGTTCTCCTCGTGCCGCTCCCGCCCGCGGTCATGGACATTCTCATCTCCCTCAACATCAGTCTCTCTCTGATCATCCTCCTCACCACCATCTACATGGACCACCCGCTCGATTTCAGCGTCTTCCCCTCTCTCCTCCTCGCCACCACTCTCTTCCGCCTCGTCCTGAACATCGCCTCCACTCGCCTCATCCTCGCCGCCGACGCCACCAACCCCGAGGACGCCATGGCGCTCGCCGGTCACGTCATCATGGCCTTCGGAAACTTCGTCGCTGGCAAGTCCCTCTTCGTCGGCGTCGTCATCTTCATGATCCTCGTCATCGTCCAGTTTATCGTCATCACCAAGGGCGCCACACGCATCGCCGAAGTCGCCGCACGCTTCACCCTCGACGCCA
>CAZIMT010000009.1:0-18613 GCA_964540295.1 uncultured Phycisphaeraceae bacterium
GTTGAGCGGGTGGTGTGAGTTGATTCGCGGCGCTTGGCTTGGGCGGGCGGGGTGTTGAGAAGAGAAGGCGAAGGCTCGGCTCGGAGAGCCGACGCACCAAGAAGAGGAATCGGCTCGGAGAACCTGCCTTTCGCGGGAACTCGGAACGGATCGAGGAACACATGGACCCTATCGCTACCCCTGCCTTGGTTGTTGCCGCGATCTTGCTCGTGATCGTGGCGGGTGTGCTCGCGATTCTTTTCGCGGTGAAGATCTTTACCTGGATCGGGTATGCGATCGGGCACGTGTTCCGCTTCGTGTCGGGCGAGGTGATGGACGTGCTGCGCGTGATTGGCGCGACGGTCACGGGCCTGCTGATGGTGCCGATGGTGCTGGGCAACGTGGTGATCGGGCGCTGGTCGGCGGCGGCCCACTACGGGCGCGGGGTGACAGGCGAGATCCGCAACGTCGCTCTATCGGCGTACCGCATTTTTCTCGGGCACCCGGCTCGGTTCCTGGGGTTGACGGCGCTGACCGAGGGCGTGGAGAAGCGCATGCCCGTGATGGTGGCGCAGGCCCCGGGCGCGGACGCGCCGAGCAAGCGCACCGGGCAGTTCGAGGGGTACAAAATCGTCGGGTCGCTGCCGGGCGGAGGGTCGGGGAGCAAGCTGTATGTTGCGGAGCCGGACGCGACCAAGCGTGCGGTGTTCGCGCGGATGGGGCGGGGTGATCTGAGCCAGGTGGTGATCAAGTCGTTCAGCATGCAAGACGGGAGCAGCCTGCCGCAGATCGTGCGTGAGAGCCGCTCGCTGGACGCCGCGAAGAAGCTGGGGCTGGTGCTGGACCACGACCTGACGCCAGATCGGTTTTTCTACGTGATGGAGTTCGTACCGGGGCAGTCGCTTTCGATCGTGACGCAGCAGTTGCACACGGCCAGCGCGCCCGGCGGGCTGGACGCCAACCCGTTGCGGAGCGGCACGGGGTACGTGGTTGATCTTTTGAAGACGCTGGACACGTACCACCGCGGCGGGCTGTGGCACAAGGACGTGAAGCCGGACAACATCATTGTGGACGGGTCGCGGGCGCACCTGGTGGACTTTGGGTTGATCACGCCGCTGCGCTCGGCGATGACGCTGACGACGCACGGGACAGAGTATTTCCGCGACCCCGAGCTGGTGCGGCTGGCGCTCAAGGGCGTGAAGGTTCAGGACGTGGACGGCACGCGGTTTGATATTTTCGCGGTCGGCGCGGTGTTGTACTCGGTGATCGAGAACTCGTTCCCGGCTCACGGCGTGCTGTCGCAGATCACCAAGCGTTGCCCGGACGCGGTGCGGTGGATCGTGCGGCGCGCGATGACAGACTATGACAAGCGATACCCGACCGCGGCGGCTATGGCGGAGGACCTGATTTACGTGGCGACGAACCGCGATCCGTTCGTGGTGAAGCCGTTCGAGCTGCCGAGCATGCGGGCGGCCGGGGGAGTGGATAACACGGCGCCGTCGACCATGCTCGATCCGGAGATCGCGGCGGTCGCGGCGGCGCACTCGCCGCGCGGGGCGGGAGTCGCGGCGGAGGGTGAGGCGCGCGGCCCGCGGACCGCGCCAAAGTTGACGTTGACGAACTGGTGGACGGGTGCGCACAAGGCCGAGGGCGCGGTGGAGCCGCGAGTGAGCCCGGCGGCATCGGTCTTGCCGTTCGCGGCTCCGGAGGCGGCTGGAATGGCGGCTGGGGTGGCGGCCGGGATGGCGGCTGGGCGTTCGCCGCTGCAGGGCGCACCGCGTCGTTCGGCCCAGGAGCAGCTGACGCGGGCGCGAGCCCGGGTTGACGCGGCGCGAGCGCGTGGGTTGTCGCGGGCGTCGCGGCGGGTCAAGGTGGCCAAACCCTTTGATACTCGGCCCAACGTGGGCGTGGTGATGGTGAGCCTGCTGGTGTTGGTGGGGTTTGGGATCGGCGTGACGTCGTACATCAAGGCGGGGCTGCGGGCGCAGGGACCGACCAAGGCGTTCGAGACGGTCGACGGGCAGGAGGTGTACGCGCGAGACGGCGGTGTGGATGGAGAGCAGGCGTGGTCGCGGGTGGTTGCGATCGTGGAACCGGCCATGCCCGTCATGCCCGTCATGCCCGACCTGCCCGTCACGTCCGATCTGCCAGCGGTGCCCGCGGGGCCGACGCTGCGGGCGCATAGCGGTGTGGCGAGGTCGTTGGCTGTTTCGAGGCCGGCGGTGTACGAGATCGGGCGTGATTCGGTGCGCACGCCGCAGGCGAACGCGGGTGCGAGCGTTACGGACGCCGCGGCGGAGTTGCCGCGATCTGACGGGCACGTGCTGGTGGTGGTGGATCTTCCCAAGCCGCTTTCGCCAGCGAACAAGGCCGCGGTGGCGCGGCTGGTCGGGCGGCTGGGGGCGGCGGGGTTCTCGGTGGATGGTGATTATCCGGGGAACTCGGCGGGAGCGGACGCGATGAAGTCGCAGCTGGAGCTGACGGCCCGGGCGATCGCCGAGTGCGGGCAGGCGGGTCCTGACAGCGAGGTCGCGCGGAAGCTGCTGGGTGATTGGATCGCGCGGACGAGCGGCGTGGACCTGACGCTGTGGGTGCGGCGTTCGGACTTTTCGAAGGATTCGGTCGCGGTCGAGTACTTTGTGGTGGGGCCGACGTTCAAGGCGTTGGGTGCCAACGACGCGGAGCGGGCGCGAGCTCGGTTCGAGGTGGCGTTGAACGTGCTGCAGAAGGGCGCGTGATTTCGAGCAGGATCGGCGATCCTTCGTGCCTTGGGCTGCCTTACGTTTCGCGCGAGGAACCTCGGCGCGGATCACTTTGTGTGTGAGATCTCGACGAGACGCGCGAGGGTGCGCGTGGCGTCGCCCTCGTCGATCGCGTTCTGGCAAATCCGGACGCCGACCGCGAGGTCTGGCGCGGCGGCGCCGACCACGAGGGCCGCGGCGGCGTTGATCAGCACGATGTCGCGGGTGGGCCCGGGTTCGCCAGCGAGGATGTCCTTGAACAATTCGGCGGCGCGATCGAGGGAATCGGCCTGGAGTTGGTCGAGGGTGGCGTGGCGGAGGCCGACGCGGTCGGGGTGGATGGTGTCGATGCGGATGTGGTTTCGTTCGACGTGAGCGACGCGGGTGGGCGCGCCGATGGAGATTTCGTCGAGCCCGTCGAGCCCGTGGACGATCATGGCGCGTTCGGTGCCGAGGTTGGCGAGGGCTCGGGCCATGGGCTCGACGAGAGATTCGGCGTAGACGCCGATGAGCTGTCGTTTGGCGTTGGCGGGGTTGGTGAGCGGGCCGAGCAGGTTGAAGATGGTGGGGAAGCCGAGCGAGCGGCGTGCGGGCATGGCGTGCTTCACCGCGGGGTGGTGGTGGATGGCGAAGCAGAAGCAGACGCCGACGGTGTCAAGGCACCTAGCCTGGGTTTCGAGCGAGGCGTCGATGTTGACGCCTAGGGCGGCGAGGACTTCGGCCGAGCCGCGGCCGGTGCGGCTGCGGTTTCCGTGCTTGGCGACGCGGATTTTCTTGGGCGCGGCGGCGGCGGCGACGATGGCGGCGCAGGTGGAGACGTTGAAGGCCTTGGGCGCGCCGCCGGTGCCGCAGGTGTCGATGATGGGGGCGTCGATTGAATCTTGAACGGGGACGTGGGCGGCGTGTCGGCGCATGGACTCAGCGGCGCCGGTGAGTTCGTCGACGGTGGCACCGCGTGATTGAATGAGAGCGAGGAGTGCGGCGATCTGGGCGTCGTCGGCCCGACCGCTGAGGATCTCGTCGAAGGTTGTGGTGGCTTGGGCGCGAGTGAGAGATCGGCTGGCGAGGAGCTTGTCAAGCGAATCGCGGATTGGCATGAGGAGGATGGTAGCGGAAAAGCGTCGCGATCGGTGCTTGAAGAGCTTTTCTACGCGGCGGCGCGCGGCGTGAAGACGCTGGTCTGGTTGCCGCCCGCGGCTCGGGAAGCGTTGACCGCCTGGGCCGCCGCGACGACCATTTGTTCGGGCTTCTCGAAGATCGATCCGGAGGGCTCGCGGGCGGAGAGCCCGATGCTCACGCCGATCTTGGCCGCGGGGGAAGTGCCGCCCGCGGGTTTGAGGCCCCAGTTTTCGCGAGCCCGAAGCACCGCGAGCCTGAACTCTTCGGAGACGGCTCTCGCCTCGGCCCCGCTGCTCCCGGGCATGACGGCCGCGAAGATTTCTGGTGTGAGTCGGCACACCAGCCCGCCCATCGGCTCGAAGTGCTTCTTCATGAGGGTGGCCACACCAACGACCACGTCGTCGGCGGTGTCGGGTGATCCTGCGGTGTTCACGTCCTTGAGCCCGTCGATGCTGACCTCGATGAGCGAGGTCGAGTCGTTCTCTTTGGCGGCGGACGCGAACGCCTGCCGCAGCGCGCCGTCAAAGCCTCCACGAGCGATCACACCGGTGAGCGGATCAAACTCGCCGGAGTCTTTCAGCAGCGATTCCAGCCCGGACCCGGCTGGCGCGGTCGCGCGCTCTCCGCTCTTGGTCATGGCGGTCAGTTGAGCTTCGGCCCGGCGCAGCACGTCGTCGACGTTGGTGGATGACCCGGTGTCGAGGCTGAAGAGCGTGGACATCTCGCGCACCGCGGTCCCGATCCGCCGCATCACCTCGTCGACCTTCGTCGGGGGCATCGACAGCCACTCTTCGCAGCGTGTGTACAGCTTGCGCATCGCGTCGGTGGGGTCGGCTTCGGTCAACGCGTCGTGCGCAAAGTTTCCAAGACCGACGCAACGCACCAGCTGCGTGCATTCCTTGGGGGCCGCCGTAGGCCTCTCGTGGTACTTCACGGGCAGCACCAGTTCGTCGGGCAGTTTCCACCGCTTGGCCAGCATCGCGCCGATCTCGGGGTGCTGGATTTCGAAGGTATCGACCTCGAGCTTCACGAGCTTGCGGTGGTCGCCCTTGGTCTGGGCCAGCACATCTAGGTAGGGTTTGCCGATCGCTCGGCGCATGGCGACCATGCCCACGTCCTGCAGCAGCCCGCCCAGGAACGCTTCTTCGGCGCACTTGTAGCCCGCCGCTTCCGCGAGGCACTTGGCCGCCACGCCGCTGTACAGCCCGCGCCGCCAGTACGATTTGAAATCAAAGGCGTCGTCACCGGAATCTGCGACAGCCGAGACGAGCGAGAAGCCCAGCGAAAGAGTCTTCACCGGCCCCAGCCCCAGCAGCACCAGCGCCTTGCTGATCGTCGAGCATTTGGTACGAACGGAATAGAAGCTGGAATTGACTGTCCTGAGAACCTTGGCCGACAGGCCTTGGTCCTGCTCGATCGTGGCGGCCAGTTCCTTCATGACCACGCCTTCTTTGCCCGCCAGCTCGATGACGCGAAGCGCCACCGCTGGCAACGACGGCAGGGAAGGGCAGACCAAAATCTGTTCGAGTAGCTCGTCTCGCATTGTGTTCGATCTGCTCAAAGAAGTCTGGGCACGGTGCGACCGAGCGCACAGCCTCGAAGCTGGCACACCCGATCCAGTGTGAGCATCGACATGCCCGGGGATCGGCTTAAGCGCCGCCTCGTGATTCGCCGCCCGAGATGCCCGGAAAAACGGTATGAACCGACAGCGGCCAGCGCCCGAGCACTGTCTGGAAGTACATCGCCAGCAAGCGATTGGCGCGACCGACCGCCCCCCCGGGTTCTCCCGGGCCGTTAGGATCGCTGGTGAGGATCTCGGGCTCGGATCCCAACTTTGTCAAGCTGTCTAATCCGCGCAGAAACTCGATCGTCCCGGCTCGTACCCGCCAGATCGGACCTGGGTCGCTCGCCCCGTCGCTCGCCTCGTCGTTGGCCCGGTCGTTGGCTCCGGTGCCTCGGGAAACCGACCCACCACCCGGATCGGCGAGAAATCCGCCCAGCGTGGCCGAGAACCCGTAAGTCGCCGCTGGCACGAGCACTCCCTGGGTGCGCACGTCGCGGTCTAACTCTGGCGTGAACCCGCACTCTTTGATCGCCAGCCACTGGAACCTCGCCAGCGTCATCGGCACACCACTGGCGATCTCCAAACCTCGCAAGGCCGCCAGAAGGCCGTCGTAGAGCCCCGGGTGCGGGTCGGCGTCGCGCACGGCGTGATGGACCAGGTCCAACATATACAAGCCGGCGTGAAAGGCGGGAAGCGCGCGCCGGGCCGCGGGAAAAGTTTCCTGGAGATCCCACGCTGTCAGCGTCGCCAGTCCGTCGGGCGAGCGTTCGTTGGACTTGACGATCGCCACAACCTCGCCGCGGGTCAGGGTTTCGAGCCCCCCTGAGAACGGCGCTCCCTCGCGTTTGGCCCCCTTGGCGATGCCGCGCAGGATGCCCAGGTCGCGCGCGAACAGCGACACGGTCTGGCTGGTCTCGGACCAGTCCCAGATGCGGATACACACGGCTTGATCGCGGACGGTTGGCACGCTGGGCAAGCGTAAGCCCGCGCCCGGCCGCCTTGTTGGTGCATATCGTGACGCAATGCACTTTGATCTCATAGATTCGGTGATCGAGAAAACGTTGGATCGTGTGGTGACCATCAAGAACGTTTCCTCGGCCGAGGAATACCTCCAAGACCACTTCCCCACGTTCCCCGTGCTTCCGGGCGTGATGATGCTCGAGGCGATGGTCCAGGCGGGCCGCCGGATGCTCGAGGACCAGTGTGCGGGTGACGTGCCGCTGGTGCTGGGCAAGGTGCGAGCCTTGAAGTACGGCAAGTTCGTCAAGCCCGGGCACACGCTGCGGGTCGAGGTCGAGCGGCTCAAGGACCCTGGCGACGGCACGTTTGATCTTCGCGGCGAGGTAATTCTGATCGACCCCGCGAAACCAACGCACCACGGTGACTCGCACGCCCCTCGCGCCGTTGCGGCCTCGGGCCGCTTCACGCTGCGGCTGGCGCGGTTCTGACGCCGCGTGCTCTGACCCGGTGCGGTTCTGACATCTCTCGACCGTGACGCTATCATGGCGGCTCTCGCCCCGGCCGCCGCGGCGACAGACCTCGTTTGTTCGTGAGCCGAGTGCTTCACTTCAAGTTCCAGCATTGCAGTTCATATCGAAGGTATCGGCCAAGGCCAACGACCTCGCCGAACCCAGAAGGACCGAGACGATGACACGCGACGAGATTTTTAGCAAGGTCAAAGAGGTCCTGGTCGACGCGCTGGCCGTGGACGACGACGAAGTAACGCCCACCGCCACCCTCACCAAGGACCTTGGCGCGGAGTCGATCGATTTCCTGGACATTGTCTTCAAGCTCGAACAAGCCTTCGGCTTTAAGATCGGGCAGGGCGAGCTCTTCCCCGAGAACGTCTCCAAGGACCCCGAGTACGTCCGCGATGGCAAGGTGACCACCAAGGGCATCGCCGCTCTTCGCGAGCGGCTGCCTCACGTTGATTTTTCGGGCTTCGAGAAGAACCCCCAGCTCGCCAAGGTCGGCGAGGTCTTCACCGTCGATGCGCTTGTGAAGTTCGTCGAACGTAAGCTGGCGGCCAAATAAGACATGCACTGGCTGTGGATCGATCGCGTCGTTGAGATCGTCCCCCGCACCCGGCTGGTCGCGTTGAAGAACGTCAGCTTGGCGGAGGATCATCTGCACGACCACTTCGCCGCCGACCCGGTGCGCAAGCGGGCGGCCATGCCCATCATGCCCGCGTCACTCATCATCGAGGGCGTGGCTCAGTCCTCGGGCATTCTGGTCGGGCACGCCGAGGGCTTCCGCGAGAAGTGCGTGCTGGCCAAGGTCAGCAAGGCCGAACTCGACCGCGAGGTGCTGCCGGGCCAGACCCTTCGCTACACCGTGAACATGATCCAGTTCGACACGGTTGGCGCGTCCACGCTCAGCGTCGTCGAGGTGATGGACCTGAGCAAACCCAACCCGGGTTGGGCGGAGATCGGGCGGATTGAATTGATGTTCAGCCACATCGACCGCAACATGGCTGGCATCGAGTTCCCGTCGCACAACTTCGTCTTCAGCGACACCTTTCGCACGCTGCTCAAGACCAGCGGGATCGCGGTAGATTTTTAGACCCTGGTAGATAGGCTCTTCGAGCCGATTCTCTTGTTCGATGCTCTTGTTCGAACCGCATGCTCATGCTTCGTTCATTCTTTCGTGTTCAACGCAACCGCTCGCGAACGAGCTTTTCGAACAGCTTTTTTGGCGCTGCGTTCCTCGTCCACGCCTCGAATTGCAGGGCCGCCTGCTCGACGAACATCGAAGCCCCGTCCACCGTGACCCACCCGGCCGCGTGGGCGTCGCGCAAGAACAGCGTCTGAAGCGGCGCGTACACCGTTTCCAACGCGATCGTGCGGAACTTTTCTGACGATCTTTGCGCTTCGACCTCGCGCACGAGCGTGTCGATGGTCACTGGCGACCCTTCGGGGTCTGGCCCGCCCTTCATCCCGACACTCGTACATTGAACAAACACCTCGCAGCGGGCCTTGGCGAGCAGCGACCACTCTGCGGCCACGGCGTTGCCGCCCCGATCTCTCACATGCTCCGCGTTGTTGAGCAGCGTCGCGAGCGTTGCGGCGCGATCGAGCGAGCGGTTAAAGATGACCACCGACGCGCCGAGCGCGGCCGTCGCGTACGCCGCCGCCCGCCCGACACCGCCCGCGCCGACGATCGCTACCTGAACATCGCGCAGCTTGCGGTCCGGATCGAACGATCCGCCGCGTGCGATTTTTAGAGCGGAGAGAATGCACGAGGCGAGCGCGGGGGAGTCGGTGTTGAACACGCGGGCCGCGAGCACCTTGCCGGTTTGGTCGCGCGTGACGTGAAGCGTGTTGGCCGCGCCGATGACGCTCGACGCTTCGTCCAGAGACCAGCCTCGCTCGCGCGCCAGCCGCACCAGATTCTCTTTGTGCGGCATGGTCACGCTGCAGCCCGTGAAATCGAGCGTGGGCTCATCGACCAGCTCGCCCAGGGTGGCCTTGAAGCTCTCATAGCTCCCCGACGCGGCCAGATCGGTCGTGGTTGGGGCGGCGGTTGTCGCGTCGGTCTGTTTTTCTCCGACGGCCACCGGCATCGGCACGTACACACCATCGAACCCAACCGCGGCGAACCCCGCGTTGTGAACCGTCGGCGACATCGAGTGCGACACGGGCCAGCCGACGATGCCGAAGACTTTGGTTTTGGGCCCGATCGAGCGGAAGCGGTACGTGCCGAGCAATTCGGCGATGGTCGGCTGCCCTGGCGCGGTCCCCGAACTCTCGCGCAGGCTTGCGAACATCAGGAACGCGCCGAACTTGGGCGCCAGCACGCGGCTCATGAGCCCGAAGTCGCCCATGCCCAGCGCGATCATCGGGCGATCACGATCGCGCAACAGTTCGAACAGTTCCATATTGTCGCGTATCGAGCGTGCCCTGAACGCGACCTTGAGCACCTTGGCGGCGGGCTCGGCCTTCATCGCCAGCACGCGGCGGCTCAGGTCCGCGGGCCTGCCTTGGAAATCGTGCATGGAGAGAATCAGCGATGAAACCAGGTCGCGGCGCTGCTCGGGGTGATCGACCGCGAGATTGATCTTCTGCTTGAGATTAGCCGAGCGCGTGTAGGCGGCGAGCTCGATGTCGAGGTAGCGCGGCGGGTGCTCGTCGCGTCCGCTCGCGGTGCCCAGTCGTTCGTAGAGTGAGACGCGGGCCATCTCGTCGCCGTCGTAGTGGCCGCCTTCCCAAGTGGGGCGGCAGGTGGCGATGCAGGGGAGTGGAGAGGCGGAAACAAGCCGGACCACGGCCAGTTGCTCTCGCGCGGCCGCGTGGTCGAGGTCGTCGGTAGAGTTGATTCCTGAGAAGAACTCGTCCACGCGAAACTCGACCAGATCGGCACCCAAAGACTTGGCGAGGGCCGCGTCGGCGAGGGCGGAAGCCTCGTCGTTGACCATGATGGGAACGCAGAGCAAGGTGAGCATGGGCGCAGTGTAGAATCGGGTGTTTGGTGGTGTCGGACTAAAATCGAGGCACAACATGCTCGATAAGATTGATAAGATGCTGCTTTACGGAAGAGGCCATCTGTTGAATCTGCGCGACGACAATGCGCCCGAAGCGACCAAAGCACCGCGGTGGGTGAAGTGGTTGCTGGTTGTTGTGGTCGTCGGCGCGATAGTGGCGTTCGAGGTTTTCGCTTTGCCTGGATGTCTTTGGCCCTCGGTGTAGAGCCTGACACATAAGCAAGAAGTAGAAAAGGAAGAGACGGGTTACAAACTCATCCCACCAGGTTTGGTTGAGGTCGAGATTGGACACGCAGAGTTGGTGGTTGATGCTGCTGCGCCAGCGGCGCTGCCCGCTACGAAGCCGCTGGCCCAGGCCCATTGAAAATTGAAACCGCCGATGCGGCCGTCGACGTCGCAGATTTCGCCGCAGAGGTGCAGCCCGGGGCACGCGCGTGATTCCATTGTTTCGAGGCGGAGTTCGGAGAGTGGCACGCCGCCAGCGGTTACTTCGGCGTAGGTGAAGCCGCGCGAGCCGGTGATGGGCAGCGGCGTCTCGGTCACGATCGTGGCGAGTCGTCGCCGCTGCTCGCGTGTGAGTTGATCGCCCGTGATCGAGCCCGGGACCTGAGCCGCTTTAAGAAACGCCTCGGTCGCCCGCTCGGGGAAGCGATCGCGCAGCCAGCGGGCTGGCGTCGAGCGCTCGAGCGCGCGCAACGCGTTGTCCACGGTTTCCAATGTTTCATCGGGCAGCCAGTTCATGACCAGCACCGCGCCCGGGTCGCTGGCCTGAGCGTCGAGGTAGTAGCGGCTGATGTCCAGCACGCTGGGGCCGCTGAGCCCGAAGTGTGCGCACAGCGTTGAGTTGGTGAAGCTCACCAGCCGTTTGCCGGTGCCGGAGCGGACTTCGAACGTTGCTGGCAGGGTGAACCCGCTAAGCGTGCAGATGAAGTGATCGGGCGGCAGTGTCAGCGGCACCAAGGCCGGGAAGACTCGGGGCGTAATGGTGTGCCCGAGTGCGCGAGCGAGGTGGTAGCCTTCGCCGTCGGATCCGGTTTTGGGCAGGCTTTTGCCGCCGGTGGCGAGAACGACGCGGCGCGCCAAGAGCGACGGCGGCGTGTGCTCGAGGATCGGCGTGTGCTCAATGAGGAAGCCGCGGGCATTACCCTCTTCGTGCTCTCGGATCGTGCCGACGCGCCAGGGGTTGCGGATCTCGACCCCGGCGTCGTGGGCGGCGTTAAGGAGCGCGTCGAGCACCGTGCGCGCGCGGTCGGTGGTGGGGAAGAGCTTGCCGGTTTCTTCGCGTTTGAGTTCGACGCCGAGCGCGCTGAAAAACTCGATGGTCTGGGCGACGTCGAAACGCCGCAGGATTTTTTTGATGGCGTTGCGAGACGCCCCGGCGTACTGATGTTCGTCCACGGCGTGGTGGGTGACGTTGCAGCGTCCGCCGCCGGCGACGAGGATCTTGGCCCCGAGCGTGCGTGCGCCGTCGAGCGCGATCACACGGAACGAGCGTGGATTAGGGTGTTGAGATTGCTCCGAGCGTGCGGCCCGGCCTGCGCAGATGGCGGCCATGAGGCCCGCGGCGCCCGCACCGATCACCGCGACATCGAAAGTCTCCGTCACGCGCGAGTGTAGTTCGCGCGCGGCTCGGTCAGGGCGTGGGTTTGTCGGAAGCCTCTACGGCCTTGGCGGCGGCCGCGGCTGCGGCGGCGGCGGCGTTCTTGGCGGAGGGGAACGCGGGGATGCGGATGCTTGTTGAGCAGTTCCGGCAGCGCACCGTCTTGCCGCGTGCGGACGTGGGAACCGCGAGCACCTTTCGGCACGACAAGTTTGGGCACATGATTCGGACGGTGTCGTTGGTCATGGTGAGGCGCTGTCCCTAGGCTCGACGAGATCGGCGGAATCAGGGCTCGGCTTGACCCGAGACCGTCGCTTTCGTGGCGATAATCTCAACACTTCTTAACCACGGCGTCGCGCGTCGCACCGAAAAGCTCTCGCGCCGCAGGATCGCTCTCGGGTTGCTTGGCCTAGGTGCGGCCGGGGAGCACCGCGCTTGGCTATCGTGATGGCTGGAGCTTTATCGGCCCGTTGTTCGGGCTCTGGGAACCCACTGATGTCCGCGATTTCGAACGTACCAACTCGATCAGCCAAGCCTCAGGGCGTCTGCACCGGCGTCGTCGGGCTTCAGTGGGGCGACGAGGGCAAGGGCAAGATCGTTGACCTGCTCACCGCCCAGCACGACGTCGTGGTCCGCTATAACGGCGGGGCCAACGCGGGGCACTCGGTGGTTATCGCGGGGCAGCGTTACGCGTTGCACCTGATTCCGGCGGGGATTCTTTCGCCGGGGAAGCTGGCGGTGATCGGCAACGGCGTGGTGGTTGACCCTGAGGCGTTGCTCAAGGAACTCGACACGCTGATCGGCAAGGGCGTGGACGTGGCCGGGTTGGTGGTGTCGCAGAACGCGCACGTGGTGCTGCCCTATCACAAGGAAGAGGACACGCTGCGCGAGGAACTGCTCAAGGGTGAGGTGGCGGGCGCGAGATTGACTCGCGTGAGCGAGCCCAGCATCGTCACGGAGATCGGGACGACGCGGCGCGGGATCGGGCCCTGCTATGCCGACAAGGTGCAGCGGGCGGCTGGCGTGCGCATGGCGGACCTGCTGCGGCCCGAGATCCTGACCGCCAAGATCAATATCGCCGCCACGCTGAAGAACCCGGTGTTCGCGTCGCGCGGCACGCCGTCGATCAACGTGAGCGAGGTCGTCGAGCGTGCGCTGGCGTTTGGCAAGCGGCTCGCGCCGATGATCCGTGACACGACGTACTTGCTGCACGAACAGCTCGCGGCCGGGAAGCGTGTGATGTTCGAGGGCGCGAACGGAACGTTGCTGGACGTGGATCATGGGACATACCCGTACGTCACTGGTTCGAGCACGGCCGCGGGCGGGATCGGGCCCGGCTCGGGCGTGCCGACGCAGCGGCTTTCGAGTTTGCTGGGCGTAATGAAGGCGTACTCGACGCGAGTGGGCTCGGGGCCGATGCCGACGGAGCTGTTCGACGCGGTGGGCGACGGGATACGCCAGCGGGGGCGAGAGTTTGGGACCACGACGGGCAGGCCTCGGCGGGTGGGGTGGCTTGATCTGGTGGCGCTCAAGTACACGGCGATGATCAACGGGGCGACGGGGCTGTCGGTCATGCTGCTGGACGTGCTGTCGGGCGTGGAGAAACTGCAAGTCTGCACGGCTTATTTGATCGACGAGAGATCGACCGACCGGTTCCCGGCGGACAGCTTCGACCTCGCCAAGGCCAAGCCGGTGTACACGACGCTGCCGGGGTTTGTTGAGCCGGTCACTGGCGCGCGAACCATTTCTGAACTGCCAGCGAACGCTCGGACTTATCTTGACATGATCGAGCGAACCGTCGGCGTTCCGCTGGCGTTTGTGAGTGTGGGGCCGGACCGGGAGCAGACGATCGTGGTGGGGTGAGCGAACTGGAGACATTGAAGAGTGAACCTGCCGTCGATCTCTTCATCATCAGAAGTCGCGACGCCTGCGATCGAGACGATCGATCGGCATGAGCCGAGCGTTGCCGCGGTTCTGACCGCGTTGAAAGCGCGTTTCCCGCAGGCCGACCCGCTCAAGCAACTGCCTGATATTCACCCGGCGAAAGTACCTCGGCACGTCGCGATCATCATGGATGGCAACGGCCGCTGGGCTCGTCAGCGCGGGTTCCCGCGCGAGTTCGGGCACCGCAACGGGGCGCGTTCGGTGCGCACGGTGATGCAAGAATGCACGCGGCTGGGGATCGAGGTGCTGACGCTGTATTCGTTCTCGATGGAGAATTGGAAGAGGCCCAAGGACGAGATCGAGGCGCTGATGAGCCTGTGCATCGCGTACTGCGACGGCGAGCGTCAGGAGCTGTGCGCGCACAACATTCGTTGCGTGGTGATCGGGCGGCGCGAGGGGCTGCCCGGGCTGGTGCTGGAGGCGATCGATCGGCTGGTCGCGGGGACGGCTCACTGCACGGGGACGACGCTGTGCTTGGCGATCAATTACAGCGCGCGGGCGGAGATTGTGGATGCGGCGCGGGCGCTGGCGACGGAGGTTGCGGCGGGGCGGATGAAGGCGGGGGAGATTGATGAGGCAGCGTTGGCGGGCCGGTTGTACACGGTGGGGCTGCCCGACCCGGACCTGTTGATTCGGACGGCGGGCGAGATGCGAGTGAGCAATTACTTGCTGTGGCAGATCAGTTATGCTGAGATCGTGGTGACTCCGACGCTGTGGCCGGACTTTGGGGTGGCGGAGCTGCACGCGGCGATCCGAGAGTACGCGAGGCGGAGCCGGCGGTTTGGTGGGGTTCAGGAAAGGGCGTTGCCGAGTTCATGAGGACGATTCGCGCTGACAACCCGGACGCAAGGCGACACGACAATGCGTGAGCGCCTGATCTTTGGACCGGTGATGATCGGCGTGATGATCGGCGGGCTGTGGCTCGATGAGAAGATCGCCGCGGCACAGGGCTCGCGCGGCGTGGTGGTCTTTGCGATTGTTTTCGCGCTGGCGATGCTCGGGGTGGGGGAACTGACGGCGATCGTTCGTGCCAAGGGCGTCGAGGCGTCGCGGGCACTTCTAAGTTTCGCCGCAACGGTGGGTTTGGTGGCGATGTGGCCGGTGTCGTACAGCTTTTTTCTGGGGAAGGCTTCTTTTCTTGGCTTGGCCTCGAGCCCGAGCGTGGTGATTGCGTCGTTGGCGATCTTGGTGCTTGTGCTGAGCATGATGTGGGGGGTTCGGCACCGGTCGCCGCAGGGGATCATCGGGGTAAGCGGCTCGGCGCTGCTGGCGTTTGTGTATCTGGGCTTGATGCTGGGGTTCATTCCCGCGTTTCGTGCCGAGCACTCGGCCTGGGCGCTGCTCTGGGTGCTGCTGGTGATCAAATCGTGCGACATCGGGGCGTACTTCACGGGTAAGTCGATCGGCAAGCACAAGATGATTCCCTGGCTGAGCCCTGGCAAGACGTGGGAGGGGCTGGCGGGGGGCGTGGTGCTGGCGATGGTGGTGGCGACGCTGGGGCTGGTGGCGTACCGCTGGGCCTTGGGCGTTGCGCTGGCCCCGATCTGGTTTGGGCCGATCGCCGGGGCGGTGTTCGCGGTGCTGGGGCAGGTGGGAGACTTGATGGCGAGCGCGTTCAAGCGAGATGCGGGGCTGAAGGATTCGGGGCACGCGATCCCAGGGTTTGGGGGCGTGCTGGACGTGATCGATTCGCCGTTGCTGGTGGTCCCGGTGGCGTTTTGGGCGTTGGCTTGGGTCCATGTCGGTTGAACTGGAGACCTGTCGGAGCACGAATGAGGGTTCTAGGTCTGAGGTCGGCTCCACATCAGGCGGCGGATTGTCTACACTGCTTTGGTCGAATCTCGTCTCCCCCGGTCGCGCTTGGAGTCCCCCCCCGATGGATGTGACCCAGAAGCTGGTCAAACTTTTTTCGGTCGATAAGCAGTTGCGTGGTCTTCAGACCAGACTGCGAGGTGCCGAGCGGTTCTTGGCCGAGCAGGAATCTCAGCTCGCGGCGATCACCGCCAAGAAGATGGAGCTGGAGACTCAGCAGAAGCAGTTTGCGGCGGCCGCGAAGAACCAGGAGGGCGAGGTCGCCCGGGTTGACGCGAAAATGGCGGCGATACGCGAGTCGATGAACGTCGCCCAGACCAACAAAGAATACAAGGGCCACCTGACCGAAGTGAACACGTTCAAAGCAGAGCGTGACCGGGCCGAGCAGACGGCCCTGGAGCACATGCAGAAGGCCGACGAGCTGAAGGCGGATCTGGCTAAGCTGGCGACCGAGCAGGAAGAGCGCAAGAAGATGCGGGCGGTCGCGGTCGAGGACAAGGCCAAGCGGGCGGACGAGATCAAGGACCGGCTCACGGAGCTCAAGGCCGAGCGCGTGGCGCTGGCGGCCGAGGTGAATAAGAGCACGCTGATGATGTTCGAGCGGCTGGTCGAGACGCGCGGCGACGAGGCCATGGCGACGGTCGAGATCGTGGACCGCAAGCGGCACGAGTTTAATTGCGGGGCGTGCCAGATGGGGCTGCCCGTCGAGAGCGTGAGCGGGCTGCTCGGCTCGGGCAAGCTGACGACGTGCGTGTCGTGCGGGTGCATCCTGTTCATCGACGCCGAAGTCTCCAAGGCGATGCAGCCAGCGGAGAAAGAAAAGAAGCAGCCTAGCAGCAAGAAGGTTTCGGCCGCGGCCAAGCCTTGAAATCTGGGCCTGGCCCGCTTTCAGATTGCTCGCCCGGTCGGCGTGCTCTCGCGAGACTGTTCAGTTGTGAAACTTAATCGCCCACTGATCTCTGCGCCCGTAAAACGGGTCTGGTGTCGGTGGCGGATCTTTCTCATCCCCATCGCGGTCTTGCTGTGCGTGACTCTGCCTCACCTTTTGCAGGGTGATTGGCGGAGCGACACGGGCTGGTACGGCGCGATCGGCGTGCAGGCGTGGCGGACGGGGAACTTTCTCTCGCTCGAATCACAGCCGGGTGTGCTGTATTTCAACAAACCGCCGATGGCGTTGTGGATCCACGGGCTGTTCCTCGACATTTTCGGCATCGACCTTGCCGCGGCTCGCGTGCCGACGGTGCTGGCGGCGGCCGTCGTGGTGCTGGCGACGGTGGCGATCGCACGACGGCTCGGTGGTCGGCGCGTGGCGCTGTGGTCGGGGATGGCGGTGGCGAGCAGCTATGAGTTTTTTCGGCGCACGCGCGAGATCTCTCTGGACATGTGGCAGTTGGCGTTCGTGATGATCGCGGTATGGGCGTTCGTGGGCGCGGTGCTGGATCGGGACAGGCGGGCCGAGGTGTGGCGAGCGCTCGCGGCGGGCGCGGCGCTGGGTGCGGCGCTGCTGTGCAAGCCGCTGGTTGCGCTCGCGTGCTTGCCGGTGCTGGGCGTGTGGTGTGTTTGGATCGGGGCTGGGCGTGAGTGGACTGCCGCGAGCTTGGGCGGCGCGAGTGTGCCGCGTGTCGGGCGTTCGATGAGGCTGTTGTTCACCATGCTGGCCGCCGCGATTCTCTCGGCCGGGCCTTGGCACTTGGCGATGATCTTCAGGCACGGCGCGGCGTTCATCGAGCAGTATTTCGGGGCCGAGATGATGAAGCGCGCGGCGGGCGTGCCGATGGGCGGGCAGTCGAGGCACCAGCCGGTGTGGTTTTATGTTGCGCAGATTTTCAGGGGCTACTGGCCTTGGTTGATCTTCACGGTCGCGGGGCTGGTCGTGATCGTTCGCGGTCGAGGGTTCCCGCGCGGGCGGATGCTGGGGCCGCTGGCGCTGGTGATGTTCGTGGGCTGGCTGACATTGCTGACGGCCTTCCCGGATCGGCGTGATCGCTACGCGCAGCCGCTATACCCGGCTTTGGCTTGGATCAGCGCGATCGGGGTGATGTCTTGGAGCGGGACAAAGTTTAGGGCTTGGCGTGATTGCTTGCACGGGCGCTGGATTCGGCTTGCGACACGCGGCGTGCTGCGGTGGGGGACGCTAGTGGCGGTGCTGGTCGGCGTGGTTGCGGCCGCGATTCCGATGCGCGTCCAGAGCGACGTGGACCCGCAGTGGTCGGCGTTGTTCGCGTGGATGAACGCCAACCCGGGGCGGCCGCTCTGGGACGGGGCGGCGAGCGGCGCTCCGGCGGCGCGGATGTACCTAGAAAGCGGGGAATGGCCGCGGGCGACGCGAGGGCGTGATGGGTGGCTGGTGCGCGAACCGGGTGTGGGAGAGTTGATTCTGTATCACGCGCGCGGAGGATGGAGGCCCGGGGTGGGCGAGGTCAGCGTGTTTGAGGCGCGAGATTTGGTGGTGACAAGGTTGGAGGCGTTGCCGTGGTCGCCTGAGGCGATCGCGGATCCGGGGGTGCGATGAGATTCGGCATGCTCGCTCAAAGTAGCGAGCATGCCACACGGGCTCGGCGCGGTGAGTTCACGCCGACTCGAAGAGCGTTCCTTCGGGCCGTTTGTACGTCATTCCAACATGCTCGCACGCGGCCTTGGTGAGTTCGCGCCCTCGGCGTGTTCTTGCAAGGAAACCGATTTGCAAGAGGTACGGTTCCACCACGTCTTCGAGCGTTCCGGCGTCCTCGTTCATGGTGGCGGCGATCGTTTCGAGCCCGACGGGGCCGCACTCGTAGGTGGTGCCGATGATGCGAAGATAGCCACGGTCAAGCTCGTCGAGCCCGAGTTTGTCGACGCCTTCGAGCGCGAGCGCGGCGTCGACGACGCCCTCGTCGGCCTTGCCGCCGCACTTGACCTGCGCGAAATCGCGGACACGGCGGAGGAGTCGGTTGGCGATGCGCGGCGTGCCGCGTGAGCGTTCGGCGATCATCTTGAGCGCGCGATCGTGCGGCAAGTCCATGTGCAGGAGCGTGCAACTGCGGCGGAGGATGTCGAGCAGTTCGCCGACGCTGTAATACTTGAGATGGTGGACGAGCCCGAAGCGTGAGCGGAGCGGCGCGGAGAGCAGGCCTGCGCGAGTGGTGGCGCCGATGAGCGTGAAGGGCTTGCAACGGATCTGCACGGTGCGAGCGGACATGCCGCTGTCGATGGTGACGTCGATGCGGAAGTCTTCCATCGCGGGGTAGATGAACTCTTCGACGGCCACGGGCAGGCGGTGGATCTCGTCGATGAAGAGCACGTCGCCCTGTTCGAGCCCGCGGAGTGCGGCGACGAGGTCGGTGCCGCGTGCGAGAGCGGGGCCGGAGGTGATCTGGATGCGGCCGCCCATTTCC
>CAZIMT010000009.1:18623-25621 GCA_964540295.1 uncultured Phycisphaeraceae bacterium
GGACGTGCTCGAGCGGTTCGCTGCGAGCCTGCCCGGCCTTGATGGCGATGGAGAGCCGGTCGATGAGGTCGGTCTGCCCGACGTACTGGGTGATGGAGGTTGGGCGGAGAGCCCAGTTGGCTTGTTCTTCTTCGGGGGCGCGAGCCTGAGCAGAGATCACGCGTTCGATGGCCATGAGGAGAGGTTAGGGCGCGGGGAGTTGGAGCGCGCGGTGCGTTCGTCTTGAACGCGCAGTGAGTTCCGGGGTTGCGAGGGTTGACGGGGGCTACGGAAGTGTTGGACGCGATGGTCGAAATCGTCAGGCTGAGGGCTTTGATCTTTCGTAGCCGGGGCCTGAAGCGAGAGTTTCCGACCGAGACCTCCGGATCAGTTGCGGGAATGATCGGCAGTTTGAAGGACTGCTTACAGAAGGTTTAGTACGGGCGGTCTTTCACGCCGCGAGGACCACCGAGCGCTTCAACTGCGGTGTTACTCGGAAGCCTCGCGCCACAGCAGCCTATTGGCACTCGATGACTTCGGCGAGTTGGAGTGGAGCGGCCGAACTGGAAGGATCGAGAAGTTCAAGGCTTGTGCAGAATGAAAAAGTACGCTCGCGCAGAATGAAGAAGGATGAGGAGAACGCAGGTGGGACGCCTGCCTCACACAAGAGAAGAGAAGGGTGGCGACCGGCTCGCGTCTGAACTCTGCACACCGTGCAAGGCCTACTTCATCGGAAGGTCTTTGTCGCGCCAGAGTTTGACGAGCTGTTCCATTTTGACGGGTTCCCAGATTGAGCCGTCAGGGAGTTCGGTGCGGATGAGTTCGCCCGATTCGTTGTAGAGCGAGGTCTGACTTTTCTTGGCGTCTTCGGAGAGCTTGCTGGTCATCTTCCACAGGCCGGGGCGGTCGGCGGGTTGTTCGAGGATGTCGCGGCGGAGTTTGATCTGGCCAGCGGCGGATTGGTAGCTGTAGAAGCCGTACTCGGTGGGGAGCGTGGTTCGGATGAGGAGTTGAGGTAGCAGGAACGATTCGATCTGCGAGATGTAGCCGTCGGTCTCGAAGACGGGCTCGATGGTTTTGGTGGGCTGCCCGGTGCCGGTGGTCTGGACGGTCATACGGCGGTCGGAGCGTGAGCCGGTCTCGGTGGTGGTGGCGGTTTTGGTGCCGTCGCGGACGGCGTTGCGGACGGTCCAGATCTCGTCCTTGCGTTCGAAGCTGAGGAAGAACACAGATTGCGAGTCCCAGGTGCGAGCGCCATCGAGGTAGCGGGCGTCCATCTGGAAAATGTAACCTTCGGGGGTGGGGGGCGTCTTGGGCGAGCGAGCCGCGGAATCGAGCTCGGCGCGGGTGCCGAGCCGGCAGCGGATACGGCGGTAGGCGATCTCGCGTTCGTCACTGGCGGCACCGGTCGGGCCGGGGACGAAGAGGCGTTCCCAGCGATCGTTGCGAACCTGGATGGCGGCCTCGTAGTCCTCGCGCGTGAGTCGTTCGAAGGCCTTGAGCCCGGCCTGGATCGCGGTGGAGCGGTTGAGCGCGATGTCGCCCATGTCGCTGAAGCGCGCGGAGGCGACCATGGTCTCGTAGTTTCGGCGCGCGACGGTGAAGTTGGTCTGGGTCGTGGTCAGGTCGAAGGCGACGAACTGGCGCGGGGCGATTTTGACGACGGTGTAGCCGCGGACGAGGTCGGGGCTGGATCCGCCCTGAGGCATGGAGACATAGGCGCGATAGGAGATGAGGTCGGGGCGGCTCGGGTCGAAGATGAGAGCGAGGTTGCGTTCGATGACCTTGCCCAGAGAGCGGACCGCGTCGGCCGGGCTGTCTTTGTCGCCGACAGACCGGAGCAGTTGGCCGACAACAGCCTCTCCAGCCGCCTCGGCGGTGACCGACTCGTTGGTGGTGCGTGGTGTGCGTACGTCGACCAGCCAAGTGTCGTCGTGAGAGGTGATACGGGTGGCGGATTCTTCGCCGAAGCTGCGGAAGCCGATCGTGGCGTCGGCCGGGGAGTAGAAGGAAAGCCCGACACTCTCGACGATGGTGGGTTCTTCGGCCAGCACGGTGACGCTGGGATCACCCCCGCCCAGGGGCTTGCGGGTCGGGTCGCCTGTGAAGTTGGCGGGGGGCTTGACGGTGGGCTTCGGCACGCCGGGTTTGGGGTTGCGAGATGTGGGTTGAGAAGTGGACTTACCGGGGGAAGTGCCGGTTGACTGCGCGGAAGCGACTGAGCTCGCGCCGAGAAGAAGCGCAGCTAGGGCGGTCGTGAAGGCGAGACGAGAGAGGCGGCGTGGGTGCACGAGGTGCTCCTGATTGAGTATCGATGGCAGACCGGCGAGGTCGAATTAATTCGGGCCGTCGGGAGCGGTCATCGTCCGAGCGGCCGCTGGCGGGCAAGATTCTGAGCTGTTCGCGAAGGTCCGTCGGGGGTTCTCCCGAGAGAAGATGAAGTGTACAGGTCTGATCTTGGAGAGGAAGTCTGGCGCGGCGCGAGAGGAATCGAGATGGTTGTCTTCAAGTTCTTCCGGCGTGTGTTGACAGCCTTGGAGAGGCCGCTACCCTTCCGGGCTCAGTACCTTGCGGTTTCTGCGAGGTGAGGTATCGTGCTTCATCGGGCGAGTTCGGCGCGGGCTGGCTTTCGGCTTGGGCGGGTGCGTCGGATGGTTTGGCAAGTGGATGATCGGGCGGTGTGGTGGTTGGGTTCAGATAGTTGGGTTCAGGTGGTCGGGTTTGAATGTTGATTTCAAGTGTCGGCTTGAATAGATAGGGTGAACGCATGACTGGTGGCAAGATTCGCATTCGGATGGAAGCCTACGACCATATCGCCTTGGACGCCTCGGCCAAGGAGATCGTGGAGCACGCCAAGCGGACGAACGCGAAGGTTGCGGGTCCGATCCCGTTGCCGACCCGGATCGAGCGGTACACGGTGCTGCGTTCGCCGTTCATTGACAAGAAGAGCCGCGAGCAGTTCGAGATCCGAACGCACAAGCGCGTGATCGACATCATTGAGCCGAACGCGCGGACGGTTGAGGCGCTCAACCGGCTCGTGGTTCCGGCCGGTGTGTTCGTGAGGATCAAGGCATAAGGGCAGAATTGAAGGGTCGAGGGTTCCAAGCGGACCGCCGACCTGGTGTGTTTTTTGAGGCGGGTTCACGGCAAAGAAGTAGATGAGGTAGGAGACAGGTTGAAAACCTGTCCTACTAGAATGAGTAAGGTTTAAATCTGTGTGAGAGATCCCTGGCGAGCGTTTGGAACGCTCGACAAATCCAAGCACTTGCTCGAAGGATGTGTGCGATGAGTTCGATGCTTTTAGGTAAGAAAATTGGCATGACGCGCGTCTTTACGGAGGCGGGTGTGAACGTGCCTGTGACGGTTTTGCAGGTCGGTCCTTGTGTGGTGACGCAGCTGCGGACGGTGGAGAATGACGGGTATTCGGCGGTGCAGATCGGGTACGGCGAGATCAAGCCGCGGAACTCGACGATGCCGTTGATCGGTCACGATCACAAGGCCGGGACGACCCCCAAGCGCACGCACCGCGAGTTTCATGTGACGCCCGCGCAGCTCGCGGAATACACGCTCGGGCAGGCGCTGACGCTCGATGTGCTCAAGGGCCTGATGTATGTGGACGTGACGGGGACGAACAAGGGCAAGGGTTTTCAGGGCACGATGAAGCGGCACCACTTCAAGGGGCTGTTCGCGTCGCACGGCACCGAACGCAAGCACCGCTCGCCGGGCTCGATCGGCTCGCTGTGCTCGAACCGTGGCTTTGGCGGCGGCCTGGTCAAGGGCAAGAAGATGGCCGGTCACATGGGCGACGTGCGTTGCACGCTGCGCAACCTAGACATCATCAGGATTGATTTGGAGAACAATCTGCTGCTGGTGAAGGGGACTGTTCCGGGAGCGAATCGCGGAACGATCGCGATTCGGCCAGCGGTGCGGTTGTACCGCAGCAAGGCGAAGAAGGTTGTCGACGCGGCGGCGAAGGCCGCGGCCGCGGCGAAGTAAGCCGAACCAAGAAAATCGAAAAAGTGAGGGCGGGTTGAAGACCTGGCCTACTTGGTTGAGAGTTTGAAGAAGAAATTTGAAGTTCTCGACGCTTGGTTCTCGGTTTTTATGAAGTGCCGCGCTAGAGTGTCGACCCGAGTGTTCGGGTTTCAGGTTTTTTCGGTGTTGGTTGTGTTTGAATGAGATCTGAATGAAAATGGTCCGTCGGCCCTGCGAATATGAGGGTCGGCGGGTCCGGAAGGTCGGGCGGGGCGGTCGGAAGACTGCCGCAAACGAAACCACCGGACGGCGACAAAGACTTGGGCCGATCGGCAGCACGCCGGTCCGCCCCCAAGGCAGCCGAGTCGATTCCGAGCCGTCCCACTCCGCTCTCCGGTTTTTCCGGTGAGCAAACAGGTGACGAGCCGGATAGGCACGGTGAGCTTGAGATCGGCGTTTTCACGTCGGACTCGGGCTCATCTAAGGCGCCAGACTAGGTGCGACATGAACGTCCCCGTCTTCAACATCCAAGGTGCCAGTGTCGGTACCTTGACGATCGACGAAAAATCACTCGGCGGCGAGATCAATCCGGCGCTTATCAAGCAGGCCTATGTTCGGTACCACTCGAACCTGCGTCAGGGTTCGGCGCGGTCTAAGAACCGCCGCCAGGTCGAGGGTTCGACTCGCAAGATTTACAAGCAAAAAGGCACCGGCAGCGCTCGCCACGGCGACCGCAAGGCCAACCTGTTCAAGGGCGGCGGGCACGGGCACTCCAAGAAGCGGACTCGCGAGGATTTCCGTCTGGACATGCCCAAGAAGATGCGTCGCAAGGCCAACCGTAACGCGCTGTTGGCCAAGCTCTTGGACAACGAGGTGCGGATCATCGACAAAATCGAGTTCACGGCACCCAAGACCAAGGACTTCGCGAATTTCCTTGAAGCCATTAAGGTAGAGAAGACTACGCTGCTCGCGCTCTCGGCCGATGAGGGCCAGGTACACAATGCTCGTCTTTCGGCTCGCAACATGGCCGACGTGACGCTGTGCCGGGCAGATCAGCTCAACTGCTTTCAGTTGCTCAACCATCGGTACCTCGTGATCTCGAAGGGTGATCTGGAGTCTTGGCTCGCTGGTCCGTCGTCGCAGACAGGCAAGGACGCGAAGGTCAATCCCATGGGTCGGGCCGACCCGAGCGAGGCCAAGTCCGCCGCTCGAGTTTCGAAGTCTGGTCGCGGCAAATCGGATGGCAAGTCTTACGGCAAGTCTGACGGCAAGTCTGACGGCAAGTCTGACGGGAAGTCTGGGGAGGGCACGAAGTAATGGAAGCGCACTACGTCATCAAGCGGCCGTTGCTTTCTGAGAAGAGCACGTACGGCATGAACGAGCTGAACCGGTACGCGTTCGTCGTGGATCGCACCGCGAGCAAGACCGACATCAAGTCCGCGATTGAGGGGCTGTACAAGGTGAAGGTGGCCGGGATCAACACGCAGGTCCGCAAGGGCAAGCAGCGTCAGTTGAAGTACGGGTTGGTGGTCGAGCCGGTTGTGAAGACGGCGATCGTCAGCTTGGCCGCGGGCGAGAAGATTGAGCTGTTCTGAGAAGAAGGCATCAAGTTTTTCGATCAGGTTTAACAGATCAGGGTGAAGTAGGTCACGGTCAACAGGAATTGAGCTATGCCGATCCGGGTTTATAAAAAGACGAGTGCTGGCCGCCGGTTTGCGTCGGTGAACATGCACACTGAAGTGACGAAGTTTGAGCCGGAGAAGTCTCTGCTCGCTCCGCTGCCCAAGACGGGCGGCCGGAACCACTCGGGCAAGATCACGTCGCGTGGCATCGGCGGGGGCGCCAAGCGTCGTTACCGCATGATCGACTTCAAGCGGAAGGATCGCGACGGGATCGTGGGCACCGTGATCGGGATCGAGTACGACCCCAACCGCTCGTGCCACATCGCGTTGATCGAGTACGCCGACGGCGTGCGTCGTTATGTTCCGTCTCCAGCTAGTCTGAAGACGGGTCAGACGATTCTCAGCTCTGGCGATCAGCCGGGCGAGCCGAGCGTGGGCAACAGCATGGCCTTGCGGCACATTCCGACAGGTATGAACGTGCATTGTGTTGAGCTGATCCTGGGCCGCGGGGCGCAGATGTGCCGCTCGGCCGGGTCGTACGCGAAGCTGACGAACAAGGAAGGCGAGTACGCCACGCTGGTGCTGCCATCGGGCGAAGTGCGTCGTGTGGGGATTGACAACCGTGCGACGATTGGCGAGATCGGCAACGGCGACCACCGTCTGCGGCGGCTGGGCAAGGCTGGTATCTCGCGGCACCTGGGCATCCGCCCGATCACGCGTGGTGTGGCCAAGAGCCACCATGCTCACCCTCTGGGCGGTGGTTCGGGTCGGTCCAAGGGCAACAGGCCTCCTTGCGGTCCGAGCGGTGTGCTGGCCAAGGGCGGCGTGACGCGTAATCGGAAGCAGCACTCGACGAAGTTGATCATTCGTCGTCGGTCGAACCGGCGCGGCGTGTTGAAGTAAGTTTGAGGTTGGGTTGGAAAGTTCGGTTGAAATATGGGTTGGAATGTAAGTTGGAATGTAAGTTTGGACTGTAAGTTTGGTGGGTTGAAATTGGATTGAGAACTCGGTGCTGGCTCGACGGTCTGGTCGAGAGGTATTGAGAGTTTCGTAGGAGTTTGCGATGGGTCGCAGCGTCAAGAAGGGTCCGTATGTGGACGAGAAGCTCTACCGCAAGGTGGAGATCATGAACACGAACACGTCTCGTCGGAAAGAGCCGATCAAGACGTGGGCTCGTCGTTGCACGATCGTTCCTGAGTTCGTTGGGCACACCTTTAAGGTGCACAACGGGCGTGCGTTCTTGGACGTGTTCGTGACCGAGGACATGGTGGGTCACAAGTTGGGCGAGTTCAGCCACACCCGCACGTTCAAGGGCCACACGAACAAGAAGGAAGGTATCGAGGCCGGGGCGTCGTAAGCGATCCGGAAGTGGGCCCGAAGTGGGCCGGATTTGGTCTGGATTTGGTCTGGATTTGGTCTGGA
>CAZIMT010000009.1:25721-30712 GCA_964540295.1 uncultured Phycisphaeraceae bacterium
AGTGGGCCCGAAGTGGGCCGGATTTGGTCTGGATTTGGTCTGGATTTGGTCTGGACTGAGGCCGGAGTAGAGAAAAGCACGAGGCACAGGCGCGACTCCTGAGCGACGAGGTTGAGCAGGGAAGGCGTTGAGAAAAGATTTGATTGACGTTCTGAAGAGCAGTTTCTAAACCGGGCGTTGGGTGGATTTCCTGACTGTTCGGCTGTTTCGAGAAGGATGAAGCCGTGAGACTCCGAGGCGAAAAACTCAAGCGTGTGGCACTCGAACGCGGGCTGACCCCCGAGCAACTCGGGCCGGCCATCGAGCGAACGGGACTGACGGGCGACAGCGCCGTGCGTGCGATCCGGAACTGGATGGCCAACCGTGCGAGCCCGGCGCCCAAGGCGACGGACATCCGCAAGCTGGCCGAGGCGATGGGGTGTGGTCCCAAGGACATCGCGCGGTTCACCAGCCAAGTGCGTCAGCACCGCGGCAGCCCGCGAAAGGCCAAGCTGCTCGTGGACCTGATCCGCGGGCGCGGGATTTTGGAGGCGCAGAACCTGCTGCGTTTCACTCCCAAGCGTGCGGCGTTGAACGTGATGAAGTGTCTGGCGGCCGCGATCGAGGACGCCAAGCAGATGGACGCGGACGAGGCGTTGCTCTTCGTCAGTCACAGCACGTGCGATGAAGGTTCGGTGATGAAGCGGTTCCAGCCCAAGGACCGCGGCCGGGCTCACCAGATTTTGAAGCGTTTCAGCCACATCACGGTCGGCGTCGAGGAGCGTGAGCCCAAGGCTCGCAAGTTGCCCGCTAAGGCACCTGCCAAGGCCGCCGCAGTCGGAGATGCTGAGAAGAAGCTCGCGAAAAAGTCGGCCCCCAAGGTCGAAGCCAAGGTCGAAGCTAAGGTCGAAGCCAAGACCACGAAGGAGTCGCGTTAAATGGGACAGAAGACCCATCCATTCGGGTTCCGCCTCGGTGTGACTGAAGCCCACCGCAGCCGTTGGTACGCGCCCAAGGCGCTGTACGGCGAGTTGCTAGTTGAAGACCAAAAGATTCGCACGTTCCTGGACAAGCGGCTTAACCGTCGTCCCCCGAGCGCCGCGGTGTCGGACATCCACATCGAGCGCACTCGTGAGGAGTTGAAGGTCATCATCAAGACAGCCCGCCCTGGGCTGGTCATCGGGCCCAAGGGTGCCGAGGTGGACCTGATGACCAAAGAGCTGCAGTTCATGACAGGCCGGAAGGTTGCGATCTCGATTATCGAGATCAAGAACCCGGACTTGGAAGCGCAGTTGGTTGGCGAGTCGGTGGCGGAGCAGTTGCTCAAGCGTGCGGCGTTTCGTCGCGTGGCGAAGATGCGTTGCGAGGCCGTGATGGCGGCGGGCGCTAAGGGTGTGAAGATCCAGATGGCTGGTCGTCTGGGTGGTGCGGAGATGAGCCGCACGCTGGACATCCGGCTGGGGTCGCTGCCGCTGTCGACGCTGCAGGCGAACATCAACTACGGGTTTGCTGAAGCGAAGACGACGTACGGCGTGATCGGCGTGCAGGTCTGGATTTACAAGGGCATGTACACGACGGAGCGGACGGAAGAAGAATCCAACGCTGCTGGCGGCCGAGCGCGAGCTCGTGGCCGGAAGTAAGCGATTGGTGGTTGGTTGGTTGGTTGGTTGGTCGGACCTGCGGGCCGACGTGGGATGGATTGAATCAGAACGTGCGACGGTACGAGTCGGCTCGGAGAGCCGACCTACTGAGGAGTGTGACCAATGGCGTTGATGCCGAAGAGAGTGAAGTACCGGAAAGAGTTTCGGCGTACCCGTCCGCGGAACGCTACCAAGGGCAACTACGTTGCGTTCGGCGACTTCGGGTTGCAGGCGTTGGAGGGAACGTGGCTCAAGGGCACGTGCATCGAGGCTGGTCGTATCGCGGCCCAGCACTATCTGAAGCGCGAGGGCAAGCTGTTCATCCGGGTTTTCCCGGATAAGCCGATCTCGAAGAAGCCGCTGGAAACGCGAATGGGCACCGGTAAAGCTGAGGTTGATTACTGGGCGGCTCGCGTGAAGTCCGGGACGATGCTGTTCGAGATCGCGGGCGTTCCTGAGCCGGTGGCCAAGCTGGCGCTGGTGCGTGTGGCGATGAAGATGCCGGTGCGGTGCCGGTTTGTGGGTCGTCGAGTGCGGGTGTGAGTTGAAGCGGTGTTCGGTGAGATTTGATTCTTTCAACCGAGAGGCTGTGTCAGAACCAATCAGTGGAAGTGGTAAAGACGGGTTGAAAACCCATGCCGCTAGATTTAGAGGGTTCTGAGGCGGGTTCTTGGGAATAGAAGCGAGGAACAGGTGAGTTATGACGGGCGCTGAAGTACGAAAAATGCAGGACGTGGAGATCACGAGCGAGCTGGCTCGGCTGCGGACCAAGATCTACGACCTGCGGACGCAGGGTGTGACCGAGAAGGTCGAGAACACGGCCCAGTCAGGCGAGATCCGGCGCGACATCGCCCGGTTGCTCACCGAGCGGACGGTTCGGAGCAAGAGCGCGGCGGGGGCGACGAAGTAATCGATTCATTTTGCGGGGATCGCGGCCCGTTTGGGCTGAGTTGACGACCCGATCAGAAGGACGACCGATGGCAGACACGAAGACCAAGACGACCAAAGCACCTGCGAAGGCCCCGACCAAATCGGCGGCGCAGCTGGCCTCGAAGCCAACCTCCAATCCAACCTCGAAGCCAGCGGGCAAGCTGGCCGTGATCACGGAGCCGGGCGAGCCCGTGAAGGGCACGCGAACAGGCGTGGTGGAGACTGACGGGCGGAGCAAGACTCGCAAGGTGGTGGTCGCGTACTTGAGCCCGCACCCCAAGTACGGCAAGTATGTTCAGAAGCGGACCGTGCTGCATGTGCACGATGAGAACAACGTTTCGAAGGTGGGGGACATCGTCGAGGTTCGGCAGTGCCGCCCGATCAGCAAGACCAAGTCGTGGAGCTTGCTGCGGATCGTCGAGAGCCGATCGGATATCGCGGCCGCGCTGGCGAGTGCTCGTCAGGTTCAGTGAGCGGGCTCGGTAGAGACTTGTGTTGGCGTTGAAAGTTTGGACTTGAAGTTTGGATTTGAAGTTTGGGTTTTGAACTAGACAGGTGAAGTCATGCTGCAACAAGAAACTCGATGCGAAGTCGCGGACAACTCGGGGGCGAAGATCGCCTACGTGATCCGCGTGTACGGCGGATCGACGGCCACCGGCAAGTTTACTCGTCGCGTTGCGACGGTGGGCGACCGGGTGTTTGTTTCGATCAAGAAGTGTTTGGCAGGTTCGGACGTCAAGAAGGGCGACAAGAGCAAGGCCGTCGTGGTTCGCACGACCAAGCCGATCCGTCGGGCGGATGGCTCGTACGTTTCGTTTGATTCGAACGCGGTGGTGTTGATTCAGGACGACGGGAACCCCAAGGGAACGCGCATCTTCGGGCCGGTGGCTCGCGAGCTGCGTGAGAAGAATTACATGAAGATTGTTTCGCTTGCTTCGGAGGTGGTGTGATATGCCGGCCCATGTAAGAAAAGGCGACACCGTGATGGTGACGAGCGGCGATCACAAGGGTCAGATCGGAGAGATTCTCCGCGTCGATCCGAAGAACTCGCGCGTGCTCATCAAAGGGATCAATCTCAAGACCAAGCACGTCAAGCCGACGCGGATCGCGCCGCAGGGCGGGATTATCACGCGAGAGGCTCCGATGCACATGAGCAAGGTGAGCCCGGTGGTGGACGGCAAGGCCGTGCGAGTTGGTTTCCGGATGGAATCTGACGGGAGCAAGGTCCGCGTGGCTCGGCACGGGGGCAAAGAGCTGAAGGTGCTGGGCGTGGTGCACGCGGCCCGAGAGAAATCTTCGGGCATCTCGGTTGCGAAGTCTGGAGCGAAATCTGAAGCGAAGGCCTTGGACAAGCCAGCCAAGGCTGCGAAGCCAGCGGCGGTCGAGGCCGCAGCCAAGCCCGCCAAGCTCAAGGCGAAGAAGGCCTGAGCAGAGGATCGGTAGGCCGGATCGGTAGGTCAGATTGGTAGGTCAGACTGGTTGGTCAGATTAGCTTGATGATTTTCTCGCGGTCGATACCCGCGGCGACCGCGGTTGACGGAACAGACGGACGGTTTTACAGCAGACGGAAAGTGAACCATGGCACAGGATAAAGACAACAAGGCCGCGGACAGCAAACCCAAGGGGGCTGGCGGTGATAAGGGCGGCGACAAGGGTGGCGATCGGGGCGGTAAGAGCGGCGGTCCCGCCAAGAGCGGCCAGGCGGGTGGCAGCGGCAAGCGCGCCAAGGTCGATCTGGAGACCGCGGAGAGCGGCCCGGCGACTCCTTCTCGTCTGCGCCTTCAGTTCGCGGAGAAGGTTCGTCCGGCGATCACCGAGAACTTTGGCATCAGCAACGTGAACGCGATGCCCAAGCTTGAGAAGATCGTACTGAACGTGAACATGGGCCGGCACCTCGACGGCACGAAGATCCCGCCGACGATCAAGATGACGGTGCTTGAGACGCTGGTGAAGATCACGGGCCAGCGCCCGGTGATCATCAAGGCCAAGAAGAGCGTGTCGAACTTCAAGGTGCGTGAAGGCTTGGAGACGGCGGCGATGGTGACGATCCGGCGTGACCGGATGTGGCACTTTCTGGATCGTCTGATCAATCTGGCGGCTCCGCGTATCAAGGACTTTCGCGGCCTCCCGGACAAGGCATTCGATAAGCAGGGCAACTACTCGATGGGTATCACCGAGCAGGGTGTGTTCCCCGAGATCAACATGGCGGAGGCGCAGTTTACGCACGGCATGCACATCAACATGGTGTTCGCGCGGTCGGACCCCAAGCTGAGCCGGTTCGTGTTGGAGCAGCTCGGCTTGCCGTTTGTGAAGCCGGAGGAGCGTCAGCAGCGAGCCAGGCCCGAGGCACCCAAGCCCGCGCCGGAGGCGCCGGAGGCGTAAAAAGTGTTTGAGGTTGGTCGAACGTTCGATTGAGGCGTTCGGTTGAGGCATTTGGTTGAG
>CAZIMT010000009.1:30812-39160 GCA_964540295.1 uncultured Phycisphaeraceae bacterium
GGTTGAGGCATTTGGTTGAGCATTTGGTTGAGAGTGTTCGAACGGTTTTCAAAGTGAGTATTCCCTGCGGGCAGGTTCGAGTGCCTTGCCCGGTTGAAGAGTCAGGAACCCAGATATGGCTACGAAAGCACAGGTTGCCAAGTCCAAGCGAAAGCCCAAGTTCTCGAGCCGGATTGTTCGTCGGTGCGAGCTGACGGGTCGTCCGCGCGGGGTGTACCGCAAGTTCCGGATCAGCCGCATCATGCTGCGGAAGCTGGCGCTTGAGGGGAAGATCCCGGGGATGCGTAAGGCGAGCTGGTAAAGCGAAATGACGGGCCGAGGTCCGTCGGGCCGCTGTTGGTGAAGACGGCGCGGGTCGGGACGCATGCCGAGACGGACGTCGAGACGAGTGATTGCAAGATTGAACACGCCTTTGAACGCAGAAAGACGCTCTGGAAATTGACCCAGGGTGATTGAGGATTGAAGATGGCCATCAGTGATCCAATCGCGGACATGCTGACTCGGATTCGTAACGCGGTGCGGAACCGGTCCAAGACCGTGACCTGCCTGAATACCAAGGTGTGTCGCGGCATTCTGGACGTGCTCAAGTCCGAGGGGTACATCGACCTGTACGACGTGGTGGAGGACGGTCGGCAAGGCCTGTTGAAGGTCAAGCTGCGGTTCGGCCCGTCAGGGTCGCCGGTGCTTCGCAAGCTGCACCGCGAGAGCAAGCCGGGTTGCCGAGTGTATTGCCGCGCGGAGGAGGCTCCTTCGCCGCAGCAGGGGCTGGGCATCTCGATTGTTTCGACCAGCCAAGGCGTGAAAAGCAACCGTTCGTGCGCCGCGGAGAAGGTCGGCGGCGAGTTGTTGTGCACGATTGAGTGAGAAGTGGCGAAGTGGCGAGTGGCAAAGTGAAGAGTGATCGATTGATCGCGGAAGCCCGGTCGGGAAATCTAAAGGTAAGTTTGGGCCTGGTCGGTGAGCCGCACGCGAAGGAGTTTGGCGATGTCGAGAATCGGTAAGAAGACAATCACGGTGCCCGCTGGCGTCAAGGTCGCCATCAAGGACAGCACGGTGGCGATCGAAGGGCCCAAGGGCAAGCTCTCGTTCAAGTTCCGCCCAGAGATCCGGGTGTCGTGGGCTGAGAGCGAGAAGTCGATCCAGGTGACAACGGACGCGGACCTGCCCGAGGGGGCGGACGTGGCGAAGTTCTGGGGGACGACGCGCGCGTTGATCAACAACATGATCACGGGCGTGACCAAGGGCTACGAGAAGACGATGGAGATCGTGGGCGTGGGCTGGGTTCCGACGCTGCAGGGCAAGAAGCTCAAGCTGTCGGTGGGGTTTGCCAACGCGATCTTCCTGGATATTCCTGTTGGTCTGACGGTGACGGTGGACAAGACGTTCGTGAAGATCGGCGGGCCGGATAAGCAGATGGTGGGTCAGTTCGCCGCGTCGATGCGTGCGGTGCGGAAGCCTGAGCCGTACAACGGCAAGGGCATCAAGTATTTGGAAGAGGTCATCAAGCGGAAGCAGGGCAAGGCCTTCGGCGCCTGATTCAGATGGCTGGTCGGGCTGGGTCGGTTGGTTTTTCGGTTGGTTTAGTTGTTGGAAGAATCGCACATCGAAAGGCCGGCTGATTTTCGGCGGTTTTTCGTCTAGATTGGATAGGTTAGGACCATGGACAAGCAGAGCAACAAGGCCGTTCGTCGCAGCCGCCGCAAGACCGGTATCCGCAAGCGGATCACGGGGATGCCGGACCGTCCTCGGCTGAGCATTTACAAGTCTCTCAACCACATTTACGCTCAGGTCATCGATGACCTGAAGGGCACCACGGTGGCGTCAGCCTCGACGATGGAGAAGGAGCTGAAGCTGACGAACACCGGGAACGCGGGCGCGGCCGCAACGGTGGGCGTGGAGCTTGCCAAGCGAGCCAAGGCCGCGGGGGTCGCCAAGGTCGTGTTCGACCGCAACGGCTTTCGTTACCACGGGCGTGTGAAGGCTCTGGCGGACGCGGCTCGTAAGGGCGGGCTGGAGTTCTAAGGCAGGAAGAAGTAGAGACGGGTTGAAAACCTGTCTGACTCGGTTGGGTAAGTTCAATTCAGAGGATTCGGATCAGAGGGTGACGCGAAACTTCAAAGCCCGGGGCTAGTCAGCCGGGGGCAAGATAGCAGAGTGAACTATGGCAGAGATGCTTGACGAATCAGGTTCTATTGAGTCCACCACCGTGGGCGTGTACCGCACTGCTTCAACCGTGAAGGGCGGCCGGCGTTTCAGCTTCGGCGCGCTGGTCGTGGTTGGCGATCGGCGCGGCAAGGTGGGGTTTGGGTACGGCAAGAGCAACGAGGTGCCGCAGGCGATCGAGAAGGCTCAGAAGTACGCCAAGCGTGCGATGAAGACCATCCCGATGGCGGGGAAGACGCTGCCTCACGAGGTTGAAGGGACGTACTCGGCCTCGAAGGTCCGGTTGATCCCGGCTTCGCCGGGCACGGGCGTCGTGGCGGGCGGCACAGTGCGTGCGATCTTGGAGATGGCGGGGATCACCGACTGCCTGACCAAGTGCTACGGCTCGACGAACGCTCGCAACATGGTCAAGGCCGTGTTTGATGGGATCGGCAACTTGCGTCAGCGTGAAGAGGTTGAATCTCTCCGCGGCAAGGAGCTGGGCAAGTCTGAGATCGAGAAGAAGATCGACGCGGGGAACAAGTTCATGTCGCAGAGCTCGGGCCGCGAGAAGATGCGAGGCCCGGTCAACACGATCGGCCAAGATCGCAAGGGCGGTCGCGGCGGGCGTGGCGGCGGCGGTGGTCGCGGCGGCCAGCGTGGTGGTTCGGGCGGTGGTTCGGGTGGTGGGCGTGGTGGTGATCACCAAAGTTCCCCGGCCGCGGCACCGGCGGCTGGTTCTGACGGCGCAGCTCCAGCCAAGGGCTGATTTGGTTGACTGGCGGGGCGACACCTGTCGCGGACCGTGTGACAAGATTGTTGGATTGGAGCCAAGGCCTTGCGGGTCAATGCTCCGAAGCAAACGCGATTTTTCCCAGCCCGCGGCGTCGGGATGGGGTTTCTTGATCGAGGTATTGAACCATGATGATTCACGATATCACCGCTCTGGCTGGCAAATACAAGTCGCGGAAGCGCGTCGGTCGCGGCGAGGGCAGCGGGCACGGCAAGCAGTCTGGCCGCGGTAACAAGGGCGCGGGTAGCCGCTCGGGCTATGCTGCCAAGCGAGCGTTCGAAGGCGGTCAGATGCCGTACTTCCGTCGGTTGGCGAAGTTCGGGTTTACGAACGCGGTGTTCAAGACCAAATTCTGGATCGTGAACCTGAGCGACATTCTCGCGCACCCGGCGTTTGCCAAGGGCGGCGCGGTGAACCTCGAGACGCTGATCAAGGCTGGTCTGGTTCGCGACGAGAGCCGCGACCTTAAGATCCTGGGCCAGGTGAGCGAAGAAGGCGTGAAGGTTAAGTTGAATATCGAGGCCAACCGCGTATCGGACAAGGCGACGGAGCTGGTGACCAAGGCCGGGGGTTCGGTCACGCAGTCGGGCACTCGTCGCGACATGGTTCGCGGCGTGGACCGAAACAGTGAGGACCGCGCTCCCAAGAACCTGACCAAGAAGCTCGAGCGTGGCGGGAAGGGCAAGGGCCCGGTGATGGAGGACGATGCCCCGGCCGCGACTGCGGAGAAGCCCGCCAAGGCTGCCAAGCCCGCCAAGGCTGCCAAGCTGGCGAGCGAGAAGCCCAAGGGGGCGTAAGCGGAAGGCATCCAGAGATTCGGTTTTTACAGGCTAGTTTTTACAGGATTGTGTTGAACGAAGTTCGTTTTCAAATATTCGGCCTTTTGAGCCGGTTCGATTGACGCAGCGGCGGACGATGCGGCCGAGATTCGGTCCTTCGTCCGCCGCTGTTGTGTTCCGCCTGGGTTCCGGCCGTGCTCTGCTCGTGCTCGGGCTGGGTTCGGCGGCAGAAGCAGGATTTTTCTAGGCGCTCTCGCCTATTGTTGTGCTCTTGAGCCTTTGATTTTCGCTTTGATCTCCCCGCCCCTAGCCTGCGCTCTTTGGCGTTGGCCGTGGGCGCACAGGTGACCCGATGCTCCAGACCTTGATCAACGTGTTCCGTATCGCGGAGCTCCGCAACAAGATCCTGTTCACGCTGGCGATGCTGGCGGTGTACCGCATTGGGCACTGGATCCCGCTGCCGGGGATTAACCAAGAGCAGTTGAAGAAGTTTTTTGAGTCGCAGGATGCGGGCTCGGCCGTGAAGAAGGCGACGGATTTCATTTCGTTGTTTTCCGGCGGCGCGTTCGGACACTCGACGAATTTTCGGGCTGGGCGTGATGCCGTACATCTCGGCGGGCATTATTTTCCAGCTGATCTCGTCGATCCCGGGGAGCCGGCTCAAGAAGCTCCAGGAGGAAGGCCCGACGGGTCGTCAGAAGATTACTGAGTGGACGCGGTACACCACGGTGGGGCTATGCATTTTGCAGGCTGTGACGTACTTGGGTATTTCCGAGAAGTCGAACATGATTTATCCCGGGCTGGCGAGCAACCCGCTGTGGTGGATTATGGCTATCGCGGCGATGACGGCGGGGTGCGTGTTCCTGATGTGGCTGGGCGAGCAGATCGACCGTTTCGGTATCGGGAACGGTGTGTCGATGATCATCATGGCGGGGATTCTGGCGCGCATGCCTGATGCGATCAAGTCGGCCGTGGGCATGTTCGGCCCGGGCGAAGAGGGCAAGATGGGCTGGGGCGGTGTGCTCATGCTCGTGCTGTGCTTTGTCGGTGTGGTCGCTGGCTCGGTGATTATGACGGTGGCGCAGCGGCGTATCCCGATCCAGCAGGCCAAGCACACGCGAGGGCGGAGGGTGTTCGGGGGGCAGAAGAGTTACTTGCCGCTGCGGATCAACCACGGCGGGGTGATGCCGATCGTGTTCGCGTCGTCGCTGATGATCTTTCCGTCGGTGGTGTTCAGCGGGCTGGCGGAAGCGACCAAGGCGTCGGCGGGGATGACGCACGGGATTTTGCAGTGGATGCAGTCGGAGCTCACCGGCGGGCAGTTCCTGCACGAGATTGTGTACATCGTGATGATCTACTTTTTCAGCTACTTCTGGATCACGGTGCAGTTCAACCCGGAGGAGATGAGCAAGCAGCTGCGCGAGCACGGGTCGTTCATTCCGGGGCTGAGGCCTGGGCCGCGCACGGCGGAGTATCTTGAGACGGTGATGACGCGGATCACGTACGTGGGCGCGGCGTTCCTGTGCATCATCGCGGTGCTGCCGACGATCGTGCAGAAATCGATGAACATCGACCCCAACATCACGCAGTTCCTGGGCGGCGTCGGGCTGCTGATCGTGGTGTCGGTGACGCTGGATTTCCTGCAGCGGGTCGAGGCGAACTTGCTGATGCGGAACTATGCGGGGTTCCTGAGCGGTGGGGATGGGGACGGGCCGAGGTTGAAGGGGCCGCGCGGGTAAGATTGATTTGAAGAGCGGAACGTCTTTTCTCACCAAGTGTCAAAGAATGAACGAAGGCCGGACCCGATGTCTGGCCTTTTTCATTTTTGCGAGATCGCGTCAGCCCTGACGGAATGTTCCGAGGCTGTCGTCACGCTTTCATGCCGGTCGAGCCGAAACCGCCAGCGCCGCGGGCGGTGTCTTCGAGTTCGCTGACTTCGACGACCACGGCCTGGGTGACGGGGGCGATGACGAGCTGGGCGATTCGCTGGCCTTGGGTGATCGTGTAGGGCTGTTGGCCGAGGTTGATAAGGGGAACTTTGACTTCGCCTCGGTAGTCGCTGTCGATGGTTCCTGGCGCGTTGGGGAGGGTGAGGCCGTGCTTGGTGGCGAGGCCGGAACGTGGCCTGACCTGGCCTTCGTGGCCTCGTGGGATGGCCATGGCGAAGCCGCAGGGGACGACAGCGATTCGGCCGGGCTCGATGGTGAGGGTGGGCTGTTGGGCGGGGTCGGTCTGGGGGAGGCAGGCGGACAGGTCGAGCCCTGCGGCCTCGGCGGATTGATAGGCCGGAAGGGTGGCGTTCGGGTCCAGACGCTTGAAACTGACGACGGCTCGATTGAAAGTTGGGTTGAGCGTTGGGTTGAGAGTTGAGTTCAGAGTTGGCTGATGGGTTGGCTGGTGGGTTCGTTTGGGCGTGTTCATGGCGTGGAAAGTAGGGCGGGGATCGGGCGGCTGGTATCATGTGGACCGGCCTCGCATGGATGCGGGGCGGGATCAGAATGAGCGAGCGAGGATGTCCTCACTGCCGCCGTATTCCCAGCCTGAGGAGGGGCCCGTGTTCATTATTCGTCGCGCCAAGAACGAGGATCTGGGGACGCTACTCAAGCTCGCCAAGATGGTCCATTTCATCAACCTGCCGGCCGACAAGGACATTTTGTCTTCGAAGATCTCGCAGAGCCGCAACAGCTTTACGAAGGCCGCGGGCGGGAACTACGAGGTTGAGGACGGCGTGAGTTCACGGTTGCCCGAGCCCAAACCGAGCGGCGGGAAACGGAAGGGGAAGTCTGGCGCCGCGTCGGATTTGAGGCCGACGAACGGCCCGGGTGATCGCTCGCCGCCGCAGAGCTTGACGATCGCGGGGCAGTATGCACGCAGCGATTTGTTCATGTTCATTCTGGAGGACACGGATTCTCGGAGCGTGCTGGGGACTTCGCAGATCGTGGCGCACATGGGCGGTCCGGGGAACCCGAACCTGTCTTTCAAGCTGACGGCCAAGGAGTTTTTCAGCGAGAGCCTGCAGTACGGCACGACGCACATGACGGCGAAGTTGTTTTTGGACGAGACTGGGCCGACGGAGATGGGGGGGCTGATTTTGCAGCCGTCGTACCGCAATACCAAGGACCGGCTCGGGCGGTTTTTGAGCTTGGTGCGGTTTCATTTTATTGGGCTGCACCGAGAGCTGTTCGCGGAGCGTTTGTTGGCGGAGATGATGGCGCCGATCTCGACGGACGGGCAGAACATTTTGTGGGAGTACCTCGGTCGGCGGTTTATCAATCTTACCTACACGGAAGCGGACCGGTTTTGTCAGTACTCGCGTGAGTTCATGTACAACCTGCTGCCGCGTGAGGAGATTTACCTGACGCTGCTGCCACCCGAGGCTCGGAACGTGGTGGGGCAGGTGGGGCCTGAGACTGTTCCGGCGCGGCGGATGCTGGAGAAGCTGGGGTTCAAGTACAACGACTTCATTGATCCGTTCGATGGTGGGCCGCATTTGGAAGCGGTGACGGCGGACGTCGAGATGGTGAAGCAGACGCGGTGGACAGAGCTTGGGAGCGCGGTGGCGCCAGCGTCGGCCAGGCGGCGCGGGATGGTGAGCCGGCTAGAGATCGACGGCGAGTTCCGCTCGGCGGTGGTGGAGTTCGCGGACAGTGACGACGGGCGAGTTCGGCTGACCAAGGCGGCGATGGAGGCGTTGGCGTTTGAGCCGGGGATGAAGGTTGGTGTGACGCCAGCCGAGGCGTATGAGAGGGGGCCGGGGGGCGCGGCGAGCGCGGGCACGACGAATTCGATGAGCGCTGCGTCGGGTGTTGTTGCCAACGAGACTGGTACATCGACTGGTCAATCGACGGGTAAAGCACCGACGAAGCGATCCAAGAAAAAGGCGGCCTCGGTATGAAGCATCCGTCGTTGAAGCGTGGCGCCGCGAATCTGATCGCTGGCGAGTGGCGGGAGATTGCTGGCGACGAGGTGGTGTCGCGAAATCCTGCGCGGCCAGCGTCGGTGGTGTGGTCGGGCTCGCCGGTGCTGTCGCACGTTGATGATGCGATTGCGGCGGCGCGGGAGGCGTTCCCCAAGTGGGCCGCGTGGCCGATGGAGCGTCGCGTCGCGGTGCTGCGTCGGTATCAGTCGATCTGTAAGGAGCGTGAGGGCGCGATCGCGGAGTTGATCGCGGACGAGACGGGCAAGGTGATGTGGGACAGCAAGGGCGAGGCCGCGCTGCTGGGGGCGAAGGTTGACATCACGCTGGACGAGACGGCGACGGGCGCGATGCGTCGTGTGTCGGCGTTCGAGGTTCCGATCGCGGCGGGTCGTGTGGGTCGCGCGAGCTTTCGGCCGCATGGAGTGATGGCGGTGCTGGGGCCGTACAACTTTCCGGCCCACTTGCCCAACGGTCACATCGTTCCGGCGCTGGCGATGGGGAACACGGTGGTGTTGAAGCCGAGCGACAAGACGCCGGCGGTGGGGCAGTTGCTGGGAGAGTTGTTTCAGGGGGCGCTCGACGCCGAGGGTGCTCCGCGCGGCGTGTTCAACGTTGTGCAGGGCGCGGCCGAGGTGGCGTCGTCGCTTTCGCGGCACGCGGGGATCGACGGCATTTTGTTTACGGGGTCGTGGCCGGTCGGTCGGCGGATCTTGGA
>CAZIMT010000010.1:0-36780 GCA_964540295.1 uncultured Phycisphaeraceae bacterium
GCGGGATGTACTCGGGGGTCTTCGACGGAGCAACGGTCGGCGGCGGGACGATCTGCGCCCCCACGCCACCGGCCAACCCGGCGAGCCCGACCACAATCGACATCGACACCAACACCGTGCGAACGTTTGCCATTGCTTTCCTTCCGAGCCGAGTTGTTCGGCCCATCTCTGTGCGGTTCTTCGTCCGGTCTGCCTTCTCTGTTCGATCCGTCCTGCAGGATTTGATCGACCGCTCGCGGCGGCTCGTTCAGAGGACTTTCACACCACTCGTTCCTGCTCGCATTGGAAACACCCAGTGGCGATCAATCGGACGAGAGTGATTATCCCAGCCTCAACCGCCCGGGGCGCTGCGGGCGCTCGGGTTTCCGATCGAGGAGGCGAGCTCGTCTATGCTGGGGCTATGGACGCCAATCTCGCAGACGCGAACCGTCAATTTCAACCTCATGGACAGTCTCATTTTCACGCCTTGCCCGATCGAGCGGCGCTCGCCAAGGCGATCGCGGCGGCGGCGTTGTTGCGTGGCACGTTCACGCTGCGTTCGGGTCGGAGCAGCAGTTATTACCTTGATAAGTACCTCTTTTCGACGCGACCCGAGGTGCTGCGGGACCTCGCGGTGCTGTTTGCCGAACGTCTGAGCGCGATTCGGAGTGCGGGTTTCGTGGTTGATCGGCTGGCGGGGGCGGAGCTTGGGGGCATCCCGCTGGTGACGGCCGCCAGCTTGGCGACGGGACTGCCGTGCGTGTTTGTCCGCAACAAGAAAAAGGATTACGGGACGGCCAAGCAGCTCGAAGGGGCGCTCAAGGCGGGCGAGTCGCTGGTGCTGCTCGAGGACGTGGCGACGACCGGAGGGCAGGCGCTAGAGGCGGTCGAGGTGCTGCGCGAGGCCGGGGCCAAGGTGTGGGGCGTGATCGCGACCATCGATCGGCAGGAGGGGGCGCGGGAGAACGTGGAGAAGGCGGGGCTGAAGTTTGACGCCCTGTTCACAAAAGCGGATCTGGGGGTTGAGGAGTAGGGGCGGGCCAGATTCGATTCAAAGGCGCTCAAAGCAGAAACCGAACGCAGATGAAGCAGAGAGAATCAGAGGATCGCTGAGAAGTGGTTTGGTTAGAGATCAGAAAAGAGCGACTCTGATTGCGTTTCAGTTCTCAACTTTGACTCTGCGTTTCTCTGATCCCCTCTGTGACCTCTGCGTTCTGTTTGAAGTGAACATGGTCTTAGACTGAGCGCAAAGTAGGAGCTGCCTGGCGCGGTGCGCCGCACTCTGGACACACAGAACCTTTGATACCGAGGAGCGGGTAGTCGCACTTGGCGCAGCGGGGCTCGCGAACTTTCAAGGTGAACACGAGGCCGCAGCCGGGGCAGCCGGATTCGCCGACGAGGACGGATTGCTCGCGGCCACAGTGAGGGCAGGTGAGCGCGACCGAAGTAACTTCCGCGACGTTATCGGCGGACGTGGTGGTCTTGCGGTTGAGGCGGTAGAGGACGACAACGCCTAGCGCGGCGCAGGCTGTGGTCACGCCGCCAGCACCGGCGACCTTGATGAGCATTTGGTCGGGAGTGGTGTTGAAGCCGTGGGTGATGAAGCTCATCACGCAGATGAGGGCGGCGGTCGCGGCGAGCGATCCAACGGCGAGGATGCGGACCAGCGGGGCGTGGTCGCCGAGCGGGAGCCGGATCAGCACGTTGGTATACGCGATCACGAGCGCGATCGAGATCGCGACAACGTACCACGTCGGGTCGTAGGTTTGGACGAACCAGGTGCCGAGGAAGCCGAGGGTGAGCGCGACGGCGGCGCTGAGAACCCCGAGCCAGCGCCACAGTTTGTTCGATTCGGGCTTGTCGGTGCCCAGGCCGGTGAGGGCGAGGGCGGCGAGGGTGCCGGAGGAGAGGATGAAACCCCCGGTTACCGCAAGTTTTCCGTTGCTGGTTCTGTACCAGATCTCGACGAGGAAGAGGGCCGCGGCGAGCGCGCCGAGCGAGAGGGCAACGAGCGAGGCCAGGCGTGCGGCGGGGATGCGCGTGCGGGTGAGCAGCGGGCCAGCGGTGAGGCCGAAGGCGGTAATGATGAAGGAGGTGAAGGCGAGTTCTTCCTGCCAGCGCCATCTGGCGAGGAGCTCGACCCAGATGGCGGCGGCGGCAAGGACGAACCCCAAGACGACTGCGCCGAGGCTGAGCGTACCGCCAGCCGAGGATTTCTCTTCATCGAGCTGGCGAGATGCGGGTATGGCGAGGAGGACGCCGATGGCCGCGACGAAGGCGGTGCCAGCGACGCGCGACATCACATTGGTGGAGAAGAAGATGGCGAGGATGCCGGCAGCGGCGGCGAGGGCGAGCATCCAGAGCATGGCCCGCAGAAGACGGCGTTGAAACTCCAATTAATTCCTCTCGGTTGAGTCGCTGGCTTCGAGAGATTGACTCGAGAAATGAACGAGGAAGAAAGAAGAAAAAGAGTGACAGGTTGGAAAACCTGTTCCACGAGGTGGAGAGAAAGGAAGAGAGAAGAAGGGAAAGGAAGAGAGAAGGCAGGCGGGACGTCTGCCCCACACAGGAACAGAGAAGGTGTGAGATTTCAGTCGCGGCCGGCGGTGATCTCGCGGAAGACATCGTCGAGGCGGCCGGTTTCTACGCGGAGTTCGGAGATCTCCCAGCCTTTGGTCCGTGCCAGCGCCCCGACGTCGGCGAGGATCGGTTGGCCGCGGCGTGGATAGACGTGGAAGCGGAGTTCGCCGTTGCTCACCGCACCCCCACCGCTGTTGCTGGCGGCGCGTTCGACCTTGGCGACGCCGGAGACCGAGTGCAGTGCGACCTCGATCTCGTTGGCGTTCTTGCCGGGCGGCGGTTTGACGCTGACGACGAGCGCGTTGTGGAACTTGGACCGGGCTTGCAGGGAGGCGGGCGTGCCGTCGGCCACGACCTTGCCCTTGGCGATGATGACCGCGCGGGTACACACGGCCTCGACCTCTTCGAGGATGTGGGTGCTGAGGACGATGGCCTTGTTGCTGGCCATTTCTTTGATGAGCCCGCGAACCTCGTGCTTCTGGTTGGGGTCCAGGCCGTCGGTGGGCTCGTCGAGGATCAGGACTTCAGGGTCGTGAAGGATGGCCTGGGCCAGCCCGACGCGGCGCTTGAAGCCTTTGGAAAGTGTTTCGATGGGCTGGCGGAGGACGCCGCGGAGCGAAGTGCGGTCGATGACGAAGTTGAGGCGTTGGCGGCGGAGTTCGCCGTGCAGGCCTCGGACCTCGGCGCAGAAGTTGAGGAACGACTCGGGGGTCATGTCGGGGTAGGCGGGCGCGCCCTCGGGGAGGTAGCCGATCTTGGATTTGACGGCGATGGGCTGGGTGCTGACGTCGTGCCCGCAGACGAAGGCCGAGCCGGAGGTGATGCCTAGGAAGCCGGTGACCATTTTCATGGTGGTGCTTTTGCCCGCGCCGTTGGGCCCGAGGAAGCCGAGGACTTCGCCGCGGTGAACGGTGAGGTTGACATTATCGACGGCGAGGATGCCGCCGGACTCGGGGCCGAAGCGCTTGGTCAGGCCGGTGACGCGGATCATGGGCTCGGGGTGCGCGTTGCTTGTCGCTTGATTCGTGGTTTGAGGTGCCGGTTCGGTCGAGGTCGGGCTGGGCATGGCGGGCTCCGAAAGTTCAATAACAGTCCGAAATTGCGGATGACTTTAGGGATTGATCTCGTAGTCTGGGTCGTGGCTCCGGGCAAGTCTTGCAGAAACTCGTCGGACGGGCGCACCGAGGCGAGTGGACGGTCGATGAAAAGTAGAATGGCGAGCAGGTCAATGTCCAAACAAAGCCCGGTCACAAGCTTGCCGAGGGTACGCATTCTGCCTTGTGTTGAAACGTGGAATCTGTTGAGTTGAAACTGTGAGGGGCGATCGGCCGTAGGTTTTCTTGAGCTTGAGCTTGAGCTTGGGCTCGGGCTCGGGCTCGGGCTCGGACTCGGACTCGGACTTACGAGCAGGTTGGGATCAAATCGAGGAGCGAGCGGATGACCATGAGTTCTAATCTGGGTTCAGACCAGCGCGGGCTGATCGGCGATCGGTGGTCCGGCACCCGTCGAGTCGCTGTGATGGTGGCCATCGCTGGACTGGGGTTCAGCGGGGTCGCGGGCGCAGCATGGGACGGCGACGAGGTCGGTCAACCGGGCGCTGTGCTGAGGCTGCGGACAGGCGACGTAGTCACCGATGCGGTCGCCAATGTGCTTGGCAAGGGTTCTCGGTCGGAACTTGCGGCGGCGGCGTTCAAGCCGGGCGCGCGGTACGTGCTCGGGCTCGATGGTCCCCTATCGCCCGAGCGTCGCGCGGCACTGGCGGGCGCTGGCGTTGTGGTTGAGGATTATCTGGGTGAGAACTTCGTGCTGGCTCGAATCGCGGCCTCGGCCACGCTCGTCACTGTGCGCGCGTCGAGGATGGTCACTTGGGCGGGTGAATATCAGAGTGCGTGGAAGATTGACCCAGACTTGGCGGGCGGGATCGGTCGGCCAGCGCGAGATTTTGGCGACGTCGAGCGGCAGGCGATCGAGGCCCGGGGCGAGCGCGTGGTGGCGGTGTACTTGTTCGAGGGCGAGCCGGTGAACGGTGCGGCCGACGCGTTGCGGGCGATCGCGGGCGTGACGGTGCGCGAGATAAACGCGGCGGACGGCGTTGCGATGGCGTCGGTGGTGATCTCGATCCCTTCGAGGTCGGTTGCGGCGCTGGCGGGGCTCGAGGCGGTGCGGTTTGTTGAAGAGGTGCAGGGGTTTGAATCGCGGGATCTTGTTCAGCAGTGGGTCGTGCAGAGCAACGTCGCTGATTCGAGGCCGTTTTATGACCGTGGCCTCACCGGGGTCGGTGAGGTGATCGGGGTGATCGATTCGCAGTTGGACTCCAACCATTGCGCGTTCAAGGACGCTGTGAACCCGATCGGTCCGAAGCATCGGAAGATCTTGGCGTACAACTCGGCGGCTGGCTCGAGCAAGCACGGGACGCACGTGTCTGGGATCGCGGTGGGTGACTCGGGTGTGGCGGACGATCTGCGCGGGATCGCGTACGGCGCGAAGATGGTGTACAACCTTCACCCCTCGGCGACTGAGGCGAGCTTCATCCAGCGGTTCACGCTGCACAACTCGCAGGGCGCGTTTGTCCACAACAACAGCTACGGGACGGAATCGACGCGTGCGTACGACGGCTCGTGCCGGGGGATCGATTCTTTTAGTTGGGTCAATGACGACAATCTTGTGCTGTTCGCAACGTCGGACTTCGCGTTGCTCAAGAACCCCGAGAACGCGAAGAACTGCCTTTCCGTGGCGGCGACGAACAACGGCCCGCGGCAGGAGGAGTTCTGTGTGGGCGGGATCGGACCGACGACGGACGGGCGGCGCAAGCCGGACATCATGGGGCCGGGGTGCGGGATCACGTCGGCGCGTTGGGGGAGTTCGTGCCTGACGATCGTTGACAGCGGGACGTCGATGGCGACCCCGGCGGTCGCGGGAGCGGCCTCGCTGTTGCGTCAGTACTTTGTCACAGGTTTCTATCCGAGCGGAGTCGCGAACGTTTCGGACGGCTTTGTTCCTTCGGGCCCGCTTCTCAAGGCCGCGCTCATCAATTCGGCGACGGACATTCGCGGCGTAGCGGGCTTCCCGGGTCCGCTTGAGGGCTGGGGGCGAGTGCTTCTGGAGAACTCGGCGTATTTCGCGGGCGACGCGCGGCGGCTGGTGGTGCGTCAAGCGAAGAACAACTCTTCATCAGCGCTCACGACTGGCCGGTCTGTCGCGGTTCGAGTGTGGGTGCGCTCTGGTGCGCAGCCGCTGAAAGTAACGGTGGCGTTCCACGACGCGCCGGGCGCGATCAACGCGACCCTTGCTCCGGTGAACGACCTAGACCTCGTGGTGACGTCGCCCGCGGGCACCGTGTATCTCGGCAACGACTTTGCGGACGGCGTTTCAACCGTCGGCGGGCCGAAGGACGCGATCAACAACGTCGAGCAGGTGCTGATCTCGAATCTCGTGCCGGGCGTTTACACGATTCAGATCTTGGCCCCGGCGGTGAACGTCGGGCAGCAGGGGTACGGGCTGGTGGTCACGGGCGATGTGCTAGATCGCTGCCCGGCGGATTTGAACGAGGACGGGTTTGTCACCGGCGACGATTACGACGCGTACGCGCAGGCCTTTGGGACCGGGGATGTCGCCACCGACATGGACGGGGATGGGTTCGTCACGAGCGAGGACTTTGATCTTTATGTCACGGCGTTCGTGGCGGGGTGCTGAGAGGGTTTGGTAGGACGGCTCTGCGAGCCGTCTTTTTCTTAGACGTCATCCTTTGTCGCTGTTCCCGCGGCCGGATCGAGCGATTGACACCGCAGACCTTCACGCGGGCGGTGGAGAAGAGTCGGCTCGGAGAGCCGATCTACCGAGAGAGTCAGGCGGCGGCGCTGTGCACGGTGTGCAGGCCGATGCGATGGCCGTTGTCGGTTGAGATGCAACGTGCCACGGCCCCGCGGGTTGAGCGCAGGCTCGGGTTCTCGGGGTGGACGGTGAAACCAGAGCCCGGCGCGATGGGCACGGGGCTGAGGACGCCCAGCCCGTAGCGGCTTGAATCGACGAGTTGAACGCGGGCGAGTCGGGCCTGGCCTTGCTCGTCGCAGAACGTGGCCATCGCCCAGCCGTGCGCGTCCGTGCGCGGGCTGCGGCGACGGTCGAACTTGAACGGGTCGAGAGCGGGCGCGGTCGAGAGAGGAGACGTGAGGGTCATGGGTCTCGGTCCTTCCGTGGACGTCGAAGCCAGTATTTCGGCGTCGTACGGCGTCGGCGATCCCTCGCCAACGTTGATCGCGTCTCGACTGCCCACCAGGAACCGAGCCGCCACCACGGCCGACCGCGCCGGGGCGCGGTAAGGGCGCATCGGTCCGATCGGCACGCGACTTTACTGAGGTTTGCGGTTGCCGGGTGGCGTTGACCGGGCTGTGATATCCTTGATGTTCACTCACAAGGAGCTTCTCATGGGCATGGCATGGATGTGCGATCGTGCGTTGCGGGCGGGGGTTGTCGGCGTGATCGTCGCGGCGGCGGGGCTGGCGGTCGGGTTGGCGGTCCCGTCGTTCTCGCTGGCTCAGCTGGCGGAGACAGCCAAGGCGAGCGCGACGAGCCGGGCCTCGGTGGCGACGCTCATGAAGATCCGCTCGCCCGGCAGCCCGACGCTAGCGGCCGACGGCTCGCTGTATGTCCGCGACTGGCCCGACGGCGTGTGGCAGCTTTACAAGATCAACGCGGCGGACGTGGGCAAGAAGTTTTCTGATGTGAAGCCCGCGAAGCTGACGGAGTACAAGGACGGGCTGGCGAGTTATTCGCTCTCGCCCGACGGTTCGAAGATCATCTTGGCGTACGCGGCCGGGGGGAACGAGAACACGCAGATCTCGATCTTGGAAACCGCGACCGGCACCGTTACGCCGATCTTGACAAATCTCAAGGTTCAGTACCAGCCCTCGCACTGGCTCAAGGACGGTTCGGGGTTCTTGTACTCGGCCAACGACGCGAGCCCGGCTGATTTTTACCTGTATCGGTACGACTTTCTGCCGGGGCGGGCGATGGGGGCTTCGACGAAGCTGTTGGGGCGCGAGGGGAGCTGGTCGTCGCACGATGTCTCCGCCGACGGCTCGCGCGTGCTGGTGTCGCGAGATATCTCAGCGTCGCAGAGCGAGATTTTCGAGATGAGGTTGGCGGCCAACGACGAGGAGCCGACGCTCAACGACTTGAGTGTGCGCGACAAGACGGGCACGCTGACGTCGGCTGAGATCGTCGGGTACATGCCGGGCGACGCGGCGGTGGTGCTGCGGTGCGACGTTGAGGAGGGGATCTCGCGGCTGTTCGTGCGCGATCTGGCGAGCGGGAAGATGACCAAGCCGGTGGCGGCGCTCGACAAGTTCGAGCTCGACGGCGCGGGGATGAACAACGAGAAGACACTGCTGACCGTCGCGGCCAACGAAGACGGCTACGGCGTGCCGTACGTGTTCAGGTTGCCGGGATTTGAAACGGTCGAGGTGCCCGCGATGGAGCGCGGCGTGGTGAACGTCGCGGATTTGCGCGGGAACCGCGTGGTGTGGAGCGTGAGCAACGCGCGCAAGCCGGGGGTGAGTTTCGCGTATGACGTGCCAGCGGCCACGGCAAAGGCAGACGCAAAGGGTGATGCGAAAGCTGGCGCTGATGTGAAGAAGTCGGCGTTGCGCCAGATCACGCTGGCTGAAGACCAGGGTGTTGATCTGAACAGCTTCCCGCTGCCTGAGCTGGTGAAGTACAGCTCGTTTGACGGCGTGGAGATTCCCGCGTTTGTGTGGATGCCACCGGGCGCGAAGGCCGGAACGCCGATCTCGTTTGTGGTGAACTATCACGGCGGGCCGGAGGGGCAGTGGAGGCCGGGGTTCAGCCCGACTACTCAGGTGCTGCTGAGTCGCGGGTTCGGGGTGATGCAGCCCAACGTGCGCGGCTCGACGGGGTATGGGCGGGCGTTCCAGATGATGGACGATTACAAGAACCGGTGGGCGAGCGTGAAGGACGGCGTCGAGGCGGCGCGGTGGCTGGTGAAGAACAACTACGCCAAGTCCGGCAAGATCGCGGCCTACGGCGGGAGCTACGGCGGGTTCATGGCGGTGGCGGTGATCGTCGAAGACGGCGAGGCGAGCGAGAAGGGCACGCCGCGTGTGTTTGGCTCGTCGATCAACGTGGTCGGCATTGTGAACATGAAGACGTTTTTAGAGCAGACGAGCGGGTATCGGCGGAAGCTGCGCGAGGTGGAATATGGGCCGCTGACCGACCCGGATTTCCTGGCCACGGTTTCGCCGATTCACAAGATCGACAAGATCAAGGTCCCGATGATGATCGCGCATGGTCTGAACGATCCGCGCGTGCCAGTGGGCGAGGCGATGCAGCTGGCGGTGGCGCTGCAGAAACGCGGCGATGATCCGGAGCTTTTGTTCTGCCCGGATGAGGGGCACGGGTTTCAGAAGCTCGAGAATCGGTTGCTGTTTACGGAGCGGATGGTGAAGTTTTTGGAGAGGACGGTCGGGAGGTAAGGCGTATCGAAATGTGCCGCTGTCGTTCGCCTTTTCTAAAGGCACGGGATCGTCAACACCCTGCCTCAAACGCTTCCACGAACGCGTCGTAGTCGTCGCCCGTAACAAAGCTGTCACCATTGAAATCTGCCGCGTCGTTGCCGTTCACGAATTCGAGGACATAGGCGTCGAAGTCGTCGCCGGTGACGAAGCCGTCGCCGTTGAAATCGGCGGGGCAGGCGATCGGGGTGGCTTCGATTTGCATGTGGTACGGGTTGTCACTGCCAGAGGCGGGCCAGGTTGCGCCGCTGTCGGTTGAGTAGTTGTACGGGCCAAAGGAGCCGGGGCCGTCGGAGGCGTTGCCCTCGGCGTAGGACCAACCGACCGAGCCGGTGGTAGCGGTGCCGACGACGAGCCAGTAGAGAGTGCCGGGCTTGAGAACGACAGCCGAATCGGGGACAAGATCGACGATGTTGAGCCCGCTCGCGTTAAAGGCCGGGATTGCGAAGGTGGTGAGAAGCGTGCCGCTGGGATCGGTGCCAGCGTAGAGCGCGATGACGACGTCCGGGCTGTTCACGGCGTTGCCGGCGAGAATCTTGATGATGTTTAGCGAAGCGCGGCCCGGGGTCCGGAACGACTGCGCGGCCCAGATCATGTCTGGATCTTCGGTGCCGAGGATCGTGGTGCCGCGGGCGGGCTGATCGAGGTTGTTAAGCAGGACATCTGCGCGAGCGTGGGGTGCCACGAGGCCGAGGGCGAGGGCGGCGGGGAGCGCGAGGAGGATGGTTTGTGGCCGAACGGTTTTCATGGGAGCTTCCTTATTTGGCTCGGTGAACGAGCGGTGAGCGGCGGTTCTCAACCGCTGCGCGTGACGAACTTGGGAGTATGTCCGAAGGGCTGTGGAGCGCGGCCAGAGCTGTCGATCAGATACACCAAGGCCATTGGGCTCGCGTCCTTGATCGAAATAGACCGACGGCAGTGCGTCAGGCGCGTCAATCTGTGGATTGGCGCGAGATGCGATACTGGGAGGTTTGGGTTAGGCACAACTTCGGGATCGCGCTGGTTGCGAGGCTTTTCGCGTGACCCATGGCGATGCGTGGAGGATCTCTTCGGCTTGGATAGCAGTTGGCACGCTACGTAGTTTCACTGATCGCGTCTTCGTTATTCACGACGACACTTCGCCGTAAGCCGATCAGCTCTCTTCGAGCTTGATGTCGTGCCGTACAGTCCACACGCCGTCTTGGCGTTTGCGAAGTTGGACGATGACGGTTTCCTGGTCAAGAGTGGACTTTTTATCTGCTGTAATCCTTGGATCACCCGCGAACCACAGGGTTCGGTAGGTGTGCTTGTGAACAGCGGCATCGACGTGCATGTGGATGTGGGCGGGGTCGTCGGCGTCGGGGTATGAGCCCGGCTTGATAGTTTTGAAGCGGTACCAGCCGTCGTCGTTGGTGATCGCTACGGCACGCAGTCGTGGGTTTCGGGTGGAGCTGCCGCGCGGGTTGTAGAGCCCGGTCAGGTCGGTCTGGTACGCGATGACAGACGCCCTTGCCAGAGGGAGGCCTTTCTCGTCGAGGATCCGGCCGTAGAACTCGAGTTTCTCGCCGGGTTCGTTGTCGGGGCACAGCGCGACGGTTATCTCGCGGTAGGGCTCTTCGTCGGCGAAGAGGGCTTCGATCGCGGGCTTGATCGCGCGGAGTGATTCGGGGTCTGTGCCTGCGTTGTGATACATCGCGACTGTGGCGCGGTTCACGTAGACGATCGTCGTGGTGTTCATTTCCGACGACGAACCTATTGCGTATTTGGCGAGATCCTCGGCGTTGCTCTTGCGGTCGGCGATGGTGAGGAAGACGTGCTTGAGCGGCGTGCGGTCGAACGCGGCTCGCAGCGATGCTTCGGACTGCTCTCGGGTTGAGCCGATGTCGGGGAGGAGCACGACATAGCCGATGGCGGTGCGCGGGCGGAGGTTCTCGATGACGCGGTCGAGTTCTGCGGCGGCTTTCGCGGCGTCGGAGAGACCTTTGATGTTGGTCCAGATCGCAGCGCCGGGGCGTTGGGCATAGACGCAGAGCGGGCACGCGGCCTTGCCCGCGTGCGGGCCGGAGACGTGCCAAGGCATGAAGCTGGGTACGTCGCTTCCTGGCTTGAGATCAACTACACCGGGCGGGGCGGCGACCAGCGTGTCATCCGTGCCCCGCGCCAAGGCGAACGTGAGTTGCGGCAGCACGACACAGAGCGCGAAGAGAATCAATCGCCAATTCATGGGTCAAGCCTTTCGGTGAGATGCGGGGCATCTCAGCCGGTGATACGGCCGGGGTGGATCTTCACAAATTGTAACAATCTGCTTGCGTTCTTGTACACGCGGGGAGCCGCGATGGGGTCGCTGGTCTTGACTCCGAAGGTCGATCCCCGTGTTCTGTTCGGCCCCGCCGTACTCTTCCCTGTGCCGCGTTACAAGCTCATTCTGGCGTATGACGGGACAGACTTCTCTGGGTGGCAGAAGCAGGAGCCGCCGATCGGCGTGGACGGTTTGGTTCATCCAAGCACGGACCCGACGCTGGTCGCGCGCGAGGGGCGGTCGGCGTTGCGGACGGTGCAGGCCGTGGTCGAGCGGGCGGCGCGGATGGTCGTGCGCGAGCCGGTGATCGTGACCGGGGCGAGCCGGACGGACGCGGGGGTTCACGCGCGCGGGCAGGTGGCGTCGTTCTTGTGCAGCGACGGGAGCGGCGCGGACAACCGCGGGCAGGGTTGGCCGATCGAGCGCGGGGCGGACAAGTTGCTGCGGGTTCTGAACGCGCGGCTGCCGGACGACGTGCGGGTCGTGAGCGTTGAGCCGGTCGCGGATTCGTTCAACCCGATCTCGGACTGCACTTCAAAGGCCTACTCGTACACGCTGAACGTCGAGCGCGAGCGGTCGCTGTGGGACCGGCGGTACGTGCTGCACCTGAAGCGCGAGATCGAGCGCGGCGCGGTGGCGCGGATGCACGAGGCGGCCCAGCGGCTGGTGGGCGAGCACGACTTCAACGCGTTCGCGGCCGCGGGGCACGGGCGGCTGAGCACGGTGCGGACGATCTTCACGTGTGCCGTGAGCGAACCGACGCCGGGGCGCGTGCGGATCGATGTGAGCGGGAACGGGTTTTTGTACAACATGGTGCGGATCGTGGGCGGGACGCTGGTGGAGGTAGGGAAGGGAAGGATGACGGCGGAGGACGTGACGGCGGCGCTGGAAAGCAGGGATCGGACGCGGGCGGGGCCGACGCTGCCGCCGGAGGGTTTGTGTCTGGAGTGGGTCAAATACGACGTGCAAGACCTCTCACGGCTGGAACGCGCAAACGTCGATACGATGGAGTAGGAGGGTGTATGACGACGATGGTGGGAGAGGGCATTTACAGCGTCGGCGAATCCAGCAGATTGACCGGAGTGTCGCCGTCTCGTATTCACCGATGGTTCAGTGGGTACCAGTTTGAAACGAAGTTAGGGGTACGCCGGATGCCCCCTGTGGTCTCGTTTACGGACCGGATGTTTGATGGGCAGCTCCAACTATCGTTTTCTGATCTACTTGAGATCCGATTGATTGATCGCTTTTTGGATCTTGATGTGGGATGGCACGAGCTTCGCCAAGTCGCAAAGATTGCGAAGGACCGGTTCGGATGTGAGCACCCCTTTGCGGACTACAAGTTCAGAACGAACGGGCGGAGGCTGTTTGCAGACGTTAACGATCATCGCGGCGAGAAACGCCTGGTTGAATTCAGCTCCCAACAACATGTCTTCGAACGAGTGATTGAGAATCAGCTTATTGGGGTTGAATACGTTGATGACTCTGCGGTTCGATGGTGGCCGCTTGGCCTGCGGAAGAACGTGGTAATTGATCCGCGGCGTGCGTTTGGTAAGCCCATCGGTTCAACGAGCGGAGTTCCGGCTGCGATTCTTGCAGCTCATGCCGCGCGGTTCGGCCAAGCTGTGACTTCTGACTGGTATGAGGTCGATCGTGCGGAGGTCCGAGACGCCGCGATTTTCATGAAACGCCTCGCCGCATGAGATGGTTCTTTGACAATTGCGTGTCGCCGAAGCTTGCCCGTGCTTTGAACATCCTCGTACAACCGGAGCACGAGGTCGTGGCGCTCCGAGACAAATGGCCGCAAGCGGACACTAAAACGATTGAAGATGTATTCTGGATTCAAACACTCGGAAAAGAACAAGGCTGGGTCGTTGTCAGCGGCGATTTGCGCATCCGTTCACATCCTGCAGAATCTGCAGCGCTTCGATCGGCAAAGCTCACAACATTTTTCCTTGCGAAGGGATACGCAGACGCTGCAAAATGGGAGCAGGTTCGCTGGCTTGTCGACAAATGGACGGAGATGGCCGACCTCGCAAAGCGTGTCGCATCAGGCGGCATGTTTCGTGTGCCACGTCGTGGCAAAGTCGAGACTCTTTAGTTGCGGATCCTGCACGTCTCAACCCGGCTGATCCTCGGTGGCTCGCAGGAGAACACGGTGCTGTCGTGCGAGGGGCAGGCGCGGCTGGGGCATGAGGTGCATCTGGCGTTCGGGCCGATTTATGGGCCGGAGGGGTCGCTGCTGGAGCGGGTTCAGAGGTTTCGCTCAGCCGACGGGCGCGAGATCACGACGCATGTGGTGCCGCACCTGATTCGGCAGATTCATCCGTGGGCCGACGCGCGGTGTTTCGGAGAGTTGAAGAGCCTCATTCGGCGGATCAGGCCGGACATCGTGCACACGCATTCATCGAAGGCCGGGATTCTTGGAAGAGCGGCGGCGTGGAGCGTTCGCGCGAGCACGAAGCGTGCGGACTTCGATCAATCGCTCGATGCTTTACGCGCGATGGGCATCGTCCACACGATCCACGGCCCACCGTTCCATAAGTTTCAACGAAAGGCTGTCAACACGCTGTACGTCGCGAGCGAGCGGTGGGCGGCACGGCGTTGCGACGTGATCGTGAGCGTGGCGGACGCGATGACCACGCAGTACCGGGCCGAGGGGATCGGCTCTGAGGGCCAGTACACGACCGTTCGGTCGGGGATGGAAGTCGAGTCGTTCCTGCGGGTCTCGAATGATGAATCGCGGCGAGCGAGCCGCGCGGCGCTCGGGCTCGCGGCCAACGACTTCGTGGTCGGTACGGTGGCGCGGCTCGCGGAGTTGAAGGGGCACGACGACCTGCTCGACGCGCTCGCGCCCGAGCTCAAGGCTCGGCTCGATTGGAAGCTGCTGTGGGTTGGCGACGGCTGGTGGCGCGATCGGCTGACGGCGCGGATCCGCGAGATGAGGCTGGAAAACAAGGTTGTGATGACAGGGCTGGTCAGCCCGGAGCGGGTGCCCGAGATGATCTCGGCGATGGACGTGCTGGCTCACCCGAGCTCGCGCGAGGGCCTGCCGCGGACCGTGCCCCAGGCGCTGCTGTGCGGCGTGGTGCCGGTGGCCTATGACGTGGACGGGACGGGCGAGGTGTGCCGTGATGGTGAGACGGGGCGGCTGATCGGGGCTGGTGATCTTGGATCGCTGCGGTCGGCGGTGGTTGGGCTGTACGATGATGCGGAGGAGCGTCGGCGGCTTGCGCAGCGTGGGCAGGCCGAGTGCCGGGAAATGTTCTCCGCTGAGCGGATGGTGTCGCGATTAGAAGATGTGTATGAGCACGCGCGAGAGCAAGCAGCACGAGGATAAGTGGCTGGGCAATCGGTCGGCGGTGCTGGCCGGGCTGTGTCGTCGCGCCGTCGTGACGTGCTTGGTGCCGGTGTTTCTGGTTGTGGGTGCGGGAAGCCTGTTCGCGCAACCTTTGAATCTTGACCAGAATACGAGCGCGGCTTCGGGCAACGAGGCGGCCGCCAAGGCACTCGCGGAATCTCTGGAATCGCAGATTAAATCGATCGAGAAGGGTGAGGCGCTTTCCCCACAAGACGCGGTGCGCGTCGCGCTGCGCCAGGCCGCGGCCACGTTGATCCGGTTGGGATCGCGCGAGGGCTCGAAGGGGTCGGTTCACGTCCTCATCGGTTCGACGATCGCGGCACGGATCGCTGCGCTCGACGCGGCGCTCGACGGCGAGTTTGCGACGCTCGACGCGACGACGCTGCGGGGCGTGGCGCGAGACCTTAACGCGATCGGGCTCGATGCAAGCCCGACGGCGTATGAATCGGTGGAGGTTGTGGACCGCACGCTCCGTGACGCGCTCGCGCCGCTCGTGCAGGCGGCGGGTCCTGCGATGGCGTCGCGTGGGTGGATGGTTGCGTCGCGCGAGGGTGGGCCTTCAACTTCGCGAGCGTCGCTCGCGGACCTGGCGCGGGCTCTCGCGCTTTCGGCCGAGGCCACGAAGACTTTCGGCGATCTTGACGCTCGGCTCGACCTTGCCGATCGATGGATCTCGTTCGAGGGTTGGGCTGGCGAGGTTCGCGAGATGGTGCGATCCGCAGCGTTGGTCGCGAGTTCGACTCGGCTCGCGTGGCTGAGTGAGGCGGCGTACGGCGTGCTGCGGGTCGAGCTGGTGCGGTCGGTAACGACGCTCGCCGCAGGGCGACAGGGGACGGAGCGAGCCGCAGCGCGGGTCGGTCTTCAGAAGCTTGCGGCCTTGGGCGAGTTTGTTCGCGTCGCGGACACCGTGGACGCGACGGCCTCGGGGCGATCAACGCGCACGTTGCGCACGGCGATGAGCGAGCTTGTGGCGTCGCCAGCTTGGGCAACAGAATCGGGGATCGATGCACGGATCGAGCGAGTGAGCGAGATTCTGTCGGCGATCGTTCGCGGCGCGGAAGACACCCCGGAACGAACCGTGGCGCGTCAGTTTCGCCCGGCCCTGCTGGCGCTCGAGCCAGCCGCACGGCAGGCCTCGGTGCAACTGCTCGATGTCCTGCCGCGCGTGGTTCGGCGCAGCGATTCGATGTCGGACCCGGCGGTGCTCGCGGCGATCACGGTCTACACGCGGCGGGTCGCGGACTTCAAGCTCGTGGGCAGGATGAGCGACCTTGTGACCGGGAGCGTGAGCGCGCCTGGTGCGAAGCGAGTGGACGCCAAGGCCGAGCTGGCGGCGAGCGATCCGCTGCGCCCGATCGCGGATCGTGCTTTGCTGTTGGGGCAGAGCTTTCTCAAGGCGGATAAACGTGACGCGGCGCTCACCGAGTTCCGTGACCTGGCCGAGCAGCTGGAGGATTACGTTGAACTCCCGGGTGAGAAGGAGCTGCGCACAGAGATCCAACCGGGCATCGCCCCCGGTGATTGGGCGGCGGTGACGGGGTCGCGCGAGAAGAAGCTCGTTGCGGCTCTGGGTGAGGCACGGTCGCGCTGGCTGAGCGAGCGGTCGTTGCCGCGTACGCCGACGGTGACCAAGGCCTCGACGCGGCTGGCGCAGTTCCGGGGCGCGATCGGACTGTTCCGGGATACCGTCGCGGTCCGCTCGCTCGCGGAATCAATCAAGGCGGACCGCGCCGATCAAACGCTTCAGGCCTGGCCGGGCTGGGAGATTTCAGGTGAAGCCCTCGCGGCGCTGTGCGCAGGGTTGACCGATCAAACCGGCAAGCTCGCGGAGCAGATCGTGAGCGGCGACGAGAAAGGCGCTGCCAAATCTCTGGCTGATGTTTCGAAGGACTACGCGGTCGTGACAATGGTCGCGCGGCTTGATCGGTCCGTGCGATCGCGGAGCACGGCGGAACGTGAGCCGCTTGCGAACATTCGAACGCTCGACGCGTTGGGGCAGATCGCCCTGGCTCCGCCCCTGCGCGACGCGTGGATCGCTGACGAGCGTGACGAGTTGGCCTCGATCTGCCGTGCTGCCCAGGAGCTGGCCCGTGCTGAGTCACGCGGCGACTCGGCGGCTGGGAAGTTGCTCCGCACGCAGGTGAACAGGACGGCTTCGGCGGTGATGGCCAGGCTCGACACCGAACCGCGCTGACGCGCACTGACGCGAACATGGGCTGAATAAACTTATGCGTGCGTGTGAGGTTCTTTTCGCTACGCGTGAGATTTGAAACTGAGCCGCTGAAGTTTCTATTGCCCGACACGCTGCGGGTCGGGAAAATCGCGGTAGAGCGCGGACTTGAAATCGGTGACCATCGAGTACACCGGCATGTGCAGCTTCTCGACCTCGCCGTCGCGCGTGGCGACGAGATCGAAGGCGTGGTCGAGCTGAGCTAGGTCGTTGGTCCAGACCGTGATGTGGAACTCGCCTAGGTCCGGCGGGCTGAAGCCGAACTTGCGGCGTGTGAGCCGCCAGCCCTCGATGCGGCCCTTGGACTTGAGGTGCCCGAGGTACGCGTCCACGGCCTTGCAGAACTCGAGGTCCTTGCGCGACTCGCGAAGATTGCACCACATCTCGTAATACTGCATTTGAAACCCCCCGAAAACTCTCGCCTCACCAGCGCTCGGAACACTCTCGTCCGAGTTGCCGCGTGGTCGGAGCGTGAGAATAGCGTTTGGTCGCCCAAGGTTCATTGCGGTTTGGAATTTGATTGGTTGATGAGGTGTGCCGCAAGGATCGGTCTACGATTGAGCCTGCATTTGGCAGCCATCATTACCCGGGGCGGTAGAACGGTGGAGCCGATCGCCAGATCCGGGGTCCGTTTCGATGCCCCGTTCTGTGGTGAGATCGGCGTCGATGGGCGGTCGTCGCAAGATTTGTCCGGAAGTGGCTCGGGGATATTCCCATAGAGCACTGTCGCCGCTGGGCCAAGGGCGATGCTTGTGGATCGAGTTTGGGGATCGAGTTTGGGGATTGGGCTTGGGGATTCGGCTCACGAGCGGTTGATTGAGGGGGAACTTTCAAAGTGTGGAAATGGTTTCTCGCCGTCTTTCTGATTCTTGTTGCGGGCTGCGCGGGCGGGGCGTTCTGGCTCAAGTCCTCGGGGCAGTTGTCCAAGCTTCAAGAGCAGTTCCAGCCTGATTTTAAATCCACCGCCGTCCGACTCGAGGCGGTCTCGCGGGGCAACTTGGTTCGGACGATCTCTGCGCCGGGGCTGACCGAGCCGCGGACCAAGGTCTCGATCAGTGCGCAGGTTTCCGCTCGCATCATCGGGCTGCCGTTCCGCGAGAACGAGATCGTCAAGATGGGCGACGTGGTGGTCCGACTGGACGCCCGGGACTTGGTCGCGAACCTTGACTCGGCCAAGGCTCAGCTTAAGAGCGAGGAGGCGCGAGTCGAGGGGAGCAAGGCGAGCTTTGCGAACAGTTCAGCGGAGCTTGGTCGTCGGCGCGAGCTATTCGCCACCAAGGACATCAGCAAGTCCGACCTAGACGCGGGCGAGGCGGACTACGCCCGGGCCGAGGCGAACCTGCGGCAGGCGCAGTTTTCGATTGACATCGCGCGAGCGAACATCAGCCGGGCCGAGAAGGACCTGGACAACGCGGTGATCTCGGCGCCGTTCGACGGCGTGATCGTGAAACTCAACGCGGAGGTGGGCGAATTGGTGGTGGTGGGCACGCTCAACAACGCCGGGTCGGTCATCATGCAGATCGCGGACCTGTCGGCCATGCTCGTGAAGGCGAAAGTCGACGAGGCCAACGTTGCGTTGGTGCAGCCGGAGCAGATTTCCAAGGTCTTCTTCAACGCCTACGGCGAGCAGGCCTTCACCGCCAAGGTCGAACGCGTGCAGTTGCAGCGGTTGGTGGACCGCGACGGCACCGCGTACTTTGAGACGGAATTGCTCTTGGATAATCCTGAGGGTCAGAAGCTCTTCTGGGGCTTGACCGCCAACTGCGACATCGAGGTGCAGACGATCCGCGACGTCGTGCGAGTTCCCAGCCAGGCGGTGCTCGATCGGCCCGTGGATGAGATCCCCAAAGACGTCCGCGACACCAACCAGTTTGTCGACAAGAACAAGAAGTTCGCCCGCGTGGTTTACAAGATCGTGGACGGCAAGGCCGTGACGGTGCCGGTGAGCATCGGTCCCAGCGACCTGACACACACGGTGATCTTGGGCGGGATCGAGCCGGGCGAGATCATCGTGACCGGGCCGTTCAAGGCGCTGGTGTCGCTCAAGCACGATCAGAAGATCGTGGACGAGGCGACGGTGCCCAAGAAGAAGGACGAGAGCTCGTTCTCTAAGAAGACAGCCAGCGCGACCAAGTGATCGAATCGCACCTCACCACGAACGCGACCATGACTGCCACCATGCACGCCATCCGCATCGACAAGCTGGAGAAGATCTACCGCGTGGGCGCGGAGCGTGTTCGTGCGCTGCGTGGCGTGGATCTGGTCATCAACAAGAACGAGTTCGTGGCCATCATGGGCGCGTCGGGCTCGGGCAAGTCCACGCTGATGAACATCCTGGGCTGTCTTGATCGGCCTTCGGCGGGGATCTACGAGCTGGCGGGCAAGCCGACGCACAAGATGGACTCGGCCCAGCTCGCGCAGGTCCGCAACGAGGAGATCGGTTTCGTCTTCCAGTCTTTCGAACTTCTGAACCGCGCCACGGCGCTCTCCAACGTGATGCTCCCGCTGCTCTACTCGGCCCGATACTGGTTCGGCGCCAAGAAGATGGCCAAGCGGGCCTTGGACCGCGTGGGGCTGGCCGATCGGATGAAACACCGCCCGAATCAGCTCTCGGGCGGTCAGCGGCAGCGAGTGGCGATCGCGCGGGCGCTGGTGGGGAACCCCACCATCCTGCTGGCCGACGAGCCGACGGGCAACCTAGACACCAAGACTAGCGAGGAGATCATCGGGCTCTTCAAGCAGTTGCACGCGGAAGGGCAGACGATCGTGATCGTGACGCACGAAGAAGATATCGCCGGGCACGCCGATCGGATCATCCGGTTGCGCGACGGGCAGATTCTTTCCGATCACCCGACGTCGGAAGATCCGATCCATCAGGACTTCCTGCGCCGCGCGGCCGAGGTCGCGGTGACCGCCGTGCAGCGAGAGGTCAGCCCGGAACCGGCGAGCGTGCCCGTGTCTGGGACAGCGGCGAGCGGCGTGGGGAGCGGCGTAGCGAGCGCTGTGAGGACTGGCACATGATCGTCTTTCGTCTCTTGTTTCAGACGGTCTTCCTGGCGTTGGGCCAGATCTGGTCCAACAAGGTCCGGGCGATGCTGACGACGCTGGGCATCATCATCGGGGTGGCGGCGGTGATCTCGATCGCGGGCGCGGGCGACGGGATGAAGAAGTTCGTGCTCAAAGAGTTCGCCAGCTTCGGCGCGGGCAAGGTGTGGATCTTCCCGCGTTTCCCTGACGGGCAGCGCGATCGCTACAGCTTCCGGCAGGTGCGCATCAAGCCCAAGGAGGCGGCCGGGATGCTGGAGAACTGCCCGTCGATCGGGCGGTTGACCCCGGTGCTGGAGATGTCGTCTTCGGTGCAGTACAAGAAAGTATTTAAGCAGTCGGTGTCGGTGCAGGGCGTGGGGGTCCAGTGGCGAGACATCGAGGACCGCGAGGTGTTGCAAGGCAGGCCGTTCTCCACGATCGACGAGGAAGAGCGGCTCAACGTGTGCATGGTGAACGACAAGGCGATCGGCGAGTTCGATCTCAACACCAACTGCATCGGCGAGCGGATCCTGATCGGCGGCCGCGCGTTCACCATCATCGGCGTGCTGGAGACCAAGTCGGTGAGCCCGGTCTTCGGAGGGGACGAGGTTAAGACCGAGGTGTTCATCCCGTTCAACACCGCGCTCATGCTACGGCCCGAGCCGCGGATGTACATCGTCGCCCAGACCAAGAGCCCGGAGCTGTACGAGGACGCCAAGGCCGAGATAACATTTTACATGCGCAAGTTCCGCGGGCTCAAGCCTGACGAGCCCAACACGTTCGGCGTGGAAGCGATCGAGCAGGTGATCCAGCAGTTCAACAAGGTTGCGTCAGGGATCACGGTGTTTTTGGCGGGGATCGTGGCGGTGTCGCTGCTGGTAGGCGGGATCGGGATCATGAACATCATGCTCGTGTCGGTGAGCGAACGGACGCGTGAGATCGGACTGCGCAAGGCGGTGGGCGCTAAGCCAGCGGTGATCCTGCTGCAGTTCCTGGTCGAGGCGGTGACGCTGTGCCTGATGGGGGGCGCGGTGGGGCTGTTGATCGGGCAGGTGATGGTGCTGGTGATCAGGCTGGTGCCCAAATCGCCGCTAGCTGATGCGTCGATCCCGACGTGGGCGATCGTGCTGAGCGTGGGCTTCTCGGCGGCGACGGGGCTGATCTTTGGGATGTTCCCCGCGATCAAGGCCGCTCGACTCAACCCGATCGACGCGCTGCGGCACGAGTGATCTCTAAATCGTGAAAGAGCCGACTGGCCGAATCCACTGGCCCAACCGACCGGTCCCACCGACCGGTCAGAGCAACAGACCCGAGCAAAGCACAGGACGGAACTCTGCGACATGATGAAACGACCAGGCCGCCCGATCGCTGCTCTCTTCTTCACGACGCGCCCGCTGGCGTTGGCCGCGTGCTGCGGTCTGGCGACGGTCTTCGTCGCGGGCTGGGGGTGCACGAACCCCCTGAGCAGCGATGACTCAGACTTTGGCGACAAGCTGCCTCTCGAACGTCTGCGTCAGATCGAGACGACGAATTTGGAAGCGTACAAGAAGGTCGCGACGCCCAAGCCGACAGGCGCGGAAGGTTCCAAGCTCTCGGCGCTGGACGCCGCAGGCTCCGCCGCGAACAGCGCGGCGGCTCAGGCCAAGAAGCAGTTCGAGCTAGCGGGGTCAACCAAGCTGACGCTGGAGGAGTGCCGCGCCTCGGCTCTTGAACACAACCTTGACCTGAAGGTCGCCTTCATCAACCCAACGATCGCCGAGCAATCGGTGTCGGAAGAAGAAGGCCGGTTCGAGGCGGCGTTCACGACGCGGGCGTTGTGGCAGGAGAACGATTCGCCGACCGCCTCGACGCTTTCGAGCGCGCAATCCAAGCAGCAGAACGTAGAGCCCGGCGTGCGAATCCCGCTGCGGACAGGCGAGACGATCAACGTCACGCTGCCCTTTACGCGGAGCGAGACCAACAACCAGTTCTCGACGCTCAACCCGGCGTACACGACGGACCTGAGCCTTTCGATGAGCCAGCCGCTACTGCGCGGAGCGGGCCGACGGGCTAACACGGCCGCGCTCCGCATCGCGTCGTACAACAAGCAGGCGGAAGATTCCAGGACCAAGCTCGAAGCGATCCGGCAGCTCGCGGCCGTGGACCGCGCGTACTGGCGGCTCTATCAGGCTCGTCGCGAGCTGGACGTTCGCCAGCAGCAGTACGAGCTGGCCGACGTGCAGCTCCGGAGCGCTCAGCGGCGGGTCGACACAGGTCGTTCAGCCGAGATCGAGGTCATCCGGGCCCAGTCGGGCCTGGCGGACCGGCTCGAGGCGATCATCATCGCGCAGAACAACGTGCTGATCCAGCAGCGTGAGCTCAAGCGGATCATCAACCTGCCGGGGCTGACGGTCGATTCGACGGTGCTGGTCGTGCCAACGACGGAGCCCGACCCGGTGGAGTATCTCTTCGAGACCGGGCCGTTGATGGCGCGGGCGCTCGAGAACCGGATGGAGATGCTGGAGCTTGAGCTGCGCCTAGCCGCGGACGCGGCCAACATAGATTTAAACAAGAACAACGCGCTGCCGTTGCTAACGATGGACTACACGTACCGGGTGAACGGCTTGGGCGGCACGCGCCACAGATCTAACGAGGTGCTCATCGACAACAACTTCGAGGATTGGTCGGTCGGGCTCAACGCCGAGATCCCGCTGGGCAACGAGACGGCGCTGGCGCGCGTGCGGCGAGCGATCCTGACGCGCGTGCAACGGCTTGGGTCACGGGCGGCTCGTGAGCTGTCGATCCGGCAAGAGGTGCTGGGGGCGGCCGACCAGATCAACGCGGGCTGGCAGCGGATCTTGGCATCGCGGCAGTCGTCGCTAGCCAACGCGCGAGCGCTGGCGGCCGAGCAGCGTCAGTTTGATGTCGGGCTCTCGACGAGCACCAACGTGCTCGACGCCGCGTCGCGGTTGGCGGAGTCACAGTCGTCGGAGATCCGGGCAATGACTGATTATGAAGTGGCGCGAGTAGACTTGGCGTTCGCAACGGGCACACTGCTGGGAGCGGGCAAGGTTCGCTGGGAACCCGCGGCTGCGCCGGACGCGGACTTGAATTTCAAGGACTATTTCCCAATCGTGCCCGAGGAGATCATCTCGCAAGAGGTCTCGATCGAGAAGTTGGACACGGGGCCGCACACCGCTGAGAAGCCAGCGCCTTCCGAACCCGCTGGCGAACCCAGCCCCAACTAGGGTTGCCATTGTGGTCGCCTCGGTCTCGGTTCAATCAATCTGCGCGCACGTGTGCCAGCTCCACGAAAAAACACCCCCAGAAGAGGGCGTCGGGTGTTCGGCACATGTGATGCCGCGTGATCCGCGGTGATTTCACGAGCTTGGTCAAATTGATACCAAGGCCACGATAGCTCGTGTCAAAGTCTGCTCGTTCGAGTCTCTGGGCGAGGAGGCGGCGGGGGGGACGACTTCAGCGCTTCTCGTGACGACGGCGACGAAGAACCGACAGACCGATCACGCCAGCGAGAGTTCCCAGCCCGGCCAAGGCTGCGCCTGGAAGAGGCACCACCAAGGGCGCACTCTGCTTTCCGTTGGTCGGGTCCGAAGACCGCGTTCCGCTAGTGCTACCTAGGGGCTGGGCCGCGGCGCTGGCGACAAGAATGAACGAACCGACCGCCGCGACGAGCGCAGCGCGCAGATGTTGGTGCTCTGACATGATACCAAACTCCTCTTTCTTTCCGACCTGCGAACCACGGCTCCTGTGGCTTGAGAAGTTCCAAGCCCCGTGATCCCGCTCACAATATAGCCCACTCTGTCAATTAAAGCGAAGAATGGTGGGGAAAATCCAGACTTTTGACCGAGTACGAACCAAAAACAAACAAACCTGTTTCGATCTGCTCCATCGAGCCCGCTTCGTCGTTACCCGAGCTGCGTTTTATCAGGCCCCTCGTATTCATCAAGCGAGGCCAATTCGTACAAACAACCAAACATAGAACGAACATTGCCTCGGTGGTGGCTGAAAAGGTCTTCCAAGTGCTCGACATGCGCCCTGTCTTTCGACAGCGCCGCCACCAGTTTGGCCAGCAGTTCCGGCGACGTTCGACACGCCCACAACGCTGGGAGCCAGCACCGGCGGTGTGCGGTGATGAGCATCTTGTGTGACCGTGCGGCGAGTCGTGCCGCTCGTCGGCCGCACCGATTCAGCCATCCTGCGCTATCGAGGACGATGACCGACCCGAGGGCGAGATGATCGATTGACCAGCGAGAGGAGCGACTCGGAAAAGCTGTAGGGCGAATCGAGGAGCGTGGGGGTTGAAGAGCGAGAGCACCATGTACACGACGGCCGCGATCATGCCCAGGCCGATGAGAACGAAGAGTGCAACAAAGAGCCCGGGGACGAAGCTTGGTGGCTCGCCGCGCCAAGGCCCGGAGACCGCGCGGAAGAAGACGATCCAGGAGATTGCGTTCCACGCGAAGAAGAAGATCGAAAGAGAGAAGATGCGCACGAAAGGCTTCGCGCGCGAAACGCTCATGCGAGCGATTGCCGCGGGGTCTTCGAAAAGAGTGTCCGGCCCACGGCGAGCGAGGTTGAGGCGATCAACGAGTGAGTTTGGTCGCGGGGTGCTCATGTGGTCGGGGTGGCCACTGGAAAGAGCGGCGCCTCGCGACCAACGCGAGGCGAGTTCAAAGTCTGCGACGATAAACGCGGTGAGACCGCTCGCTCGTTACTTATTTTTGGGCTTCTCTTTCAGAAGTTCGTCGAGGCCCTTCTGCAGGAGGTCTTCGGGATTGAGGTCCTTAATGATGTTCTTGGCGAAAAGTTCGAGGTCGGGCTCGGTTCTGGTTTTTCCATAGGGGCCGCGAGTCCGCCACGGGACCATGAGAGTGTCTTCGAGGTTGGCTCCCTTGTCGCCGCCGCCCAGGATGTTGCCCAGGCCGCCGAGCGCGCCCTTGCCCTTCTTGAACAGGCCCGCGGCCTCGTCGGTCAGGGCGCCTAGGGGCAGGTAGGTCAAGACGTCAACCGTGCCGTTGACCAGATCGACCGTGCCCTCGGTGCGAAGCTTGAACTCGCCGACAGGCAGGCTCCAGCGCTCGTACTTCATGATGCCGTTGGTGATGGTGGCCTTGATGGGGTCGATCTTCTGGCCGATCGAGCCGGAGGTTTTCTGGTTGATGGCCTTGAGGATGCCAGCGAACTCTTTGCCGGTCTCGAACTTGGCCTGGCCGGGGTCGATGTTGATGATGCCGTTGAGCTTGCGGAGGTCGTTGTCGAGCGAGACGCGCATGGCGTCGGCGGTGATAAGGGCGGGGGTATCGGTCTTGTTCTTCTGCACCGACCCGATCAGCGGCAGGCCCTTGATAAAGCGGGCGGCGAGCTGGGTGGTGATTTCGGTGAACGACATGCGGATAGGTTCGGAGGAGATGAAGACGCCGTCGGCGACCGAGCCGCGGATCTGGGCCGAGGCACGCTCGGAGGTGGCGTTGAGATCGATGGTGCCGCCATTGGCCCCGAAGTTGTCAGCGCGGAGCGTGGCCGCGGCGACGGGCCCGAGCGCGTCGACCAGCAGGCCGTCTTGTTTGGCCAGCGCATCGAGGAGCGCGGTAGGGATGACGGGCATGTCGCCGTTGGCGGTGACGACGGCGTTCTTGGCTTGGATGTTGCCGTTGGCGTCGGCGAGCCGCGACACGTTGCCCTTGAAGGTGAGCTTCTTGGCCGCGGGCGGGGCCCCACCAGCGGAATAGGTGACCTCGTTGACGCCGATGTCAAAGTTGATCGCGGCCCCGCCCTGTTCGGAATTGAGCGCGAGGTTGGTGCCGTTGAGCGAGGACTTCGCGCCGTCGGGGAGCGTGAGTTCGAGTGCTCCGACCGCGGCCGAGAGCGCGAGGTCGAAGATGCCAGGCTTGAGCGGGCCGGTGTTGTAGCCGGAGCTGACGGTGAATCGGCTGAGGTTGACATCGACGGGCGTGGGCTTGGAGAGCTGCATGCCGGGCTTGCCGTCGGAATTGGGCTTGAAGAGGTACTTGTTAGCGAACTCGGGGTTGAGCTGCCAAGTCATCTTGACGGGTCGGTCGCTGCGGACGCGGTCGGGGAGCATCGCGATGCTGAGCGGCTCGGCCATTCTCAGGAGCGGTGAGTTGAGCGTCGCGTTCAGTTGGATCGTGCGGGCCTTGAGGTCGGAGAACGAGCGGAGAGTTGTGGTCGAGTCGAGCGTGATGCCGGTACCGAGAGCGCTGGTGAGCAGGTCGGGCATGACGAGAAAGGACTCGACGTTCTGATTGACGATGTCGGTGACCTTGATCGTGATCTGGGCGCTCTCCAGGCCAGCGGCGACGTTGGGCGCGCCGGTGAGCTGGCCGTTGCCCTGAACGTTGAGCTTGAGGATCGGCTTGCTCGCGCCTTGGTTGACGAGCGAGGCGAGCGTGAGGGTGAAGGGCTGCATCCACTTGGCGGTGGCGGGCATGGCGGCGGCGAGTGGGACGCCAGCGTTCATCTCGAACTTGTCGATGCCGATCGGGCCGAGGGCCTTGGTGGTGCCGTCGGCGTTCTTCTGGGTCAGGCCTTGGATCAGGAGTTGGTCCGGGATCGCGACGCGGATGGTGGCACTGGCGAGCTTGGCAAGGTCGGGCGTGAGCGTGCCGTCTTTGAAGGGGACGCTGAGCGGGCTGATCGTGAGGAGAACCTTGCTCGCGGCATCAAGGCGTGGGCGGGGCGTGATCTGCGGCGCGAACTGCGCGAGCGAAGTTTCGAAGCCCTGCGGCGAGAGCGTGAGCTGGGTGTCGCACTTGGTGAGGTCGAGAGATGCTTTGCCGAACTTTGCGTTGGTTTCAGAGCGAAGTTGCGCTCCGGTGAGGAGGAGGCTGATATCGAGCGGATCCTTTTCGGTGGCGGCGGAGGTGGTAAGTTTCAGGCCGACGGTGGGGCCGACGGCGTCGGCGAGCACGCGGCCCAGATCAGGCTGGTGGGCGGCCGCGGGCTGCGTGTTCTGAGCGAGAGCTTGGGCCACGAGCGAGACGTCAGAGATCGAGGGCGGTTCGATGCCGCGTGAGCCGTCGAGCATGGCGAGGCGTGTCGCGGTTGGCCCCTGCGACCACGAACCTTGCACGATCTTCATGACCGATGTGGGGAGGTTGGTGAGTTCGAGCGAGCCGACGGGGCGTGCGTTAGCCGGAGTGATGGCTGTGGTGCCGTTGGGACCGGCGGCGAGTAGGCCTCGCAGCTCGAACGCGCCAGCGAGCCCGAACTGCTGGCCCTCGAAGACCATGGCTGAGTTGACGAAGACGTTCGGTGCGCTGCCGGGCGTGAGGATCGCCGCGAGATTGAGCGAAGAAACATCGACCGGCGCGGAGCTCTTGCTCGGCTTGTTGGATGTGACGGCGATGCCTTGCAGCGAAACGTCGGCTTTCAGGCTGGCCTTGTCGAGCAAGGGCACGGAGTACCCGCCAGCCTGGAAGGGGACGACGATGTCCTTGGCGGTGATGACGGCCTTGCCGCGCGAGGCGAGTGCCCAGCCGGTGTCGGGCGCGACGAAGCGAGAGGCCATAACGCCCGCGGCGTCGGCGGTCAACGTAAAGCCGGGGCCGCGAGACTTAAGCGTGCCAGCCGCGAGCTCGAACGCGCCGTTGGCATTGACCTTTGCGCTCTTGATGGTGATGTCGAGGTTCACATTGCCTAGGACCCTCGGGCCGTTGCCGCTGGTGGTGCTGGCGATTGCTTCGGCGTTCGGTGCACCGGTCGAAGCGTTCAACTGCATGTCGAGCGTCGGCCCGACGTCGTTGGGCAGGTCGAGCTTGAGGCCCGCGACGAACGGCTGGGCGATGGCGGTCGCGACCCCGGTGAGATTGGCCGAGCCTTCGAGCATGCCGGGGATGCCGCCGACGAGCTTGCCCGCGGCGTCAAGCAGGCCAGCTGCTTTGAGGTTGATGGCGAGGGTGCCAGCGGGCTTGCCGCCGATGGTCGCGATGGTGTTGCCGGTAATGATGACGGTCTGCGCGAGATCGGGGGCGGCGATCAAGAACTCGAGCGGCGAAACGCTGAATGCGGTGGGCGCGGCGTTGGGCTCGAGCTGAAGCTTGACCATGCCCGACGCGGCCGACGTTTTGATCGCGATGTTCGCGGAGGCGCCGCGCAGGTCCAAGGCCGCGCCGCCGGTGGGGACGCGGACTTTGAGGTTGTCGATGGAGAACGCGACGTCGGGGGTGCGGTCGAGCGTGAGCGTGCCAGCCTTGGCGAGCATGGCTTCGAGCCCGGCGATGGCGTGGACAGCGTTGCCGGTGAGGCTCAGCATGATGGGCGCTGAGGAGGTCAGCACGTTGTCGGCGACCTTGACGCTGGCGTGGGCGTTCATGCCCTGGGCCGAGGCCTTCACCGTGGCGTCGGCGCTCTTCATGGTGCCCTTGGCGTTGACGTTGAACGCGAGGGTGGGCCCGAGGCCCGCGGTCAGTTTGCCGCCCATGTTGGCGAGCGCATCGACGAGCGCGGTTGGCAGGTTGTCGGTCTGGATGGTGGCGTTGACCTTGGCCGAGTCAGGCTTGAGGACGCCAGCCGCGTCGGTGAACTGGTCGAGCGTGGCATCGACCTTTATCTGGCCTTGCTGCCCTTGCGCGAGCGCTTTGGCGGTGACCTTGACCGAGGCGCTCGCGCCGACCGACGAGCCAGCTGGCAGCAGCGTGGCATCCACGGCGAGGTCCTTGAGTTGCACCGACGCCGACGGGTTTGCTTCGTCAGAGTAGTTGAGATCGAAGTTTTCGATCAGCACACGGCCTTGCGCCCCGGCCGGGATCTTGGCGGCGTCGGCGGGTTTGGATGTTGAGGCAGACTTTGAAGCGGGTGGTTGCTCGGTGCCTTTTTTGGGGGCGAGCGCGCGCTGAAGGTTCGTGGTGCCGTCGGCCGAGCGGACGACGTTGCTCTTGCCGGTAATCTTGACCGTGCCCAAGTTCGGCCCGCCGCTGATCGCGCCCTTGACGAGCGAAAGCAAGCCCGAGCTGGTCTCGACGTCGGCACGAAGAACTTCGTTCTTGCCGTCGGGCTTGGTGGGGTCGGTGATGACGATGGGGCCGATCTTTTGCTCGCCGAACCAAGACAGAGAGATCGCGCCGACCTTGACGCCCCCGGCAACCTTCTCGCCCGCAGCCTTCTCGACGATCCCGGGGGCCATGAAGCCAGCGATCGTCGGCACGAGAGCCAGCAGGATCAGAATGATGAGGAAGAGCGACCCACCACCGAAGAGGAGGATCTTTTTCCAGCGCGACATCGGCGGTTTGGATCCGGGCTTGGCGGAAGGGCCGTTCGAGGTAGAGGACCAGAACTCGCCGGGTTTCGAACTGCTTTGATCTGAAGATGCCATGCGTGACTTTAGGGAGCTTGTTTCTCAGGTGAGGCGAGGCGGGGCGAGGTTTTCGGTGCCACTCCTTTATCACACCGTTGCGCTGTAAATAGTTTGGCGATCTGCGCACGATTTTCCGTTCGTGCTGGCTTTCTTGAATTTTTGAGGCATGTTGTAGATGGCTCGGCGTGCGCGGGGTGTGGCCCCGGGAGCGGCCAGAGTTGTCGGTGAGCGTTCAGTCGTGATGGCGGCCGCGCGGTGGCTGCGCCGTGCGCGACGCTGCGATGTGTGTCTCTCGCGGTGGCTCATTGGGACAGTGTGTATCGCCAAGGCTGGCGAGATTGTTGACCGCGCGGAATTGAACAAGGGAAAAGAATTCTTATGAACGCTTCACTCCGTAAAGATATGAGTCGTCTTCATCACGTTCGTCCGCTGCTCTTGGCTGTTGCCGCGGCGAGCGCGGCCGGGCTGACCACGAGCGCATACGCCGCGGTGCCAGCCGTGGTCGCGGGCGATACCGCTTCGGTGGCGCTGCGAATGTTCAGCGACTCCAGTGACCAGTACATTAATTCGCTGGGCAACGTGAGCGTGAAGCGCGGACAGGCCGCGATTTCCATCGGCGAGAACACGACCCAGACACTGTTCGGCGGCGGCTCTAAGCCGCAGATCATGGCCTCGTGGGACGAGTTCGTGGGCAGCACTTCGAGCACCATCGTGCTGAACATCTTCACGTCCGACGGGGCCGCGTTCCTGCCGCTCGACTACAGCCGGTCTGGTGAGACGTTCAACTTCTGGGCTTGGAACTTTGGGATGGGCGACAAGGTCACCTGGGCGGGCGGGGCTTCGGCCGCGACGTTGATCCAGGCTCGGTACCAGCTGAGCAGCACCGGCGGCGACGACTTCACAACGAATAAGTCGATGACCACGAATCTGGGCAACCCGTGGACGGGTTCGGACTTTGGGATCGCTCAGGCGGACTTGGCGTCGAGCGTGAACTATGTGCGGATCAGCTACGAGGTCTCGCCGATCCCGGCGCCCGGCGCCATGGCCCTGCTTGGCCTCTCCGGCCTGGCGGTGGCGCGGCGTCGCCGCTGAGTTTAAAGTTCGAGAACTCAATCAAACGGACCGACCCCGGACATCGCGCGTGTCCGGGGTCGGTTTTCATTGCAGGCCATCCCGACGGATCCCGCCCAGCGATCTCGGGTTATGATGAACGACCATGACGGATCAGCTTGCGAACAGTTCATCGTCCTCTTCGCGCGAGCCGCGTTCGCGCGTGCTCTTGGCGGCGCTCGCGGGATTGCTCTATTCAGCGGTCGGGTCATATGTATGGTCATCGACCGCTCTGGCGCAGACTTCGACCTATCAGCTCGGCGACGACGGCCAGTGGGTGGCGAGCAAGTCGGCCGCCCCCGGGACTGACGAAGAGAAAATCGCCCAAGCCCGCCAGCTCCTAGCCGACGGCAAGGCGAGCGCCGCGCGAGCGCTGATGACCGATTGGCTCGACATCAACGCCGAGACCGACAACCCGTGGCTTGCCGACGCGCTGATGGTGCGTGGCGACGCGCGGGTGGCGACCAACAGCGAGTACTGGGCCCTGTACGACTACGAGGAGGTTTGCAAGTTTCACCGCAGCTCGGACCTGTTCACCCTGGCGGTCGAGCGTGAGTTTGAGATCGGGAAGCGGTACCTGAACGGGCTGCGGACCAAGTTGATCTGGATGCGCCTCGAAGACGCCACGCCGCTGGGCGAGGAGCTGATGCTGCGCGTGCAGGAGCGGCTGCCCGGGAGCACGATCGCGGAGAAAGCGTGCCTAGAGCTTGCCGATTTTTATTACCGCACGCGGCAGCTTGCGGCCGCGAGCGAGGCGTACGACATTTTCCTGCAGCTCTACCCCAAGAGCGAGTTCCGGCAGAAGGCGCTGCAACGGCGCGTGTACTCGAACATCGCCAAGTTCAAGGGCCCCAAGTACGACGCCAGCGGGCTGGTCGAGGCTAAGTACCTCATCAAGAGCTTCGCCGATCGCTACCCCGCCGAGGCTGAGCGGGCGGGGATGAACGACGGGCTGGTGGCGCGGCTGGACGAATCGGCGGCCGTGCAGATGCTCGAGGTTGCGCGGTGGTACATCCGCCGCGATGACCCGGTGTCGGCGCGGCTGACGGTGGAGAGGCTACAGCGCAAGCACCCGCAGACCGTGGCCGCGTCGCAGGGGCGCGACATGATGATCGAGCGCGGATGGTTGAAGACCGAGAGCCAGTTGCAGGCCGAGAGCCCGTTGAATACCGCAAGCCCGTTGAATACCGCAAGCCAGGAGAAGAGCCCGGCGGCTGAACCCACCAAAGGCGACGCGAAATGAAACTTCGCACCCCCTCCCTCAACGACGCTCGGAAAGCCCGGATCGTTCGAAGCGTTCCGCTCGCCTTGGCGACGTGCCTCGTCACGATCTTGTCGGTCTCGATTGTCCCCGGCTGCTCGTCTGACCCCAAAGATGGTTACAGCTTTAAGTCGGCGCACGACGAGGGCATCCGCACCGTGGCCGTGCCGATCTTTGAGAACACCACGTTCTCGAACGGAGCCGAGACGCAGATCACCGAGGCGATCATCAAAGAGATCCAGCGGAGCACGCGCTGGACGGTCGTGGGTTCGAGCACTTCGGACGCGACGCTCAAGGGCACGCTGACCTCGTCGCAGCTCCGCCGGCTTTCCAGCGCGCCAATCACAGGGCTGACGCAGGAGTACGGCGTCGAGTACCGGGTAGACTTTGAGTTCCGCGACAACCGGAGCGGCAAGCCGCTGGTGGTGCGGAAGAACTTCTCGGCGCTGGAGACTTTCGCCCCGTCGCGTAATGTGGGCGAGCGCATCGAGGTCGGCCAGGCGGGCACGGCCGACCGGCTGGCGCGCGACATCGTCGCGGAACTTCGCTCGGCGTGGTGACGCTTCGAAAGACCCGCGTCTCAACGCACGCTGTTTACGGGATGCGGTTGAAAACGTACCCGCCTTTTTCCGCGCCCCAGACCTGCTTGCCGCGTTCATCAAAGCCGCGGTCCCACGACGCGATCTGGTTGGCTGAGATCACGATCTCGCTGCTGGCGTACTTGGCCCCTTGACGGTCGCTGGGGCAGTCGCTGCCGACGGTGCCGCCGGTGTACGAACCGTCGGGCTGGGCGTGCAGCACGACCGTGCAGCCGTCGCGAGATCTCAGGGTCTCGGGCGTGACCTCCGCGAACGCGGCGGTCGGCCTGCCCGAGCCGTCAGTGAACCGCAGCAGATCACCTGGGAGTGTGAAGACTGCGCTGTGGAACGTGCCGTCGAGCTCGGCGGTCACGTGGTAGACGCGCTGGCGGTAAGGCTTGGCAGTAGAGGTAGCGATGGCTTGTTCGACGTAGAGCCACATGCCGTCGCTGCGCTCGGTCCACACGAGGGACATGACGAGGCGGACGTCGAAGTAGTTGGTCGGGTCGGCCTTGGATTGGTCGGCGCTGGAGAAGGTGCCGGTCATGGAGTCAGAGAGCGCCGAAAGCGGCGACCGGTGGTCGCGGTCTGGTACCAGAATGACGCGATCGCCAGCGCAACCTCCAAGCGAAGCCGCTGCAACAAGCCCACAAAAGATCGTCCAGTTCCGTCGTGACCAGCGAGATGACATGCAGGTTCCTTTGCTTTACAAATCAAAGAGAGCGAGATGACGAGAGATTGAACGCTTCGCGCCGGTCGTGGTGGCAGGCTTTCGCGGTCGGCCGATCTGTTACTTATCTCTGAACCGATTCCCCTTGCCCTTGTCCCGACTCTTGCTCTTGGCGCTGCGGCGTTGCCCGCCGGTTGACTTGCTGCTCATGCCCCCGAAGCCCGCGCCCGTGCCAGCCTCCATACCGCCGCCGAGGCTGAGCGGCGCGATTTTCTTGGCCTTTCCGGCCGCACGTTTGGAGAGATCGTCGAGCACCAGTTCGAGCTGACGACGCGGCAGATCGACCGCCACGATCCGCACCGCCACCGAGTCGCCCAGGTTGAACGATCGGCCCGATCGCTGGTCCACCAGCGCCCCGCTCTTAGGGTCGAGCTTCCACATCGGCGGCATGGTCGAGCGCGTGATGTCGCCCGGCAGGTCGCTGGACTTCACGAAGCCGTCGGCGAGGTACTTGTCGATCTGCACGAACACGCCGCGGCCGTTGAGCCCGGTGATCACGCCGTCGAACGTTTCGCCGATGTGCTGTTCCAAAAGTTGCAGGACCAGGAACGACCGCAGGTGCCGCTCGGCTCCTTCGGCGTTCTCTTCCTGCTTGGACGAGTGACGCCCGATCTCGACCAGCTCGCCCTCGGGCGGGCACATGGGCGAGTCGCGAAGCTTTTCGCCCAGCGCGGCCTTGGCGTCGTCAGACTTGGGGCGGTTGTTGCCGTTGTCGGTGCGATGAAGGTATTCGGCGAGCGCGCGGTGAACGGTCAGGTCCGCGTAACGGCGGATCGGGCTGGTGAAGTGCGCATAGGCCTCGCTGGCCAGCGCGAAGTGACCGATCAGCGCCGGGGAATACTCGGCTCGCGACAACGTCCGCAACACCGCCATGTGGACCGCTCGCGCGACCGGCGTGCCGCGTGTGGCGTTCAAGAGCGATTGCAGTTCCATCCGCGTCGGCGTCTTGGGGATGCGGAAGCCCGCGACCATGGCCGTCTTCCGCAGCGTGTCCACGTTGCCGGGCGTTGGCTCCGGGTGCGTGCGCCGCAGCAGCGGCACGCCCAGCCCGGCGAACAGGCGAGCCAGCACCTCGTTGGCCTCGACCATGAACATCTCGATGAGCGTGTGCGTGAAGGCGTTGTCCTCGCGTTCGGCGTCGACGACGTGCCCGCGCTCGTCGTAGACCAGCACGACCTCGGGGAGTTCGAGCGAGATCATGCCCTGCCGCTGACGGCGCCCTTGGATCGCGCGCGAAAGCGTGTTCATCTCGGCCAGGGTTTCGAGAAGTTGATCTGTGTATTTGGGCGTCGTCTTGGCGTGGCGGCGGGCCTCTTCGATGTTGCCGTCAATCAGAGCCTGCGCTTCCAAGTATGTCAGCCGTTTGGCGGACTTGATGAGCGTCTGCCCCACCCCTTCGGCCATCACGTTGCCCTGCTGGTCGTAGCGCATGAACGCCGACTTGCAGAAGCGGTACACGCCCTCCTGCAGCGAGCAGATGCCGTTAGAAAGCAGCTCCGGGATCATCGGGATCACGTGCCGCGGCAGGTAGACCGAGTTGGCGCGGTCGCGAGCCTCGCGGTCGATGGGCGAGCCGGGCGGGATGAAGTGGGCCACGTCGGCGATGTGGATCGCCAGCTCCCAGCCTTTTTCGGTGCGCTTGATCGAGATCGCGTCGTCGTAATCCTTGGCGTCGGGTGGGTCGATGGTGATGATGAACTCGCCCGTCAGGTCCGTTCGACCCGGCAGAGCGGCGATGCCACGCTGCGAGAACGCCGCGATCTCCGACTCGTACCGCTGCGTCGCCTCGCGGGCCTGCTCGTTGCAGCTCTCGGGGAACTCGCCGGGGAGCGCGTACGCGGCGATGGTCGCCTGGGTTTCCACGTCGGGCTTGCCAGCCTCGCCCAGCACGCGCGAGATCACGCCCTCGGCCAGCATCCCGCCCTCGGGGTACGCGACGATCTCGACCACAACCTTGTCGCCCTCGCGCCCGCTCTTGGACTCGGCGTCGCGGACCATGATGAGGTCGGTGAGCTCTTTGCCGTCGGGCATGACCACCCACTGCTGCCCGCGCTTGGTCAGGAGGCCGGTGAAGACGGCCCGCTTGCGAGTGACGACCCCGACGATCTGCCCGACGAACTCTCCCGCGGCCGCGGGCTTGTCGCGGCGCGTGTCGCGGTGGATGGCAACGCGGACAATGTCGCCGCTCAGCGCGTCGCCGGTGTCGTCGGCCGGGATGAAAAGCGAGCCCTCGCGCACGGCTTCAGAAGGCTGGACAAACCCGAAGCCCTTGGCGTTCTTGCGGAACACGCCGATGATTTCCTTGCGACCAGCCAAGGTGGGGAGCTGAATAACGCCCGAGAGACTGACCTCGACGAGCGTTTCGCCGACCAGCTCGTCGAGCGCGGTCTGCAGTTCGGCCCGGTCGGGCTCGGGGACACCGAGCTCTTCGACCAGCTCGTGGAAACGCCCCGGCGTGTACGCGGCGTGCCGCACATGGTCAAGGATGCGGCGTCGGAAGCGGAGGGACATTTCAAAGGCCTTTCATGCGCCGAGGGGCGCGATCAGATGTAAACTCGAAGGGCTCGAAGGTTCGAAGAGAGGAAAAGAGTCGAGTGTTGAGGAGGGTTTAGGAAGAATTTCTTTTGCGGGTTACTGCGACTTCGAGAGGCTTCCTTGAATCGATCCGGGCCCTCGCACCGCCATAGACCCGGCACCCGCGGGCGCGAGAAGGATGGAGAGTTCGCACTACAACTCACTCGCGTAGCGTTTAAACGTTTCAGTAAAGCCCTTGGGCTCGACGCCGAGGTGGGCTCGTGCTTTTTCGATCGAGGCTGTCGCGTCCTGCCCACCCATGACGGCCATGCCCTCATCGAACGGCAGTGTGCCACCCAACCCGATCAGGTCCGCAACCATGGCGACCTTGGACGCGATCTCCGACGGCACGCCCCAGGGATGCAGCCGCTCGTTGCCGCCGTTGACGTTGTTGCGGAAGGTGGTGAGCATCTGAGGCCAGCTCAGTGTTTCACCGCCGACGAGGTTGTAGACCTCGCCGATGGCCATCTGCCGGTTCAGCGATTCGACAAAGGCTTTGCACACGTCCTCGACGACGATGGGGGCGACCTTGGGATCAATCGGCTTGGCGCTGCCCAGAGGAACGCTGGTATCGATCTGCCAGCGTGTGAAGTACGGCATAAAGATATACGGCGGGACGTGCCCGGTCACCCAATCTGACGCGAGCTCGACGAACTCGCCGCCCGGGCCATGGATAAGGCCCGGGCGGAAAATGGTCCAGTCGAGCCCGCTGCGACGGACGAGACGTTCGGCCTCGAACTTGGTCTTCTGATAGGCAGTGGTCCCGGTATCAGAAGCTTTGAGGGCGGACATCTGGAGGAACCGCTTGACACCGGCGTTGCCACAGGCTTTAAGGGCCGCAGCCGTCGCTCCGGGGTGCATCCGCTCGAAGGTTTGTGCGCCCTTCTGCCGGATGATCCCGACAAGGTGGATGCAGGCCTGCGTGCCGCCCACGAGGTTGGCTAGTGCCGCGGCGTCGAGCGCGTCGCCCGAGACCAGTTCGAGCGTCGATCCGCCACCCGACGGCGGCAAGACTTCGCGAGCCTTCTGGCGATCACGAACCAGCGCACGCACTTTGTACCCTCGCGCAAGCAGTTCACGAACCATGTTACGACCGACAAACCCTGTTGCGCCGGTGACGGCCACGGTTGAAATCTGGATCGGGTCGGCGTTTCGTGCCGTCGTCAAAGAAGATGCCATGACAGGTTCCCATCGGCCAGCACGGCGGGAGGAATCCCGACCGCTCACCGACC
>CAZIMT010000010.1:36880-38962 GCA_964540295.1 uncultured Phycisphaeraceae bacterium
ATGAGACTCGATTGATGAGAGTTGAAGACGCACGTCGTGAAACGCGACCCGCCAAGTTCACGAGAACATCGGTCGTCAGGAGAACCCTCTATGCTCGCTCACGCATCACATCCTTTTCCGCAGCTCGCTGTTCCGGCTTTGGCCGGTGCTGATCGAGTCAGGAATCTCTCCCGCCCCGCGCCGGGCCAGCTCTCTCGCGACTCTCTCGGAGTACTGCCCATGCTCAAGATTGAGTCTTCCATCGAACCTCGCACCCAGGCCCGCCTCGTGAAGTTGATCGGTGAGGCGGGGATGTCCACGGTGGACGACCTTGAAATCGCGCTCACACGTCTGGTCGCGAGCCGAAACCCGCTCGTGTTCATTGATCTGTCCGGGCTGACGTTCCTGTCGAGCATCGGCATCGGCGCGCTGGTCGGCTTCCAGCGCGGCGTCTCTCGCACGGGCAGCCACGCGATCTACTGCGGCGCTCGGTTCGCCGTCCAGAGCTCGATCGCGCACGCCCGGCTTGATCGCTTCTTTGAGATGTACAGGACGCTCGACGACGCGATCGCGGAGGCCGTGGCCACGAGCCGGGCGTCGGATATTCAGACCACCGGCCTCGCTGTTTCTTCCGAACCGATCACCGAATGATCAGCGCGTCAACGAGCGCGCCGCCTATCCGCAAGCCGCTATTCGCAAGTCGCAAACCGTCAAGCCGCAAACCCTCAATCAGCGCGTCGGCCTGCGACGCCGGGCCATGAACGGCAACAGTGCCGTGCTCGCGACGATCGCCCCGCCCGGTGACGGCACCACCGTGATCGTCCCCGCCATACCAACCGCCGTACCGTCGCCACGATCAAACCCGTGCGGCTCGCAGTAGTACCAGAACACCCCCGGCGTCTCGAACGTGTGCTCGAAGCTATCCCCGGCGTCGAACAGATCAGAACGCCAATAGTCGTCCTGATGGAGCGCGGCCGTGGTCGTGTGGTGGTCGTCAAGCCAGACCCAGCGGATCGTGTCGCCCACGTGAATCGTCGGGTCGGTGATCGGCTCCGTCGGCAAGCTAGAGCTGAAATCAAACTCGAAGACATACACTTGGACCGTGGCGGCACGAGCCGAAGACTCCAGACCGAGGGCCGCGAAAGCGACCGCTCCGGCCAAGCTCGCGAACAGACTTCCGAGCGCTCGGGCCGTGTTTGATCGAGCGGCGCAACGAGCTTGAATAGTGTTCTGATAATGAACCATGATGAGAGAAACTCCAGCGAGTCGCGCCGCGGCCGACCCGCCTTCTTGTGATAGCGCTTCATTCTAAGATACACCCAAAGCACGGTGCGGCCAGTGAAATCGGCGCGAATCCCAGGCTCGTTCCCGAACCCATCTCAAATCTGCTCTTGAGTCCAAACGCACGAGGGTCACCACATCGACCACGCCGAACACACCTCGCAGCTTGAAACGCCTTCAGCAGCACCAACTTCACCGCACAGACCGAGAACACAGGCCTTCCGAGCCCAAACTCGTGATTTGCACGAACCGCTGATCTGGCCAAGCCGACGAGCCGATCTCTGGATACGGCTCCCGTGGTTTACGCCCGAACCAACGCCGACTTCCATGAACCTGGCGATCTTCAACCAATCACTCGTCTTCAAGCCGCGATGTACCCGCGCCCGCTATGTTGGGCTCGCGGTCGTGCTGGGGACGCTGGGCATCCACAACTTCGCCGCCGGTTATCGCTTCCGCGCTCTCATCCAGCTGGGCCTGAGCGTCGCATCGATGGGATTGCTCAGCCCGGTCAGTGCGATCTGGGCTCTGGTCGAAGCCCTGATTGTCAAGGCCGACGGCGACGGCGTGGCGTTCGACACCACGACATTCCCGCAGCGCGGAGACCAGTCAGTCGATCGCCTTGCCTCGGCAGAGCCCGCCAGCCATCGCCGCGCCGCGTGAGCGTTGAACTCGCCATCGCGGCACTTCCCATCAAGAAACAATCCAGCATCTCAAAGAAACAACCCCCGCACGCACGCTGCGCCCGGGGGTCGTCAGAAGGGGTCCGTGTACCGGCAGGCTGCGCCAAAGAACCGCGATTCCCCGATCGGTTGTAAAAGAGAT
>CAZIMT010000011.1:0-20516 GCA_964540295.1 uncultured Phycisphaeraceae bacterium
TGCCGACGCTGTGGTTCCGCAACACGTGGTCGTGGGGCGGGGCCGGGGCGGGGCTCGACGCCAGGCCATCGATCACGGGCACATCGGCGGGATCCGCGAAGACGACGCACCCGTTGGTGGGCGATTTCAGCGTCTCGTTCGATGCCGCCTCCGACCGCTCCGCGCCGGAGTTGCTGTTCACCGAGAACGAGAGCAACAACCAGCGCGTGTGGGGGAGCGAGAACAAATCCGCGTATGTCAAGGATGCGTTCCACGAGCGAGTGGTCCATGGCAAGCACGAGGCCGTGAACCCCGGGCAGGTCGGGACCAAGGCGGCGGCGTGGTACACGCTGCGTGTGGATGCCGGGGCCACGGTCGTTGTACGGGCACGTCTTCAACCCTTAGCGAGCGCGACACCACATCCGTTCGCGACCGGGGCGAACGGTTTCGACGCCGTGTTCGAGAACCGTGTGCGCGAGGCCGACGAGTTCTATGTCGCCAACCCGCTGGGTCATGGTCGGCTGGATCCGGAAGCGCGGAACGTTGCCCGTCAGGCCGCGGCTGGCTTGCTGTGGAGCAAACAGTTCTATCACATCGACGTGCGAAAATGGCTGGCGGGCGACCTCGCGCAGCCCAAGCCTCCGGAGTCGCGCAAGGCAGGGCGTAACGCGGAGTGGGGGCACCTCAACAACGCGGACATCATCTCGATGCCCGACAAATGGGAGTACCCGTGGTACGCAGCCTGGGACTTGGCGTTCCAGATGATCCCCTTCGCGCACATCGACCCGCAGTTCGCAAAGGACCAGCTCGTGCTTTTCCTGCGCGAGTGGTACATGCACCCCAACGGACAGGTACCGGCCTACGAGTTCGCGTTCGGCGACGTGAACCCACCGGTGCACGCGTGGGCGGTGTGGCGCGTGTACAAGATGACCGGCGCACGAGGCGTGCAAGGCCAGGGCGGGCGAGATCGTGTCTTCCTTGCGCGCTGCTTCCAGAAACTGCTGCTGAATTTCACCTGGTGGGTCAACCGCAAAGACCCGACCGGAAAGAACCTCTTTTCCGGCGGGTTCCTCGGGCTGGACAACATCGGTGTCTTTGATCGCTCGCGCCCGTTGCCGACCGGCGGGCACCTCGAGCAGGCCGACGGCACGGCGTGGATGGCGTTCTACTGCGGCACGATGCTCAACATGGCACTCGAACTCGCGGCCGGGGACCCTGCTTACGAGGACATCGCCACCAAGTTCTTCGAGCACTTCATCGCGATCACCGACGCGATGAACACGCTGGGCGGCACGGGCCTATGGGACGACAAGGACGGGTTCTATTACGATCAGATCCGGATGGAGCACGCCGGTGCCTGCGACGCGCCAACGCCGCTTCGCGTGCGCTCCCTGGTGGGGATGATCCCGCTGCTGGCCGTCGAAGTGCTCGAAAGCGAGGTCATCGACAAGCTCCCCGATTTCAAGTCACGCATGGAGTGGTTCCTGAAGCACCGCACGGACGTGCCATGGCACGCGACCTGCGCGTGCGGGCACGGCGGCGACGAAGGCTCTCAGCGACTGCTTGCGATCCCGACGCGCGAGCGGCTGATTCGGGTCGTGTCGTACCTGATGGACGAGCGCGAGTTCCTCTCGCCCTACGGCGTGCGCTCGCTCAGCAAGCACCACGAGGCGAATCCCTACGTCTTCCACGCCGACGGCCAAGAGTTCCGCGTCGATTACACGCCCGGCGAATCAACGACCGGGCTGTTCGGCGGTAACTCGAACTGGCGCGGCCCGATCTGGTTCCCGCTGAACTACCTGCTGATCGAGGCGCTCGAACGCTACCACCACTTCTACGGCGATTCGCTGAAGATCTCGTTCGCAAACAGTCCCGGCGGCGAGATCACGCTCCAGCAGGCGGCCGACGAGATCCGATCGCGCCTCGCTCGGTTGTTCCTCCCCGATGCCAACGGCAGGCGTGCGAGCCACGGCGAGGAACAGGCCTTTGCCAACGACCCGCACTGGAAGCATCTTGTGTATTTTCACGAACACTTCCACGGTGATACGGGCCGCGGCCTGGGCGCGACGCACCAGACCGGCTGGACAGCCCTCGTGCATCAACTGCTCGCGAATCGGTCGTGAAGGTTTAGAAAAGTGCTCTCATCGGGGGAGACGAAGAAGCGGCTATCGGCCTGCTTTGAACAGCGTTCGCAGCGACTCGAAGATATCGTCGCGGCCGTTGACCTTGCTCGTGATAACCCGCGGCCCGGCCTCGTCGGGCGCTCCGCCGGGGAAGCCCTCGTTGAGGACGCTAAGGAAGCTGCCGCTGCCATAACTGCTGGTGACCTGACAGTAGCCGAACATGTTGCAGTGCGGCAGGAGTTGCTCGTCGATGATCTTCACGCAGAGGCGGTTGTCGTTGTCAGAGCTGTTGTCGCCGTCGGAAAAGTGGAAGAGGTAAATGTTCCAGTCGTTGCGGTCGTAGTGGGCGCTAAGAAGTTCCTTGCAGCACTGGTAGGCCGAGCTGATGCGCGTCCCGCCGTCCTCACGGATGCTGAAGAAGGTTTTTTTATCGACCTCGGTGGCGCGCACGTCGTGGACGATGTAGCGGCTCTCGATACCCTCATAATTCCGCCGCAGCCAGGTGTCGATCCAGAAGGCTTCGAGGCGGACGATCTCTTTCTGTTCGTCGCCCATCGAACCCGAGACGTCCATCATGTAGATGATCGCGGCGTTGGACTGGGGCTTCTTCACCTCGTTCCAGGTGCGGAAGCGCAGGTCGTTCTTAATGGGGATGACGATCGGGTTCTCGGGGTCATAGGCGCCCAATGAGATCTGGCGTTTGAGTGCTTCGCGGTAGGTGCGTTTGAAGTGCCGCAGCGAGGCCGGGCCGACCGGGCGGATGCCGGTGTACTTGTCGCGGATGGTGGTGAGCTTGTGCTGCCCGCGCGGTTCGATTCTCGGCAGCTTGAGTTCCTCAGCCAGGATGTCGGCGAGTTCTTCGAGCGTGACATCGACCTCCAGCATGTGCTGGCCTTCTTGCTCGCCGCCCTTGCCGTCCTTGCCGCCAACGGACTGCCCTTCGCCGCCCTCGCCCATGCCGACGCCGCCGGAGTTATCCCCGTAACGAAAGGTTGGGATGTCGATGTCGTGGACGGGGATTGAGACATAGCGTTTTCCCTCGCGCCCCAGGAGTTCGCCCTTGGTGAGGAACTTGCGCAGGTCCTTGCGGATCTTGCCGCGGACAATCTGGCGGAAGCGTTGGTGGTCTTGTTCGATCTTGTTGACCATGGGTCGTGGCCGTCCGTGGCTGCCCGCGCGATCGGGGACGCGATTGCGGGGCTCGATCGGAATCTTTCATAAGACTCTTCGGACCAACGCGGGTGCGAGTTGCGTTGGATTCTGGCTTCGAGGCGAGTACAGATTCGCTGGGAGCAGCCGTGTGAGCGATGCTGGGGGAAGCTCGGATTTCGATTCTTGTTGTACGGATTGGCGGGAGGCCGCGTTCGCTTCATACTCGGACGACGGGGAGATAATCGTGATCGCTTCGGGAGGAAGAGTCGGCTCGGAGAGCCGACCTACCAAGACCGTTACTTCACCAACTCCGCCCGGTGCGTCTGCCCCGTCAGGGCGTCGATAAACTCAACCCGGAGCAGGAGCTTGGATTTGCGGTCGGCGATCGGCGCGTCGAACTTAAGTTCGACAGCGTACGCGGTGCCGAGCAGGCCGCTGCGGTAGGCGTCGCGAAGTTTCGTCGGAGAGAGCTCAACGCGAGATTGCCCGAGCACGGCGCGGTCGAGCGTGGCCTGGTCGTTCTTGGTGACGTCGAGACTCGCGGGCAGCACGAGCGCTGTTGCGCGGAGAGTTCCCACGAGCGGGACGAAGCGGCCTCGCCCGTCGCGAGGCTGGATATGAATGGTGACGCCGGTGGCGGGCTTGGTCGGGTCGGTGGGATCGAAACCGCTGAGCGAGTCGATGGAGATGCCGGTGCAGCGCGAGACCGCGTCGAGAACTTCGGCGGGGAGGTTCGAACCGCGAGCGTGCTCAGACTCGGCGAGCTTGACGCGGAGCTCTTCCTTCTCGCCGGTGAGCGCGGCGATGGTGCTTTCGAGGCCAATTTTTTCGCGACGCAGCTGGTCGTTGGCTTCGGAGACAGATTGATTGCCGCCCAGCGTGCACGCGCTGAGGGTCGTGAGCATCACGAGCACGAGCGTGTATGCAATGGTGTTGAGGCGGGGACGACCGGACTGGTTAGGAAGTCTTAGCGTCATCAGCAAGAGCGTAGCGCGGTGCGTGTGAACGCGGGAACAAGAAAAAACCCACGGCTTGGTCGCCGTGGGTTGGTGCGTTCGGTCGGTCGCGCGAGGCTCGATTTATTCTTCGCTGGCCTTGGGATCGCGCTTGATCTGGGTCATCTTGGTGAGGATCTTATCGACGAGCCCGTACTCGAGCATCTCGTTCTCGTCGAGCCACTTGTTGCGGTCGCAGTCCTTGGCGATGCGGTCGATGGTCTGCCCGGTGGTCGCGGCGTAGGTGTGGTAGAGGCGGTCGCGGATGCGGAGCATCTCGCGAGCCTCGATCTCGATGTCGGTGGCCTGCCCTTCCATCACGCCCGAGAGCAGCGGCTGGTGCATCAGGTTGCGCGAGTTGGGGAGCGTGAACCGCTTGCCCTTGGTGCCGCTCACCGAGATCAGCGACCCCATGCTCGCGGCCTGCCCGATGATGTAGGTGCAGATGTCGCAGTTGATGTGGTTCATCGTGTCGATGATGCCCAGCCCGGCCGAGACCGAGCCGCCCGGCGAGTTCACGTAAAGATGAACATCGTTCTTCGAGTCGTCGTTGGCCAGGAAGAGCAGCTGCGCGATGATGACGTTGGCGACCTCGTCGGTGACAGGCCCGCCGAGGAAGATGATGCGGTCCTTGAGCAGGCGCGAGTAGATGTCGTACGCGCGCTCGCCCTTGGCAGACTTTTCGATGACGATCGGGACCAGGTAAGACATAGTTTTCTCTTCCAACTAAGGGCCGGTGTTGTCGCAGCACGCCGGTTGATTCGATCAGGTTGATTCACGAGCGGTCGTTCGGATCCAGTCGGTGAGGTGGTGACCACGCCGACCCGTGTTCACTCATCGCGCCCCGGGCGTCGCGGTGGGCATCTTCTGCGGCTCACTGAGTACCTCATCGACGAGCCCGTAGCGCACGGCCTCTTCGGCGGTGAAGTACTTGTCACGCTCGCTATCGCGCTGGACGCTCTCGATCGATTGGCCCGAGTGCACCGAGATGATGCGGTTCAACTCCTGCTTGCTCTTGATGATCTGCTCGGCTTGGATCCGGATGTCCTCGGCCTGGCCGGTGATCCCGCCGTAGGGCTGGTGGATCATCACCTTGGCGTGCGGCAGGATGTAGCGTTTGCCCTTGGTGCCCGAGGCCAGCAGGAGTGCCGCCCCGGAGAAGGCCCGGCCTAGACAGTAGGTGGAGACGTTTGAACTCAGGAACTGCATGGCGTCGTAGATGGCCAGCGTGTCGTCCACGGCCCCGCCGGGCGAGTTGATGTAGAGGTTGATATCGGTCCCTCGTTTTTCCTTGTCGAGGTAGAGCATCTGCATCATGACGCGAGCGGCCGAGCCTTGGTTGATCTCCCCGATGAGGAAGATAATCCGGTTCTCGAGCAGCAGCTCGTCGATGGTCATCTCACGTGTGCGCTGATAGGAAACGTTGGCGGCGGGCATGCGGGCGGTTCCTTTCCGGAGAGACAGAGGCCGGGCTTGCGACGCACGGCTCGGCGTGGCTCGTTCATGTCGAACCGCTTTTATCGGTTCGACCGGGCCTGCCGCGCCATGGTAGCGTCGAGCTTTCCATCGGAGGATCACGCAAACGGTGTGAGCGAGGGTCATCGGCATTCTGAGGGCCGTACGAGGCCCCTAAGCGGCTATGCGGCATCCACGAAGCTGTCAGAGTGACAGCCACGCCCGTGGAGAACGCCGGGACGACAGGCGGGGCTACTCCGCCTGTCGTCCCGGCTTGTCGTGTTCGGCCAGCGCGCGGAGATGAACCGAGAACGGCCCAAGAGCACGCTCGATCCATGATCGCGCGGCGGTCGGTCAGCACCCAGACACGAACGCAACGGCGAAGGCGTCGAAGTCGTCGCCGTTGGTGAAACCGTCGCCGTTGAAATCTGCTTGGTGGTCGCCAGCTTCGAAGAGGGCTGTGAACACATCAAAGTCGTCCCCGTTCACGAAGCCGTCGCCGTTGACGTCGGTCGGGCACGGGTCGGGGTTCAGCATGGCGGAGTTCATGAGCATTGCGAGGTGCTGGACTCCAGCGGCGTTGGGGTGAACGCCGTCAGAGAGGTACGCCGCCTTGTTAAAGGACTCTCCGCCAGCCAGCCTGTAAAGGTTCAGAGTTGAGACGCTCAAGTCGGCCAGCGCGAGGTCGAACTGAGCTTGGGCGACCTGCTGGTGGAACGACTCGTCGTAGCCGGTTTTGTACTGTGACACCAGCAGCCAGCGGGGCGCGAGTGCTCCGAGCGAAGAGATGACCGTGTTGTGCCGGTCCATGATCGCGCGAAGGTTGTTTCGGTACGGTGAGCGGTCGCCGACGGCGAAACCGTTCGCCTCCTCCTGGGAGATGTTTTGCCCCAGCCAGAGTATGACGTGGGTCGGCGGGTCGGTGGCGCGGTACAGCTGCGCGATGGCCTCGTTGGAGAACTTCGCTGGCGCAAGATGGTCGATGGTGCGCCACCCGCCGTGTGAGATGAACTGCATCTGAACGCCCGCGATGCCCTCGGCTCGGAATCGAGTTCCCATCGTGATGACGCCGTTGCGACGCTCCACCGGGACCGCGGTCAGCGTGTCGGAAGCGACGCGGAGCGTTGGCAGTCCGGGTCCGCCGGAGATCGTGCAATCAACGAAGACGATCTCGTTCGTGGGGATCTCCGGGCCGCGGTACACGGTTTCGCTGTTGATAACGTCGTTGCGAACGCCCTGAACCGTGAACCCGGGGTACTGGCACGGCCCGTCGAAGGCGATGAGCCGAGCGCTGAGCGTGTAGCGGCCGTCGAACGGGTTCCCGAGCCTCATGTTTCCCAGGTTCGAAACATTGACGGCCGAGAGCGTGAGTAACGAGCCCACGCCCGGGGGCGCATCCCAGATCGTGTCGCGGTAGCGCAACGGCGAGAAGGCCGACGGCCCACAGAAGGGGAAGTTCTCGGGCTGTCTGACCACGCTTGCCGCCGGAAAGGACTGCCCGTTGGTGTACCCGATATCGCTGTTGCCGTTGTCGGCGTGGACTACCCAGCCATTAAAGGGCATCTCGAACTGATCGCGATATCCCGCCTGCATGCGGTTGATGTTGCCAGTGGAGTTGATGGAGTCGCCGATGACTTCGAGAACCTGCTGCCCGTCTGGGTTGTACAAGTCATCGGCAAACGCGGAGAGTCGGAAGCTCGTCGGCGGTTCGGCCCGAGTCGGGTGTGCGCCAGCGAAAAACGCCAAGGCGGTCATGGTCAGACGGGCACTTGAGTATCTGAAGAATGAAAGAGCGTTCATAGATGGAATTCTCGCGTTCACTCAACAGCCCAGTTCGTAACGGGTGACGTACCCGTCGAAATCATCGCCGGTCACGAAGCCGTCAGAATCGAAGTCTGCGCTGAGAAGACCGGCCTCGAACGCCAAGACATACGCGTCGAAGTCGTCGCCGGTTACGAAACCGTCCTCATCAAAGTCGGCCGCGCAGTGCGGGCCGTCGATCTTGAAGTTCTGATCGCTCGCGTCGGCGCCCGTGTTTCCCAAAGCATCACGAGCAACGACACGAAGCCGGGCGCGAGTGCTGTAAACCGTGGGCACTGCCCAGTTTTCCGTTCCATCATCGGACGTCGCCGCAGCGATGGTCGTCGGCCAAGTCAGCCCGCCGTCGAGCGAGAGCTGGATGTCCACATTCGAGACGCTGATGTCGTCGTCGGTGATCCATTGGATCGGCACAACCTGCCCGGGGATGTACGTCGCGCCGCCGTTAGGGGTTTTCAGATAGGCGGTCGGGGCCGTGCCGCCCAGCGGCGCGGGAACGTGCATGACGATGCAGTGCATCACGCCCGCCGAGGTGACGATCGCCTGGCAATCGACCTGCACGACCTTGTGAGCTGGCTTATCGGCGGTTTCCCAAACGCTCTTCCAGGCGTTGAGAGCCGCAGTGTTGTGCCCGGCGCTGACGATGGTGCTGTTGGTGTAGGTCGGCAGCAGCAGCAGGTCGTTGCAGATCACGACGTTGCAATAGGTGTAGTGTGTGCCCGAGAGCGAGCGAGCTGGCACGCGGCTGACGGTGTAGCCCTGGCTCGTGTAGTACACGGCCGCGTTGTCGCAGATCACGTCCTGCGCCGAACCAACATTGTTCGGCCAGTCCGAGATCATCACCTTCTTATCACCAAAGACCTGCACCCACATATCAAGATGCTGGGTGGAATCGACGCTGGCTGGGTAGGGATCGAAGAGGTGCGTGGTGACGTTCTGGTAGCTCTGCCAGTAGGCGATGATCTGCGTTTCGCTGAGCGTCGGGTTTTCGTTTTTGATGAGCTTGGTGGCAAAGCTCTCGCCCAGCGCGTTGAGGTGGAAGTTGCCACCACCGTGGATGAGCGGGATGTCGTATACCGGCTGCTTCTTGAGCGGGCCGAACCACTGGCTGAAGGTGTCGTCGTTGGGGCGCGGGCGGTTGTAGGTGTGATCGACGATAGCGCGGACGTCGCCCTGGTAGATGTAGCGCGGGCCATAGTCGCGGATCCAAATCGTGTCGAGAGGTCGGATAAAGAACTTGACGCGCGAAAGGTTTGCGCCTTGCGTGGTGAGCAGCGTGGTCGCCGTGGTTTGCACGGCCGCGCTGGGGACGACGACGTAGTAGTCGGCGTTGCCAACGGTCGTGGCTTGCGCGCCCATCTTGGCGAGTATCGTGAGGAAGGTTGACGATCCGATCCATGACACCAGCACAGCCTGCATCGGCTCGTACTCGGCAACGCAGCGCACGGGGCCCGTCGGCGGCGTGGCCGAGCCCCGCGTGGACGCATCGCCGTTCCCGCCTCGCGCGACCAGCGGGTGCTCGATCAAGTACCGCTTCTCGTTCTCGGTCAACGAACGTGGCAGGAAAACACCGTCAGGAAAAACCATCCCCTCGTCGGTCACGATCGGGTCGGCATCCGGCGATGGTTGCTCCTGCGCGAACACGGCGCTGGCGACCGACATCGACCCCGCAAGAGCAACCAGCGCCGCTCGCCTCGTCAAGGCCTCGAATATCGAGGCTCGCACGCTGCGCCCTGCAACCTGGAATCGGCGAGAAGTTTTTTCAATGACCATGCAAAGGCTCCCTACGAACAATTTTACCAGCGCGATTGGCCGCTCCGCCGACGCGGCACATGAACTGCCCGCGGCTCATAGTAGTGTGCCACGAAAGCCTACCCAATGCACGAGATAACGCGGGCCGAAAACATATATTCTTGACCGCAAGTACGGAAGCTGGAAGGCTGTCGCACGCGCCAGATGATCGTGTCGAGGCCTTTGGAGAGGCCTGCTGCGACATTTTCAGTGAAACGCCAGACACGCACGGCGCTCACCGAGGATCATCACGGCGAAGTATCTCGCTGACCGCTTCCTTTTTCGCGACCGCTTCTTCTTGCCCGCGAAAGAGCGCCGCTGTCATCACGGGCCATCCGCCGAGGATCAAGAGCAGAAGGAAGACGCCTCCGAACCCAAGGATTAATGAAAGGCTTACGTCTCGCTGGATCGCCCAGGTGACCGCGCCGATCGCCAACGCCGTGAGCACGATCGCCAAGACCTTCCATCCGAGAACACGCTGGGTCTTTGTCGGAGGGAGGCCATCCGCAGATTCTTTCGACATCAACTCACGCTGACGCACGTCAAGAATCGCCGATTCTCGCGAGGTGAGCGCGGGCGTTTCGGTTTCGTCGGCAACAGGTTCAATCTTCGGCACGCGCCCATCAGGCATAGGTCCCGTCGAGCCATGTTCGGACATCACAGTGCTCCTGAAAACCACGAGGTAGCCTGCCAACGCGAAAATTTCCGGAGACACGGCACCTCATACCGCGAGATATGGTGAGGCCGTTCAATCAATTGTCGAACGCGAAAACATCCCTCATTTACGAAAGAGGGAGCGTTGCAACAGCACCCTCACCAGAGTCGTCAAGGGCTTCGTTGAGCGCCCGAGAGCCTCTCGAGCCCTGAAGAACGTCGCGGTCATAAAGAGCCAAGACCGACCCGCACTATGAGCGATCTGTACCTGATTTCAGCCGATGTCGAGTCGTTCGATCTCAGCACCCTGCCTCGAACGCCGCAACAAACGCATCGAAATCTTCGCCCGTCACAAAGCTATCGCGGTCGAAGTCCGCGATCAGGTCCCCGGCCTCGAACGCTGCGACGTACGCGTCGAAGTCCTCGCCGGTCACGAACCCGTCGCTGTCAAAGTCCGACGAGCACGCGGGCGGCGGGACGTTCACGAACGCGGTCGCGAGGATGATGTCCTTGAGCAGCCCACCCCCGGCGAACGACACAATCAACCCCGCGGTGTCGGTGGCCTGGAAGAACTCAATGCGGATCGCGTGGGTGCCGGTCCGGAGCCCGATCGTGCCCGCGGCCTCGGTCATGACGTGCACGCCGTCGTTGCTCACGACCTGGGTTGTTCCGATGAAGAGCTTGGAGCCATCATCGGAGCTGGTGAAGAACGAGTAGTGGGCCGTGGCCGGGACGGTGACGAACCCGACGAACGTCGCCGCGACATCGGTCTCGAGCCCCGAGCCCGCGAATACGCCGACGGCGGAGGGGTAGTTCACCTGCGGCACGACTTGCGTGCTCGCGGGCGTCAAAAGCGAAAAGTCCGGGAGGTTCGTAAGGCCCGGGGCGGCGTAATACGTGGCCCGCAGGCCGCCGACGGTGCCGGTCGGGTTTTCTGGAGCGCGGTAGTTTGACAGCGGTTCGACGGTGATGGTTACCACGGCCGGGTCAGTGTTCGACGCGGGATCGGTCGCGGTGTACGCGAAGGTGTCGGTCCCGTTGAAGCCGCTAGCGGGCGTATACGCAAGTTCATCGCGCCCGCTGGGGCCGGTGGCGACCGAGCGTGTGACCGTGCCGCCGTTGACAGATACCGCGTCGAACGACGCGATTGTCACAGGGTCGGAGTTCGGGTCGGTGTCGTTCGCAAGCACGTCAACGGTTGTCGAGAAGCTCTCGATGGTGCTCCCCGCGTCGTCGGCGGCAACGGGGGTCTGGGGCTGGATCGCAGCGAAGGCGAGCTGAACCGAGTTGAACGCGTCGATGCGGCCTCGGCCAAAGACGCCGTCATCGCCTGGTGCGCCGATGTCCACGCAGCCGTCGAGCAGGAATCCTTCCACCTGAGCGGGCGTGAAGCTGGGATTGATCGACCAGATCAGCGCGAGCACGCCGTTGGCCATCGGCGTCGCCATGCTCGTGCCCGAGAGTGTCGCGTAACTCTGGAAGATATAGGTACTCAAGATGTTCGTGCCGGGCGCGACGACGTCGATCGCGGTGCCGTAGCCTGAAAAGCTTGCCTTGTTGTCGTTCTCATCGCTTGCGCCGACCACGATCACGTCCGTGTGGTCGAAGAAACTCCAGTTCGTGTTGGCGTTGCCCGCGGCGTAGCAGTACAGACCGCCGCTGGACTTGATATACGCGCCTGTCGTTTGCACCGACGAGTTCTGCACGCCGGTATAGCTGGAGCTGACGACCTTGGCCCCGCGGTCAACCGCCCAGCGCGCGCCCGCAAGAATGTTCGAGAGCGAGGCCGAGCCGTTGAGCGCGTTGCTGACGCGGACGGGCATGATCGACGTGTTCCACGCCGGCCCGCAGACGCCGGTGGTGTTGTTGCCAGCCGCCGCCGCGCACCCCGCGACGTGCGTGCCGTGCCCGTTGAGATCGCTGACATCTCCGCCGTCGGCCTCGGTGACTCCGCTCGCCGAGTTGAATCCCAGCACGCGGTTCGGGCTGAGATCCGGGTGAAGCAGGTCGATCCCCGTATCCGTCACCGCCGAAATGATTGACGACGAACCGGTGGCCAGCGTCCAGGCGTCAGGCCCGTGGATCTTGGCCAAGTGCCACTGGCTGGAGAACAGCGGGTCGTCGGGTTCGGCCGCGGGATAGCAGGTCCAGTCGGGGTGCGCGTACTCAAAGAGCCCCGTGGCCATCAAAGATCGGGCAAACGCGTTCTCATCCGCCCCGGCCTGAACGAGGGCTCCGTTCAGGGCTGCGTCCCGGGCCGCGCCCGCCGCCGCGTTCGCCACGATGGGCACGCGGACGATGTACTCATCCACATCGGAATAATGCTTGACGACAAGGCCGCCGAGACGAGCTCGCGCGGCCGCGTCGCGCTGAGGCGCGAGCCGCTGGATCGGGCGAACAATCAGACGACCAGAGAACTCTGTCACGCCGGGTGACTCGACGAACGCCGGGGCGGCCGCAGGCGCGCGAACTCCTCGGTCGGTGGCCGTGTCCGGGCGAGCGTGGGCACGATGCGGCTGAGCGCGAGCGGCGGCCGGTCCCGAGGCCAAGGCCAAGACTAAGGCCCAAACCCAAACCAAGGCCCACCAACGCAGAGCGGTATCAATCGCCCGGTAACAGCAGTAGCCCGCCATTCTCTTCTCCTCCGACAGGTCAGCAGGCTTTCTCGCCAGCTCTTCTTACTGTGCGCGATTATCGTTCTCAACGCAAGGAGAAGCGTGATGAACGGACCATTTCTTTGCGAATATCTGTCCTTACTGAAGTCCAGCAGAGACTCTCTTCGCAGAGGAACCGCCCTCGATGTGCCATATCGACCCCAAATGACGAAAAGCCGTGAAGAACCGGTTCCCCTCTCGACTCGTTCGGACTTTGTTTGATTGTTGAAGACTCGAGGTCAGGCTTTCCCGATAAGGTATTCTGGGCGATCAACCAACCTTCCGCATCAGCACCCAAGCTCAAAGGCACGGACGAACTGGTCGTAGTCATCGCCGTTTACAAAGCCATTGTCGTCGAAATCCGCGAACTCGTCGCCGATCAGGAACGCGTCGGCGAAACCGTCGTAGTCGTCGCCGGTCACGAACCCGTCGTAGTTCAGGTCCGCTGTCGAGCTGTCGTGGATCTTCCGGCACAGGTCCTGCAACTGCGTCACGAGGCCGCGAACGTTTTCCAACGTGTTCTGGACGGCCAAGACGCCGACAATCTGCCGCGTGGTGTCGTACCACGGGCTGAACCCGAACGCCCCCTGATCCGAAAGCTGGATTGCCCTGCCGCTGTCGTCCACGATATCGCGCCAGAGCCCTAGTCCGTAACGAACGCCGTCCGGCGCGGGTGAGGACGTGATCGGCACGCCGCGAGTCTGGTCGATCTCCATCGCGCGCACCGAGGCCGGGCTCAGGATCCGAGCGCCGTTGCACATGCCGTCGTCAAGGAGCATCTGGAAGACCTTCGCGTAGTCGCGAGCGCTGCTCGAGGCCCCGCCCGCGATCCGCGGGTTGCTTGTCGAGCCGAACTGCACGCTCGTCAGACCCATCGGGCCGCGCAGCTTGGTCTGGAACAGGTCGACCCACGACGCCGCCGCCGCGACCTCGGCCATCCGTCCGCCGACCTGCATCGAAGCCCCGCCGTAATAAAAATCCGTGCCCGGCTCCACTAGGAAACCACTCGGCTGCGTGCGCAACCCCGCCGCGGCGATCTGGTTGGCGCAGTTCTCAAGCGTGTTAAATCGTTCGTTGAGGCACGCGTTGTCGGCGAGAAGGCCGCTCGTGTGCGAGAAGCACTCGCGCAGCGTGATCGTCGCCTCGAGCCCCGAACCGAACGCCGAGATGAACGTCGCGGCACGGTCATTGAGCTCGAGCACGCCGTCGTCCACCAGCGTCATCACCGTCACCGCCGACAGCGCCTTGGTCGCCGACGCGATGTTGGCGATGGTGGTGTCCGGCCCGACGTCGCGGAACTTTCGCGCGTAAACCTCTACGCCGTCCATGTTCACCACCAGCGAGCAACCGTTCAGCGTCGGGTTCGCGGCGAGGAACGTGTTGATCGCGCGAGTCAACGAAGAATAGTTTCGCGGGCAGGACGTCTCCTGAGCCAGCGCGGACCCGGCAAGCACGCAAACCAAGGACGCGGAAAGTGCGCAAAACTTAGTCGGCAGCATGACGTGCACTCCGAAAAGAAGGTGAAGAACGAATCTTGATAGTCCTCGCGCCCACGCTGGATCAACGAGATGCAGAGATGAACGCGGGCGCTCGGGCGATATTGCCGCGCGTGCGCGTAAAAGCTCCCGCTTGCCCACACCATGCTCACCAAAGGCCTGGACTTCAGCACCCAGCCTCAAACGTCGCCACGTACGCGTCAAAGTCGTCGCCGGTCACGAAGCCATCACCGTTGAAGTCGGCCGCGATCGCGCCCGTCGTAAACGCAGCGTTGTACGCATCGAAGTCGTCGCCCGTGACGAATCCGTCGTGGTTGAAGTCGGCCAGGCAATCACGAGCCTCGGCGGTCCAGATCCCGCGGCCATGAGTTGCCGCCAGCAACGTGTCGGAACCGTGCATGAAGACAAGTTCGTCGACGCTCACGCTGGCCGGGCCGTCGTTGCTGGTGGACCAGTTGAGCCCGTCGTCCTTGGAGGCGAAGATCCCGACCTCGGTGCCGACGTAGAGCCAGCCGGCGTGAGAGGGATGGCGGCAGAGCCCTCGGATGGTGGCCGAAGGAAGTCCGGTGACGCCGCTGCCGCTGATGTCCTGCCAAGAGAGTCCGCCGTCGGTCGTCCGCCAAAGGTTGTCGGGGGTGAACCCGCCCAGCGCGACGTAGACACGCTGCTTGTCGTCGAGGTCGATCATGATTCGTGTGGGGTAGCGATTGGGGATCGGGTTCACGGCCGAGTTGTCGTCGATCGCGGTCCACGACGGGACGGTGCTGGTGGCGTCAGAGGTCTTGTAGATTTTCCCGTCGTTCTGCGCGACCCAGATGGTCTTGGAATCGCCCTTGGCGACGGCGATGGCGCTGTGATAGCTGCTGCCCGCGTCGCGGATCTTCTTCCACGGCGGGACCGAACTTGCCCGCAGCCCGGTGTTGCGCCAAAGGCTCGCGCCGCCCGCGACCATCGTCGAGGGCTGATTGGGATCGAGCACGAAGGGCGCGATGAAGTTGGCCGCGACGCCAGCGTCGGCCAGCCCGTTGGTGATGTATCCCGCAGACGCTCCGCCGTCGCGCGAGCGGTGGATCTGCAGCGTGATGTACTCGCCGTACAGATAGTTCGTGTTGGCCCAGTCTATCGCGCAGAACCCGCCGTCGCCTCCGAAGGGGAGCGTGGCCACGTCGGTACCGCGTTGCAGCAGCAGGCTGCCGTTGTCCTGCGTTCCGCCGTAAATCTTGCCGCTCACGCCGTCCCCGGCCGCGCCGTAGAACTGGGTCGTTCGGTAGGTCTGATCGAGCCGTTGCCACCCGGTGCCCGAGTTGGCGGTGTAGATGTCGTCAGTGCGGTAGACGCCGCCGTCGGTGCAGATATACACACGCTTGTTGGTCGTGCCGTTAAAGCCCGGGTCGGCCGTGATGAACTGGATGTCCGGGTGCGGATCGACAGTGTTGATGTATCCCGCGGAGATGCTCGTGAGCGTGACGCCGCCGTCGGTGGACCGGACGACCCCGCCGCCGCCCGCCACGATCACGTTGGGGTTAGTCGGGTCGACCCAGATCGGCGCGCAGTACCAGTTGGTGCCAGCGCTGCCGCTGGTGGTGACGGCGGCGAAGCTGCGCCCGCCGTCGGTAGACTTGTGGACCTTGCCGTCCGCGCCACACACCGCATAGACGATCGAAGGGTTGGACTTGCAGTACGCCAGCTCGATGCGGCTTGAGAAGCCGTAGACCGCGCCGAGCGAACCGGCCGAGACGGTCCAGAAGTTCCCGCCAGAAGTTGAATAGATCGCGCGGTGGAACCAATCGCCCCGCGAAAAGTCGTAATCGATGATGTGAGCGACGGCCTTGGTGCTGTCGGCCGGATCGAACGCCGCGAAGAACGACCCCTGGGCGCTGAATCGCGTGCTCCACGACGCCCCCCCGTTGGTCGAGCGCAGCACGCCGCCGTAACGCTTGCTTACCAAGATGACGCTGGTGTTGACCGGGCTGACGGCGATCCGGCAGACGTTGTCCCAGCCTTGGGTGGACGGCATGATGGCCCACGTGTTGCCGCCATCGGTAGATTTGTAGATCCCGATGCCGCCGATCGCGTCGCCGTTGAAGACGCCCTCGCCGGTGCCAGCGTAAATGATCTGCGGGTTCTTGGGGTCAAAGGCCAGCGAGCCGATCGCGAGATTGGGAAGGCGGTCGTTGATGACGTTCCAGGTCGTCCCGCCGTTGGTGCTCTTCCAGATGCCCCCCGAGACCGAGCCAGCGAAAAGAGTGTTGCGGTCGTTCGGGTGGATGATGAGCGAGCGCGTGCGACCGCCGATGTTGCTGGGGCCGCGGCTGGTCCATGAATCAGGCTCGATCCCGGCGTCGCGCGATCCGAACCCGCCCTGCTCGGCCTGCTGGGCCCAGTACGCGGCCCAGTGGTCCACGCTCGCCTGACGCTGCGCGAGCGCTTTCTCGTACGCGCCCGGCGCGATCTGCCCGTCCTCATCGAGCCACGCCAGGCGCCGCCAGCGGAAGGCCTCGTCGGGGTTGGTCGCCTTTTCCATCACGAAGGGTGCGACGGTCGTGCGCACGCCCGCAGGGTCGATTGCTATCGCGTCGCGCACGATGATCGAGCGGCTCTCGTCCTCTTCGTGGTCGAGAAAGCCGTGATCGCCGCAGCCCGCTCCGTGAAGAGAAAGCAACGCGCAGGCGGACAGGGCGGTCAACATTCGCGGCATGACGATCACTCACTTTCAGACGTACCGAGTTTCTATGTTCTCAATCCAGACTCTTTTAGCACCCGGCCTCGAACGCGAGAACGAACGCGTCGAAGTCGTCGCCGGTGACGAAGCCGTCGCCGTCAAAGTCCGCCGCCGGGATGCCAAGCTCGAAGACGAGCACGTACGCGTCGAAATCGTCGCCCGTCACGAACCCGTCGGCGTCGAAGTCCGCCGGGCAGATGAAGGTGACGACGTGGATGAACTGCATGCTCGCGTTGAAGCCGGTGTAGAGCGTGACGGTCGAGCCGTCGGCAGGGTTGAGGACGCTGACATCGGTGCTGTGCGTGTACAGGATCAGGCCGCCGGGCAGCTCGTAGATGCCGCGGTTGCCGTTGCCGACGGGCCAGTAATTGATCTGAGCGCCGCTGCTGTTGTAGCGGTAGATGCCGACGGGCGCACTGAAGCTCGACACGATCACGTTGCCCGCCGCGTCGGTGTTCATCTGCTGGCCCAAGTCGATGCCTGACACACCGTCAGAGTCGTGGAACACGCTCAGGAAGGTGCCAGCCAGCGAGTAACGATCGATGTTGTCGAGCGTGTTCTGGATGGTCAGCAGCCCGCCCTGATACGGCAGCACGTCGAAGGGATCCTGCACGAGGAACGAGCCGAGGATCACGCCGGTGGGGCTGATGCGGACGAGGGCCTCGCCCGGCGCCCCGTTGTCGGTGCCGCCGTTGGTCACGAGCACAGAAAGCCCCACCTGCCTCATGCCCTTGATGTTGTCGAGCCCGCCGCTGATCTCGCCTAGGTACGCGGGGCTGGTCCGGCGTGCCTGCCAGCGGTAGATCTTGTCTTGCACCTGATCCGAGACCCAGATCTCCTTGCCGACCTGAATCGCGGCGCGAGGCGTGGAGAACCCGGTGATGCCCGCCGCGGCATAGGTCACCCAGCCCTCTTGCACGAGCTCGCCGGTGGTGGCGTCAAAGAGGTCGATTTGGTCGCGGCCCGAGTCGGGCACCAGCAGGAACGTGCCCTGGCCCGAGGCGACGCCAGCCAGAGAAAACAAGCCCAAAGCCACGACGAACGGATTGATGCTCTTCATACTCGTTCCTTCTCACACGTCGGACGCAACCCAAAGGCGTCGGCCGGATCGACGGCGCGACGCCGATGCAACGCCGCGCCGGGCCGCCCTCCGGAGTGACGCCGCCGCCGCCGAACATTCTACCGCAACGCATGTTAGAACGCGAAAGAAAAAGGCTGGCGCGTCAGGTTTGACGCGCCAGCCGGTTTGAACAATCTCGCGAGACCGCTCAAAGGGTGTGATTCAGAAGATTTCGAGAGAAACCATCTTGCGATTAACCAAACCCAAGACGCGGAGCCGTCGATCAGTATCGGACTCAGCAGCCAGCCTCGAATCGAATCACGTACGAGTCGAAGTCTTCGCCGGTGACGAACCCGTCACCGTCAAAGTCGGCGGCGAGGCTGCCGCCCTCGAAGGCGGCGACGAACGAGTCGAAGTCTTCACCCGTGACGAAGCCGTCGCCATCGAAGTCAGCCGGAATAACGGTCTTGAACGAGAACACGGCGGGAGTCGAGGCGGTGGACCCGTTGGCGTTGATCGCGGTCACGCCCCAGTAATAGGTTCCACAATCCGCGAGCACGCCGCTCGGGACGTTGTACGAGGTCGAGACCAGGCCGGTGACCGTTGAGAGCGGGCTGGACAGGTCAGCCGTGTCGTCGAGGAGCAGCGTGTAGGTCGTCACGTTCGAGGCCGCGCTCCAAACAAGCGAAGGCGTGGTCGAAACGTTGCCAGCACCGTCGGCCGGGGTGCTGAGGCTGAACGGGCCGGGCGGGAGCGGGATCGCGCCCCGGAAGCCCATGTCGGGCCCGGCTAGGTCACGGAACGCGGCCGTGCCCTGCGCGGCCCTGACCCAGTAAAAGTAAGTCTGAAGCGGGACAGCGGTCGCATCGTCAAACGTCGTCGTGGCGCTAGTGCCGAGGGCGGTCGCCGTGCCGAGATTGTTCACCGTGTTGCGGAGCACCTGGTACGAAGACGCGCCAGGGACGTTGGTATAGGTGACGCGAACCTTGTCGTTGAACGTGCCGTCAGTCGCGGCCATGGTGGGCGTGGTCGTGCCCGTGATGGTCGCCTTGTACAACTGCGACTGGGTCGGGACATCGATCTCGTAGACGCGAAGGAAGAAGTTCCCGACCGGCGAGAGCAGGGCCCCCGTGAACGTCTCGGCCGTTCCCGACGGTTGCGGGGTCGCGGTGAGCAGCGTGACACCAGCGGCGTCGACGATATCAAACGCCAGGTCAGCCTGCGCCAGCGCATTCTGGCTGTTGCCCGAATTGCACGAACCGTTGGCGTTCTGCGAGCTGTTGTCGTACGTCGAGCCGATCGGCGTGACCGTGAAGTTAGCCAACTGGATCGCGGTGGCGTTGATACGGTGAAAGTCGATCTCGCTGTTGCCGTCGATGCTCAGCAGCGACGAGTTGGTTGGCGTGAGCCCGTTGGAAATAGGCACGTCGCCGAGCTGGATGGTCACGCCCACGCTGAGATTGCCCGCGAAGACCGCGGTCGGGGACGTGTTGTCGGGTTCGTTGTTGTCACCGTAACGGCGCTGCCCGCCGCGGATGTCGTCCTGCTGAGGGCCGTCAAACACGGTGTTGATGAACGGCTCCATGAGCTGGTTCGAGTTGCTCGAGCAGACGTGCGCCATGCCGAGGCCGTGCCCGTGCTCGTGCATGACCACGTCGCGAAGAAAACGGTAGTTGTTGGTGGAGCTGAAGTAATTGCTGGCGCCGAACGCGTCGTCCGCATCGAGCACCATGTCGCCGTTGTTGGGAAAGTAGTTGTAAGCCAGCACGCCGCTGCTGCCGTCGATGGAGTGCATGGAGATGCGGACGTGCCCGCGAGCCGCGGCGTTGCCCGAGCCCCAGGCCGCGCCGTCGTCCCAATCAACGCCAGCCGCCGTCACGCGAGTGTAATTCACGCCGATGAGCACCTGCCAGCGATCAAAGCTCTGCTGGAAAAGGCTCAGCCACGCGGCGCGGGTCGTCCTGGTGTCAAATCTGGCGAAGAGGTTGCTGGGCGACACCGGCTCGCCGATGCCGCCCGAGATGCTCAGCCCGTCGGGCACCAAGCTCCACGTCAGGTTGATCGGATCGCCTGTGGTGCCAAAGCCAGCACCCGACCAGCGGGCGGTGCCTTGGTAGCGGTCGCCCCAGTTGTTGTTGGCGGCCGCCTGAGCGAGCCACCCCTGGGTCATGAACTCATTCACCCGCGCCATCACTTCATCGCTGGGCGGAATAGCCGGATCAAAGCACGCCGAGAACGGAACCGGGGCCGAAGCGAGCGTCAGCGGCAGGTCGGTTGACAGGCCGCGCTCTGACGCGACGAGTTCTTTAGCCGCGATGGCACAGGCATCGGTGCCCATGAGTTCAGACCAGCCATCTGAAGAATTTTCGACAACCGTCTCGCTAGCCCGAGCGTTGTTGGTCATCGACCCCGCGAGCACGCATGTGCCCGCAACCAGCGCCAGTCTCAGTTGATCACGCATGTGCGATTCCTTGTGCTTGGGCGTTTCTCTCGATCCGCCGTGTTCCGATTTCGATCATTAAAAACTCGCCCCCGCCACGAACAACCCTTGGACCAACTTCACCAACTTCAGCCGCCCTGCCGCTCAAACCGACCAAACTACAGCCAACCACCCACT
>CAZIMT010000011.1:20616-36774 GCA_964540295.1 uncultured Phycisphaeraceae bacterium
CACCCACTCAGGCACCCACTCGGGCACCAACTCTCAATTCTGGGTTTCTTTCAAGGTGGCAGAACGCCACGAACCACGGTCGCGCCAGATTTTTCACGGAAGCTCATACTGTGCCCGGTGTTAGCACCGTTTGCAAGTCAAAAATATCGATTTCTTTCGATCAAGGCCGAGGCCCCACTCGCGGTCGGTCCTCCGACAGATCTCTAACGACCAACCTTTTCCGACCGTCCGAACTGAAATCTTGACTCGGAATGACCGATCAATTACCGAACCCAATCAGCACCCGGACTCGAACGCGGCCACGAATGCGTCGAAGTCTTCGCCGGTCACAAAGCTGTCATGGTCGAAGTCCGCGATCAGGTCCCCGGCTTCGAACGCCGCGACGTATGCGTCGAAATCCTCGCCAGTCACGAACCCGTCGCCGTCAAAGTCAGCCGGGCAACCGACCACCACACCGGTCAGCAGGACCACGCGCGAGGGCTGGTCCGGTGCGTCCGAAGCGATTGTGATCTGGCCGGTGCGCAGGCCGACCACGGAGGTGTTCATCGTGATCGAGTGCGAGTTGGCCGAGCCCCCCGCCGCGTCCGCGAACACGCCGACCGGGGCCGAGAACCCGGCCGTGGCGCTCATCGAATAGTTCAGTGCCGAGATCCCGTTGCCGCCCCAGAGCCCGATATTGCCCGAGTTGCTCACGATCAAAGACTGAGCTGCGGCCGAGTTCCGGGGCACGCTACCAAAGTCGATCAGCGTTGTCGACGTGACCTGGGCCGGGACACGCAGATCGAGGATCACGGGCAGGTGCCCCAGCCCGTTGGCCGAGGTCACGAGCGCTTGCGCTATCACAGGGCCCACCATGTCGTTGCCGGTGATCTTGAGGACTTGATCAAAGCTGGTCCCGTCGTTGCCCCAGCTGCGGTACGAGTGGTTCGGGTCGTTCCATGTCGTCGTGCTATAGACCGCGCCGAAGTTGCCGATGTACTCAAACCCCGCGCCGTCGAGCAGCCCCGCGCCGAGCAAAATCTGGTCATGCCGATCGTCCATCTGCACGGCCGGATCCTGCGTGTGAACGAAACGAAATGCAGAGTTGTTGTTCCACGACCCCGGCGTGCTGATCGGATCAAAGAACCGCCCGACGTTGTTCGCCTCAGACTGGATCAGCCGCTGGTACGCGGCCTGCGACGAGGTCTGGATGTTCAAGTCCGCCCCGAAAAGAAACATGTTCCCGGCTGGCAGCTTGGTCCCCGCGCCGTTGGTATCAATCCCGTTGGCGTTGTCGCGGACCTTGTTGGCTTCGAGTAAACGCCGGCTCTGGTCGGTCGAGGCGCTGCCCGCCTTCATGTGAGCCGCGTAGCACGAGAGGTTCACGCCAGCGACATCGCCGTAGCCGTTGAGCCGGATGTCGTAGCGAAGAGTGTTCCGTGGCGGCAGGCTCGTCGAGCCGGTCACCTGCGACACGATCACCGTGCGCACATACGTCACCTTGCTCGTGCGATAAAAGAACGCGTTGTCCGTATCTGGCCCGTCGATAAACGGGGCCGCTTCCCAATCGCCCGGGCTGCCCACGGCCGTGTTCAGGATCAGCTTGAAATTGGCGACACCGCCCGCCGACAGAAACTCTTCACCCACGAAGATGTCTGGGCTCATGGACTGGCCAGCCAACGCCAGCCCCGTGGGCACCTGCCCGTAGATTGCTGTTTGGAACGACGGATCACGCGAGCTCGCCCCGCCGTAATTGGTCACGTTCCACTCGCAGACGCGGAGCTGAGCCCAGGCCGACGACGCCGCGAACCCGCACACCGCGAGCACCGCGGCGGCACCGTTACGACCAAACGACGAACAGCGAATCGACATCTCTCAGCTCCTGTTGACAGCATCACACGGCGAGGTTTTCGAGAACTTCCTTGCTGCCAAAGCCGCCACGGCACTTCGGGACGACCTGACGAAGGGTTGTTGCAGAAAACGAAGCCCAGTGTAGCCCCCGGGTACCCAGCCGAGTCGCGAGAATCGACGGCCGAAAACCAAATTAGGGTGTGAAGATTGTGTCGGGATAGACCGTGCCAGCGCACCGGCAGGGACGGTGCGCAGGAGATCAGATCTCACACACGCAGGCTGGCTTCCGAGCTCCCGGATGAAAGCCTCAGCACCCGTTCTCGAACGCGATGACATAGGCGTCAAAGTCATCCGCCGTCACGAACTCGTCGTTGTTGAAGTCTGCGGCCGGTTCGCCGGTGATGAACGCGAACACGTACGCGTCATAGTCGTCGGCGGTCACAAACCCGTCGGAGTTGAAATCTGTCGGGCACGCGACGCGGCGGATAGTGGCCGAGCCGCTGGTGAACGACAGGCTGCCGACCAGGAACGCTGGCGAGAGCTTCACGCCCGTCAGCGAAAAACCAGCGATGTTCGAGGAATCGATCTCGACCCGCAGCGTGTAGGCGTAGGTCACCTGGAGCGAGCCTAGGTCCGTCACGCCGCTCTGCACCGAGTTCAGAAGCACCACCGGGTGCGTGCCGGGGAGGTTGTTGATCGAGCCCTTGAGCGCGGCCGAGGAGCCGGGTGCCAACGTTTCGAGCACCGTCGCCAGCGGCGTGGGCGACGGGAAAAGCACGGCCAGAAACCCGCTATCGCCCTTGACCATCCCGTCAACGGCGTAGGCGTAGCGCCGAGCAGGGTCGATCGTGCCGGGCGAGCTAGACCGGCTCTGGTTGGACTTGTCCTGAAGCTTCACGCCAGCGAGGTTGATGGTGACAGATTCGGCGGCACGGGCGGTCGGCGAGATGCCAGCCAAAGACGCGCACACCGCGAGCAAGGCCAGAGAGCGATTCATCAAGATTCTCCGTTCAGAATGAGGGACGAGATTGAACGTGGGTGGTTGTAATGGCGCGATCGATCACCGCGCACCGACCGCCCGACCGGTTGAGCGTGTTCAGTGTACCGCCAAAGGAACACCGATCCAACCACCTTTTGCAGGCCGCCTGCCCGAATTGTGCGCCCCGAATCCAACCAACGCCTCACAGCGTGCCGCTCACAGTTTCCAGTGCAACAGCCCCGAGGCTGTGGCCAGCATCGCCAAGATCGCCTTGATCAGCGACTCGCCCGCGACCAGCCCAGACGCGACCGGGATGGTGTACCGCTCGGCGTTCTTCTTGTTCATCAACGACCAGGCCCACGCGATCACCGCGCCGATGGCGAAGGCGTAGCTGTTCGAGAAAGTAACAACCCACGACAACCCCAAGCCCATCGCCGACGGCAAGTACGGTCGCGCTTTCGGGAACAGTTTCTCCAGCACCGGCAGGATGATTCCCACCAACGCGCCGATGACGATGGCCCACTTGGCCGTGTCCGGGAGTGCGTTGAGCCCCTCCTTGCCAGCGAGCAACTCGGCCACGGCCTTCCACATGTTCGTCGCGGGAGGGTTGAACTTTTCGAGCGCGGCCTTGTCTGGAACGAGCAAGTACCACGCGGGCACGATCGCCAACGTCCCGAAGAAAAGCCCAGCAAACTGCGCAAGAAACTGCTGACGCGGGTTCGCGCCCAGGATGTACCCGCTCTTCAGATCTGTAAGCAAGTCCGCCGAAGAGCTGGCGCTGTTCGCGGCCGTCGATGCGGACATCAGGTTAATAGTCTGGTCCCCTTTCGCGCCCGGCAGGATGGCGAACAGCAACTGCATCACCTTGCCCATCGCGCCGATCGGTGTGGTGTCAGTCTCGCCGGTGGCCCGGCACGCCACCATCGACAGCACGAACGACATCGCCACCGCGATCGCGCCCAGGATCGGGTTCATCTGGAACGCAAGATAATTGACGGTGATCAGCCCGATGCTGATCGGGATCAGCCCGATCACCAGCCAGGAGTTGGGAACTTCGATCTCTCGAATCTTGGCTTCGAGCGCGGGGTCCGTCGCGTCGGCCTCGCTCACGTTCTTCTTGCCAACACCGAAGGAACGAAGCACCGTCCTCCATTGCAGCGCCAGCGCCGCGAGGCTTGCAAAGACCATCACCGACGTGCCGCCCCACAAGGCCCAGCGCGGGAAATGGTACAACGTCCCTCCCGCTACCACGTCAATCGAGCGCTTGTAACCTTCCACGTTCGCGTTGGCCACGTCCATGCCGACCAGCCACGGCCCCACCCCTAAATATAAGATCAACGAACCGGCGAGCATCGACAGCGACACCCGCAGTCCGACAATCATCCCCGCCGCGACCAGAAGCACGCTGGGCTCGAAAAAAAAGCCCAGCGCACCCTTGCCGTGCCATTTCATGTACCCGCCCTCGGGAATCGCCTCTGGCAGGTTGATCCGGAACAGCTTCTCGCGGAAGAACATGAATAAATTATCGATGAACTTCAGCCCGCCTTCGCCCGTGTTGAGCACCCCCACAAGCGCTCCACAGAGCAATGAGATGACCAGCGCGGTGGCTTTGCGTGAAGCTTCCTGGCCCTTGCTGTACAAGCTCTTCAGCGTGGCCGCGGCGGCGATCCCCGACGGGAACGGCAACCGCTCAATGTTGATCATCTGGCGCTTCATCGGGATCGCGAGGAACACCCCAAGACACGCCGTAAAAAACGTGAAACTCGCTACGATCCAAGGCGCTTGAAGCTCCCAGGTGTTCTTGGTCGCGGCCTCGCCCGTGGTCAATAAGAGCAGCGCGCCAAACGCCGTCGCGATCGTCGCTCCCGTCGAGTACCCCGCCGCCGAGGCCGTCGACTGCATGCAGTTGTTCTCGAGGATCGTCATCTGACTGAGCCTGTTGCCGCTCGCGGCTCGCAGGATGTTCCAGAAGACGTACGAAATCACGCACGAAGTAATCGCCACACCAAACGACCAGCCGATCTTGAGCGTCGTATAAAGCCCCGCGACCGACATCAGCATCCCGATCGCGCCCCCCATCAGCACCGCACGCACCGACAACTGCTTCATCGAGTCGCCGCGATAAATGTGGCGGTACCAATATGCCTCGCGCTGCGCGGGCGTGGCGTCATCGGGCAACTCGGGAACGCCATTAGCCTCAACGGCTTCCGCATTCGCGGTCGTGTGATCCGGGTTGTTCAAAGCCAAATTCGCTTCCTCTCGAGACTCAATGCCCCCCCACGCGGGGAATGTCTGGGTCGCAAGGTAAGGGATCGGCTCATCAACAGCAAGGACGCGAGCGCATCAACGTGCCTTTCGGGCCTCTCTTGCCCGCGAGCAAACTCAGCACAACCTCGACCTCAATCCCAAACTTTTCCCTCACAACAACGCGCCGCTCTAACGCCTTCTGTCCGAATCTCTACTCACGATTCACTCATCAACGCTCACACCATTCGTCATCACCCATTACGCTGCACGCGGTCAAACGCCCTCAAGCATTCCACCATGAGCACCAACGACCCAACCCTCCCCGGCCCGTCCGACCACTTTCGCGGCGGCGGCACACCCGGCGGCGGCAACAGCTTCGGCGCTGACGGCAACTGGGATCTCCCCATCGGGCCGGGCGAGCGGATCGGCAACTACCAGGTCATTCAACTGATCGGCAAGGGCGGCATGGGCGCGGTATTCGAGGCCTTGCAGGACCGCCCGCGCCGCACGGTCGCCGTGAAGATCATGAAGCTGGGCCTGCAGTCGCGCACGGCCTTTGACCGCTTCGTTAAGGAGGCTGAGTTCCTCGCCAAGCTCAGCCACCCGGCCATCGCGCAGGTCTACGAGGCCGGGGCTCAGAGTTCTCAGTTCGGCGAGCTGCTTTTCTACGCGATGGAGTTCATCGCCGGCGGACGCACGCTGACCGACTACGCCGCTCAGGAAAAGCTCGACATCCGCGGCAAGCTCGAACTGTTCAGCAAGGTCTGTTTCGGGGTGGATCACGGGCACCGGGCCGGGATCATCCACCGCGACCTCAAGCCAGCCAACATCCTCGTGGACACGCTGGGAAACCCCAAGATCATCGACTTTGGCGTGGCCCGCTTCAGCGCCAGCGCCGACGCGACGCTGAACCTGCTCACCCGCATGGGCGACCTGGTAGGCACGCTGCAGTACATGAGCCCCGAGCAGTGCAACGCCGACCCAGGCACGCTGGACGCGCGAAGCGATGTGTACGCGCTGGGGCTGATTCTCTACGAGCTCCTCACGAGCCGCACCCCCTACGACCTCGAGGGCAAGGATCTTCCCAGCGCGGTGTCGATCATCCGCAACGCCAAGCCGCCCGAACTCGGCCGGATCGACTCGCGGCTCAGCGGCCCGATCAACGCGGTGGTGATGAAAGCGATGCAGAAAGAACGAGACCTTCGCTATTCGTCCGCGGCGGAGATGGCCGCAGACCTGCGAAGGCTTCTCGACGGGCAGCCTCCCGTCGCCATGCGGGCCGATCTGGGGATCAAGGCCAAGCTCTGGTGGCGTGGGGTGCTCACACGCCGAACCGCGTCGGTCATCGCAGTGTCCATGCTCATCAGCCTCGCACTGCTTCAACTGGCGGTCGTGCCCATTCTCCACCGCTCCACCATCCTCACGCCTTGGATCGAGAAGTCCTTTGCCGCCATGCCAATGCCAACGGGCTACACCACGCCGCTGGCGAATGTCGCCGCCATCGAACTGCGCGAGTCTCCCGAGGAGCAGGCCGAGGCCGCCGAGGCGCTGGGGCTGGTCGGGTGGGATCCCGCCGTTCCGTTCGCACGTCGCGCCCTCACCGGCGCGCTGCTCGAACGCCTCGCCCCGTGCAAGATCCTCGTGTTCGCGTTCGACGTTGAGTACGAGGACACCAACCTCGATCATCCCGAGTTCGATGAGGCCTTCGCTCGCGGAGTTCGAGCCCTGCGTGAGGCGGGCACCGTCGTTCTTTTCGGCAGCGGGACCTGGGCGTTTGATGTTCGCCTCGCCAAAACTCCGCCGACAATCCGCGCCCTCACCCGAGATGGTGAAATCGGTGGCACCACGGCCACAGTCGGGGAGATGGAGGACGGAAAGGTCGTTGCGGCGATCAAACGCGATATTGTCGAGACTCAACCCTCGCTCGGGCTGCTCGCGGCCTTGAACTATCGCTGGCCAAGCCACACGTTCCACTTCGACATCGACGTGCTCAGCCAAACGATCAAAGTCGGCGTTCAAGAGCCGGGGCGATCAAGCACCAAACCCATAAAACACAGTATCCGCATCTCGTCCATCGCCATGCAACCAATAGACGATGAACTCCGCGGAACGCCCGAGGAGTCGGTCAAGGCATTGGTTGCCCTGCGGTTCCCACCCTACGACGCGATCCAGAACGCCACGGTCACCCTCGGGCAGGCCGCTCGGATGAACCCCGCAGAACTGCGTGGCGCATTGGAGGGGAAAGTCGTCGTGTTCGGGCAGCACCTTCTCCAAGGGAACGGGACGCGCATGGACGAGCACCCGATGAGCGGCAAACAAGTGTGGGGAACGCACGCCAAAATGGTCTGCATCGATCAGCTCATCGCCGACAACATTCCCAAACTTCCTTCCCAGCCTCAGTCCTGGATCATCGCGATCCTGAGCACCCTTGCTGGCGCGGTCGCGGCCGTCCTTCTCCGCAGCCGGCTCGCGGTTCTCGCCGCTGTCGTTGGGTTGACGCTCCTCATCGTCTTCTGTAGCATCGTCGCGTACCGTTCCGCGGGCTATCTCGTCAACCCCACGGTCTCGATCTTCGGCGTGCTGATTTCCGCCGCGCTCGCGACCCCTCTGATGATGCAGCTCCGCCGAGTCCGTCCCCTGGAGATTCTGTAAATGCAGATCGTCAACGAAAAACCGACCCTTGTTCGCACCGTTGGCTCATGGTCGCGTGTCACCATCACCGGGGCTTCGCTCGCCGCCGCCTTGGCCGGGTGCATCATCCAACCGGGCACTCACAGCGGCAGCATCCCGCCGGGCTCTTGGACGGCCGTCACCCGCACGCCCATCCTCTCCAACCAGCAGCTCTCGTCCACGCGCGACACAGTCCTCTCGGCGCTCGGCGGCCCCGCCAACTACTTTGTGATGTTCGGCCCGTCGACCGCCTGCCCGACCGCCCGCGGTACCCCGCAGAACAGCATCGCCTCATGGCTCCACATCGCTGGCGACGCCTACCTCGTCGGAGCTCAGCCGCAGGCCATCACCCGAGACGTCTCGATCATCACCAAAGGCACCGCGATCGCCATCCAGATCATCCCGCCGGTCGCGCCAGCCACGATCGAAATCCAACGCTTCTACCTCCTGAACCCTATCAACACGCAGGCCGCCGACGTCGCCACCCTCGTCGCCCCTATCCAAAGAGTCACGCTCCAAGGCGTTGAGTCCTTCGTCGAATGCATCGTTGATCGACGTTCCAACACCGCGACGCTCGGCCAGCCCGCTCCGGTCGCCACCGCCCCCCCCGACGTGAAGCAGTTTGTCGTGAACATTAAGGCTCGCGCGACGACCCAAGGGCTCCCCGCCAACGCCGTGGGAGTTACGCCGATCCCCGAGGACGGCGTATAGTAACGGCATGTCTGAGGGGGTTTCGGTTCAGGTCAACTTCAGCAAGCCGATCGGGCTCTTCCCGCTCGAGGGCGTCACCCTCTTCCCGCACCAGGTGCTGCCACTTCACATCTTCGAACCACGCTACCGCCAGATGATCGGGCACGCGCTCGACGGCTCTGGCCAGCTCGCCATGGCGGTCTTTGCTGGCAAGGGCTGGAAGCAGAACTACCACGGGCGGCCTCGCGTTCGCAAGGCCGCGTGCCTGGCCCAGATCATGCAGCACGAATCTCTGGAAGACGGCCGAATTAACGTGCTGATTCAAGGCATCTGCCGCGCTCGGATCGTCCGCGAACTGCCCGCCGCCGAGGATGTTCTCTACCGCCAGGCCATCCTCGAACCCATCGGGCTCGAATCCATCGGGCCCGAATCCGCCGCCGCCGCCGACGCCGAGCACGACCCGCTCAGCCACATGAGGCCGCGGCTGGACGCGCTCTTGAGCGAAGGCCCGCTCACCCACCTCACCGTCGCTGAGTCCGTGCTCGAGTACCTTCGCAACGAAGAGATCCCGATGCACGCGGTGCTTGAGGTGCTTTCGTTCTCGGTGCTGGGTGAACACTCGACCGCCGCCGAGACTCGCTACGAACTCCTGGCCGAGGGCAACCCCAACACTCGCGCGACGATCATCGAGGAACAGCTCGTGTCGCTCCAAGGCCTGATCCAGCGCGGGCTCACCCAAGGCTCTGACCAGTGGCCCAAGGGCGTGAGCTGGAACTGAGCATCATCGAGTGGTCCGCGCACGGTTTCCGCGCCGCCAACCCCGCTGTTCCCCAGGTCTCGAGTCGGGGGCGGGTGACAGATCGGACGTCCTGCCACGCGACAAACCAAGCAATCTACAGGTTCAACGTCGCTCCGACCGATGTTCCTGCCTATAGTCTGTTCATTGCCGGTGGCCTCAGTCTCTTCTTCCCCCGATCCAACGCGATCAAATCACGAGGGGCACGAGCGTTCTGGGAATCTGCTGGCGGCGTCGGAATCGTGCGTTCTCGCGTGAGAATTCACCTCCCTCGCTCCACCCCAGTACGGCCTCCCCGGCTCCAAATCAATTTGGACCTTGGTACGCCCGAACCATTTCGAGCTTCACGCTATCGCTCGGTCTTCGGACCCAAGTCGTCAGCGTGCGGCACGCAGGAGCTGTCTCTTTTCATGCTGTTCACCAATCTCAACCTGTCCACCCCGATCCTCGACGCCGTGACCCAAGAAGGCTACACCACGCCCACGCCAATCCAGGCCCAAGCCATCCCGCCCGCGATCGAAGGCCGCGACCTGCTCGGGTGCGCTCAGACCGGCACCGGCAAGACGGCCGCGTTCGCACTGCCGATCCTTCACCGCCTCACCAACATGCCCATCGATAAATCCAAGCGCGGCCCGGCCCTGGCCCGCGCGCTCATCCTCTCTCCCACCCGCGAGCTCGCCACCCAGATCGCTGAGAGCTTCAAGACCTACGGCAAAAACACAACCATCACCGGCGCGGTGATCTACGGCGGCGTCAGCCAGCACCACCAGGTCAAGGCCCTCCAGCGCGGGATCGACGTCATCGTCGCCACGCCCGGCCGGCTCATGGACCTCATGGAGCAGGGCTATGTCGATCTCACCGGCATCAAGGTGCTGGTCCTCGACGAGGCCGACCGCATGCTGGACATGGGCTTCATCCAGCCCATCCGCCGCATCTGCGCCGCGCTGCCCAAGACGCGCCAAACGCTGCTCTTCTCGGCCACCATGCCGCGCGAGATCATGCACCTGGCCGACTCGCTGCTCACCAACCCCGTCAAGGTCTCGGTCGCGCACGACGTGGCGACCACCGAGCTCATCGATCAGTCCGTGTACATGGTCTCGCGCTATAGCAAACAGGCCTTACTGCGGCACATGATCGACGAGGGCAACATCCAGCGCGCGGTGGTCTTCACCCGCACCAAGCACGGGGCCGACAAGGTGAGCGACAAGCTCAACGCCGCCGGGATCACGGCCGCCGCGATCCACGGCAACAAGGCCCAGAACATGCGCGACCGCGTGCTGGCCGGGTTCAAGACCGGGCGCTCGCGCGTTCTCGTCGCCACCGACGTGGCCGCCCGCGGGCTCGACGTCGATGCCATCACCCACGTCTTCAACTTCGATCTCCCCAACGAGCCCGAGGCCTACATCCACCGCATCGGCCGCACCGGCCGCGCAGGCGCCAAGGGAACCGCGATCTCATTCTGCGACGGCGAAGAACGCTCGTTCCTGCGAGCCATCGAGCGCCTCACCAAGAACAAGATCCCGGCCATCACCGAGTTGCCAGCCTTGCCGCCCGAGCCCAAGCGCGATCACACGGCCGACCGCGACGACAGCCGCAACTGGGGCAACGATCGCTCGCAACGCACGGGGCTCCGCGGGAATTACAACGACCGCTCGGCCCGCAGCCAAGACAGCCGCGGATACGGCAGCCGTGATTCCGTCGTCTCCGACGCCATGCGCGATCAGGCCAACCACGGCGATTCGCGCCCGGCCCACCGTCCGACCCGGCTCGTCGCCCCGCACAGCCACGGAGGGTCCACGGCCCCGCATCATGGCGGCCCGAACGGCCGCCCAGCCGCCCGCCCCAACAACCGCCCCGCCCCGCTCACCGGCAAGGGGATCAAGCCCTCCTCACGCAACTAACTCGCGCTGTACGGTCTCTTCGTTCCGGGTCAATCAAACCAAGCCGCGAGACCACACGACCGAGCGCGTTCTAGACAGTCCTGACCATCGACCTGAAACCAAGCCCGGCCACGGCACTTGCCGCGCGGCCCCACTCTGAGTTCCGGACCCGATCTCTTGACCATCTCCAGGGCCGACGACACCAAGTCGTCGGCCCTGTTTTTTTCTCAACACCACGACCATGCGCCGCCCGGTCGGCCGCCCAGACCGCTGCGCGGCGTGCGCCCAACGCTGGCCGCTCCACTCGTCAACAATCCTCCATGACTCAACCCACTTGGACCGCTGTCGATCAGTATTTCAACATGCACCTCTCGTCCGCAGACCCCGCCCTCGACGCAGCCCTGGCCGCGAGCACGGCCGGAGGGCTGCCCGAGATCCAAGTCGCGGCCAACCAAGGCAAACTGCTCTCCCTGCTTGTGCAAATCCACGGCGCGCAAAAAATCCTCGAAATCGGAACGCTCGGCGGATATAGCACGATCTGGCTCGCCCGCGGCATGGCGGCCGGGGAACGCACGCAAGGCCGGATCGTCACGCTGGAGCTTGATCCCAAGCACGCGGCCGTCGCGGTGACCAACATCGCGCGAGCAGGTTTCGGCAGCGTCGTTGATGTTCGCGTCGGGCGGGCGATCGATTCGCTGCCGGGCATCGAACGCGACGGGCTGGGGCCCTTCGATCTGATCTTTATCGATGCCGACAAACCCAGTAACCCCGAGTATTTCGCGTGGGCTCTCAAGCTCTCGCGCGTCGGGACCGTCATCGTCGTTGACAACGTCGTGCGCGACGGCGAGGTCGTCAACACGAGCAGCGACGACCCGCGCGTGCTGGGCGTCCGACAGATGGTGAAGATGATCGAGCGCGAACCACGCGTCTCGGCGACGGCTATTCAGACCGTGGGCAGCAAGGGCTACGACGGGTTCCTCGTGGCGCTGGTGGTGAAGTAAGCGAGCCAAAGGAGCGCGGAGGTTATCTAGGGCTCGGACCCAAAGCTCGCGCCACGAGATGAGTCAGGTTCAGACCAAGCGATTCAGCGGATTGCGGCGACGACCTTCGGGTCGTTAAGCAATCGTTCCAGGTGAGCCTGAAAGACGCTGGGCATGATGGCTTGAGCTCGTTTCATGCGGGCGACCGGCGAGTTGGGGTTGAGCCCGCCTTCGCCAGGCGTGGCGGCCTTGGCAGATCCGTCGGCGTTCAGGTCACCATCCTTCCGCGCATTGCGCTCGACCGCGCCGTCGCCAAGGTTCTCTTCGCCCTTCTCGCTTTGCTCCGCCAGAACCTTGCCGTCGAGGTCCACGACTCTGAGAGTGAGGTCGTAATAAAGCTTGGTGCTCGACGTGGTCACAAACTTCCAATCGCGCATGGTGATGAGGATCGACGTGCGCGTCCCCAGGCCTTTGACCTTGCGGGCGGCCAAGGCCGGGGTGTCCGTGGTGGCGATGACGACAGGCTGGGCGTCGTAGCCGCGGGCGCGAAGAGAGCGAGCGATGACGTTGTTCCAATCGTCGGCGAGCGGGCGGCCTGTGACGGTCTCGACGTCCTGCGGGCCTTGGTCGCCGATGAGCGCAAAGCCTACAAAGGCTGGCGTGCGATCAAGCCGCAGGATGTAGGGCCGCTGGTCGTGAACGCCCACGCCCACGGTCCCGACGCCCTGCGACTGCAGCGGGATCGTGGTGTCACGCAGCTCGTGGCCAGTGTTCGTGCAGGCGGGAAGGGTGAGCAATGCGGCGAGGCTGACGAGGAGATTGAGTTGGCGAGCGGCGGTCATGCGAGGCTCCGGCGGTGAACGGTGTGTTTACTGCTGCGAAAACGTAGACCGGGGCGAGATGCCCGAGCGAATGGTTGCGCAGTTTGAGGGAACTTTCCGCGTCACAGCCCCAGCCGCGCGAGGACGTCGTCGAGGATGGCGCGAGATTCGGTTTCGTTCCCAGCCAGCCCGACCTTGACGCCGACGCGCGTGCCGTAAGAGCCGAGCCGGGCCCAGACTTCTGTTGAGCCGTCGAAGAACCCGCCGTGAGGCGGCTTGGCTTTGACGCTGCCGCGATCGGCAGTGGAGGTGTTGGAGGTGATCGAATAGCCGCGGTGACGGAGCGCGGCCTCGCCCGCAGCGACCACCGCCTGCGGGCGTGCTTGGTCGGGCAGGTCAGCTTCGAGCGTGCCGAGGTTATAGCCAGCAAGCACTTGCGTGGAACCCTGCCGCGCGGTGGTGGTCTCGCAGCCGACGACGCCAAGGACATTGACGCCAAGAACAGCGACGGCGAGCACGCCGAGAAGAAATGCGCGCGTGCAACTGGTTGCAGTTGGCGAGGATGGCGAAGGGTGGTGGTTCATGCTGCGAGGTTTGCAAAAGGCAAGTTTCAGACGTGATCGCTCCGCAGGGTGGCGTGAGTTTCCGAGAAGTGAAAAAGAAGATTCGGCTCGGAGAGCCGACCTACCGAAAATCTAAATCCAGCGACGCATGTCTAGATCGTCCAGATTCAGTTCCCCACCCCACTCTTGCAGGGCTTTGAGAAGGACGGCATCGGTGATTTCAAACCGAGGGCTGGTCAAGGCGGGGTCGGTCGACGGCGCTAGATCTGGGTTCGGGGCGGACTTGGTTGCGGACTTCGCGGTTGGCGAAGAGTGCTTGGCCTTGCGAGCCTGCGCGGGCGCTGGTTCTTCCGGAGGCCTTCGCACCGGCGGCGAGAGGCCGAACTCTTGGAACCAGTGCGCGATCGCGTCGTGTTCGAGCGGGATCTGGCGGACCCAGGCCGGGAGCGGCTCCGGGCGACGTTTGGCATCGTCGGCGGAAAGTTGCTGGAGAAACGCCGAGCTGGTCAAAGTCGCGGCCCCGGCCCGACCAGCGGCTTTGGAGATCCGGCGGTCAGAACTGACGACCAAAAAACGACGAGGAGCGGAGTCCTCGTCGAGCATTCGCTCGATCAGGCTGTCGGCGTCGGCCCCGGCTCCGGCATAGACAACGCGCACGGACCCGATCTTTAACTCTTGTTCCGACAGTGATTTAGATCGTCCGTCACAGACCAGAACGGCGGCTCGCCTGCGGTATCGGCCGCGCTCGATCAGGTGAGCCAAGCCCGCCAAGTCCACGCCCGCCAAGCCTAGCGGGAGCACGCCGGGGGTCAGGAGAACGTTATAAGCGTCGATCAGCAGCATAACTGGGGGGAACTTTGGTACGAGAGCCCGTCGGGTGAGGGAAGGTGCGGGTCGGATGTCGACCGGACGGAAAGTTTGGTCTGGTGATGATCGGATCGTGCGCGGGGCTTGATCCGGGCGAAGGCCGAACCTTTACTTCCTCCCCTGATCCGGAACGGTCCGGTGGGGAAGGTTGAGTCAAAAAGTACCCCCGCCGCGGGCGGGTGGGTGTTGGTCTGAAATGTATCTTTGATCGAGACGCGAGGTATTCATGGCGATCCGGGTGAAGGCGAGGAGCGGCGAGGGTGTCGATCAGATGCTGCGTCGGTTCAAGAAGCTCTGCGAAAAAGAGGGTCTGACCAAGGACATCAAGCGTCGTGAGTTCTACGAGAAGCCGTCGGAACGCGCACGTCGTGCTTCGCGCAAGAGCGTGAACCGTCGCGTCCGCGAGGACAGCCCGATGCCAGCCAAGCCCGAGGTCAAGTGACCGGCTCGACGGCATGAGATTGGCTTTTCGGCATGGCGTTGGTCGATCCGGCATGAACAGGATCCCGGGCGGTGCGTCGCATCGCCCGCTCGTTTTTTTGCGGGCCGCGCGTTCCGGGACATGTTTCTGCGATTCACGTTCCGGAACGCTGAGTTTCGATAAGTAGATATTCTTCCCTGTCCTTGGAACGTGCCCCGTGACGGGTGCGGCTGGATTTGGCGCCCAGAGGGTTGCGTTGGCAACTCGGCGTCTCACGGTCTGTTGGTCTTTTTCGGTATCGCGATTTCACTGAGATTTTTCGCTGAGGTTTTTCGCTGAGGTTTGAGGTTTTAACTTGACGATTGAGTCTGTCACTGCGGTGACTCGTTTGGGGAAACACGAGATGAAACACACGAACATGGGAACGACGCCGTCGGCGCGTCGAGATTTCGCGGATCTGGGCAGGTCAATGGGTTCTGCGCTGGCGCGGAATCTGTCGGTGCTCGCGGCGGTGCTCGCGATGGTGCTCGTCACAACGTTGATGCCAGCGACAGCCTCTGCTCAGGCGGTCACTTCAGACACGGCGGCCACGGCGACAACGACCGCCGCCATCCAGCCAGCCATCCAGCCCCCCGTCCATCGCGGCGGCGGCGAAGCCAGCCTCGTGCTGCCTGACCTGAGCTCGCAGAAGTTCATGGGCATCGACGGGCACACGCTGCTCCTGGGCGGGCTCGTCGTCAGCGCGCTCGGACTGGGCTTCGGGTTCATGATCTACGGCCAGCTCAAGAGCCTGCCGGTGCACAAATCGATGCTCGAGGTTTCCGAGCTGATCTACACGACCTGCAAGACGTACCTGATCCAGCAGGGTAAGTTCCTGATGATCCTGTGGCTGTTCATCGGCGTGATCGTGGCGATCTACTTCGGCAAACTGGTCGAGACGATCAACGCGGCCGGTGAGGTCGAGCACGGGTTCCCGATGGTCAAGGTCGGCGTAATCCTGCTGTTCAGCCTCATCGGCATGGCGGGCTCGTACGGCGTCGCGTGGTTCGGCATCCGCGTCAACACGTTTGCCAACAGCCGCTGCGCCTTCGCCAGCCTCAAGGGCAAGCCGTTCCCGTGCTACGCGATCCCGCTCAAGGCCGGGATGTCGATCGGTATGGCGCTCATCAGCGTCGAGCTGCTGCTGATGCTCATTATCCTGCTGTTCATCCCCAACGACTACGCGGGCTCGTGCTTCATCGGGTTTGCGATCGGCGAATCGCTCGGCGCGGCGGCCCTCCGCATCGCGGGCGGCATCTTCACCAAGATCGCTGACATCGGGTCGGACCTGATGAAAATCGTGTTCAAGATCAAGGAAGACGACGCGCGGAACCCGGGCGTGATCGCGGACTGCGTGGGCGACAACGCGGGCGAC
>CAZIMT010000012.1:0-28719 GCA_964540295.1 uncultured Phycisphaeraceae bacterium
CCGCGGCACCATCGTCGGCGGCCCAACGCATACCACCTCCGCCCCCAGCGCCGTAAACCCCGCGATCGCTGATCGCGCCACCCGCGACGACACCACATCTCCCACGATCGCCAGCCGCAGCCCTGAAAGATCGAACGAATCGAGCCGCCCGTGGGCCTCGGCCACGGTGTAGAGATCGATCAACCCCTGCGTCGGGTGCTCGTGCCGGCCGTCGCCAGCGTTGATGACCGGGCACGCGACGTGCGCCGCGATCAGCCCGGCCGCCCCCGCCTGCTTGGCTCGCACGATCATCGCGTCCACGCCCATGGCCTCGACCGTCTTGGCGGTGTCGATCAGCGTCTCGCCCTTGTTCACGCTCGAAGTCGTTGCTGAAAGATCGAGCACGTGCGCCCCCAGCCGCTGGGCTGCGGCCGTGAAGCTGGTCTTGGTCCGCGTCGAGTCCTCAAAGAACATCGTGGCGACAGTCCGCCCTTCGAGTTCGTGCACCGAGAAATCGCGTCGTTCGAGACGGGCCGCCATCGCGCGAGTCGCGGTCAAGAGGGCGCGAACATCCGCGGCGCTCACGCCCGCCAGCCCCAGCAGGCTCTTTCGTGACCAATTATTGACGTGCGTTCGAGCGAGCTGCGCGGGCGATGAAGTGGGAGCGGGCATGCCGGATTGTAAGAGATCAAGGCCGAAGACGATTCTGCCGCGACGCTCTCGAAGCGCGTCGCCTGAAAGCTCACACCCCTTCCAAACCCCGATCTTCCAATCCGCCTCTTCCTCGTCTCTCGCTCTACGATCACCGCTCATGCCCTCACGATTGCCACTCTCGCTCTGGCGTTACATCCTCATCGAGCTCTGGCGGCTCATCCTGCTCACCACGGTCGTGCTGGTCACCGTCATTTCCTTCGCCGCGCTCATCAAGCCGCTCTCCGACGGCAAGCTCACGCCCAGCGAGACCCTCAAGTTCATGCTCTTAGCCATGGTGCCCATGCTGCAGTACGCCCTGCCCTTCGCGGCCGGGTTCGCCGCCACCATCGCCTACCACCGCCTCTCCTCCGACAACGAGGTCACCGCCGCCCACGCTGGCGGCATCAGCCACCGCGCCATGCTCATGCCCGCGCTGCTCTCGGGGGTGGTGCTGGCTGGCGCGATGCTGCTGCTAAACCAGCTCGTGATGCCGACGTTCTTGCGGGCAATGGAACAACTGGTCGCGCGCGACGTCACCAAGATCCTCATGGGCTCGATGCAACGCGGAGACTCGGTCCCCGTCAGCGACAACCTCCTCGTCTACGCCGACCGCGGTGCCCAGATCGAACCTTCCCCCGCGTCGGGCGCAAGCCACGAGATGGCCCTGCGCGGAGTGGCGGTCGTCGAGCTCGATAAACGCGGCGACGTTGTCAGCGATATCACCACCGAATCGGCCCGACTCTGGATCTTTAACGGCGACCGCGCCCAAGAAGAAACTGTCGGCGCGTCCAGCGTCGTCATCGTGCAGCCCGGCCCGGTGGTCTTCGGACAATCAGGCAAGCTCGGCAGCGCCGACCAGATGAACCCGATCTCCATCGCCATGCCCGGCGGCTTTGACGACAACCCCAAGTACCTCACCTTCTCCGAGCTCGTCGCGCTCCGCTCTCACCCCGAGTCGATGAACTGGATGGAGAGAAAACGCCGCGACCTGGCCTTGGTTCTCGGAGAGCGCGTCACCACCGCCACCATCAACGACCGACTCCGATCACGCAACCAGATCGAACTGACCGACCAGCTCGGCGGGCGCGTCACGATCCGGGCCTCGGGCACCACGTATATCCCACGCTTTCGCTGGTCGCTCAACCCGCTCTCAAACAACGCCCCGATCCAGATCGAGTTCACTCATACCGGCATGGACGGCAAAACACCGGTGACCACGCTGGTCTCCGCCAAAACCGCTGGCCTCTACACCCTCACGCCCGCCCGCGACCAGCCCGAACGCCTCATCACGCTCAGGCTCGAAGCCGAGGACGCCGTTGTCACCGCGCGCGGCGCTTCGGACGCCGTAAAGCCGGTCAACGCGGGGCAACAAGCTCTCTACAAGCTCGAGAACCTCTCGCTCATCGACGACCCCGTGCTCGACCTCATCGACCCGAAAAAAAGCCCCTCCGCAAAGCTTCTGGCCGACGCTCAGCCACGCATCGATGCCAACCCGTCCGACTCCTTCGTCAAGGGCCCGGCGCTGCACCTCCAAGACCGCATCCAACGCCTCGGCCGCGAGATCACCAGCAAACAGCACGAGCGCTTCGCTATGGCCGCCGCCTGCCTCGTCATGGTCGTCGCTGGCGCGGTCACGGCTCTCCGCCTCGGGCTCAGCATGCCCCTCACGGTCTACCTCTGGAGCTTCTTCCCCGCCTTGGCCACCGTCATCACCGTCAGCAGCGGGCAACAGCTCACCCACGACGTCGGACCGCGCGGGCTCCTGGTCCTCTGGGCTGGAGTCGCCTTCCTAGGCATCTACGCGCTTGTCGGATACCGCAAGGTAGCGAGACACTAAATGGTTGAACATCCGGCCACCATCAAGTTCAGAGCCGCAGCCAGCGCGAACGAGCCGAGGGGCCCGTTCGCCGCACGGCTTGGCTCATGGCAGGCCGTGCTCGGGCTGGTTCTTTCGCTCGCGCTCGCTCGCATCATCTATCTCGTCTGGCTCTGCCCATACTCGCTCATCGAGGACGAGGCCCACTACTGGGAATGGAGCCGCCGCCTCGACTGGTCCTACTACAGCAAAGGCCCCGGCATCGCCTGGTCGATCGCCGCCTCGACCGGCCTCTTCGGCGACAGCGAATGGGCCGTGCGCTTGCCCGTCGTCATCGCCTCGGCTATTACCATGCTCGCGCTCGCTGGCTTGGCCAACGACGTCTTCCGCGATCTTCGCGTTGCCTTCTTCACCGCCGCCTGCGCCGCGCTCGTGCCCATGTATCAGGTCACCAGCCTCCTCGCCACCATCGACATGCCCTACGCCGCCTGCTGGTCCGTCGCGGCATGGGCAGCCTGGAGAGCGTTCAAACGCGAGTCACTCTCGGCCTGGATCATGCTGGGCCTCGCCTTGGGCGTCGGGTTCCTGTTCAAGTACACCATTCTCCTGCTCATCCCCGGCCTCGTGCTCTTCGCGTTCGTATCAAGGCGCACGCTCAACCTCGCACGGCGCTGGCCGTTCCTCGCTCTCGTATCCATCGCGCTCACGATCGTCGGCACGCTCCCCGTGCTGGTGTGGAACGCCCGGCACGGCTGGCCGACGCTCCACCACCTGCTCGGGCACCTGGGCGTCGCGGGCGGCGACGTGGCAGTCACCCAGGGCGAGGGCAAGGGCTGGCACTACAATCCGGTCTGGACGCTCGAGTTCATCGGCACGCAACTGGGCATCGTCGGCCCCGCGCTCGCGCTCGCGTTCTGGGCCTACCGCCGATCTCGCGGCACCAAACCCCGAGCCACGCTCGATACCGAAACTCACAATCCAGAACAGCCCGCCGAGCGCGCCAACGGCGCTCTCTTTCTCTGGCTCTGTGCCGCCCCCGTGATCGTCTTCTACCTCGCCGTCACGCTCGTCGCCGAGGCCGAGGGCAACTGGGCCATGGCCGGGTACACCACAATTCTCTGCCTCGCTGGCGCGGGGGTCGTTGAAGGCATGGACGAGTTCCTCGCCCGTGTCGCCGCGTGGCGCACGCTCCCCGAACCGCGCCCGCGGCAGGGGCTCCTGCGCCGCAAGCCCGAAACGTTCCCGCAGCTCGCGTGGCTCTGGACGCTGATCTTCGGCCTCGTCGCCGGCCTGGGAATGCTCCGCGTCGACCTCGCCGCGCTCGTGCCCGGCATCGGCCCCTATGTCCCCGTCGGCCGCCTCGCCGGCGCCCCGATCCAGGCTCAGGACGCCTTCAGCCACGCCGCCGCGCTCCGACGCCGCACCGGGCTCGAACCGTTCTACGTCACCCAGCACTACGGCGTCGCTGGCCGCCTCGCGTTCTACCTCCCCAACCACCCCACCGTCTACTGCTCCAGCAGCCGTATGGGGGGCCGAAAAACCCAGTACGATTTCTGGCTCGACACCGACCTCGACGACCTCGAAACCCTCGGCGGCCGACCCGCCGTCATGGTCGGCGCCGAGATCGAGACCTGGCAACTTCTCTTTGATCGCGTCGAATCCTTCGGCAAACTCGAGGGCGATCATAAAAAAGGCCGCCCCGCGTTCGGCGGCGTCGGATACCGCGGGTTCCCCAACCGCGCGCGGCCCAACCTCAACGCCAGCGCCACCCAAGCCCAGCCCCCGAAATGACCTGGCTCTCACCCCGAGATCAACAGCACCGCCGCACACGCCGCCTCGCGTTGACCTTGGCCGCGTGCGCGGTGCTGCTGCTGGTGTCGCTGCTCGATCAATGGGCCGTTGGATTCTTCGCCTCCGCCGATCCCAAACTGAAGTCACGAGACTGGTACCAGATGTTCCGCCAGACCGGCTATTGGCCGACTTGGATCCTCATCGGCCTCGCGCTCGCACTTTTTCTCGGTTCACGTTCATCCGGAAAGACCGGCTGGCGACTCGGCCCCCTCGCGGGGTTCCTTCTCATCGCCTCCGCTGGCCTGAGCGGGCTCGCCGCCGAACTTCTCAAGCTCTTCGTGGGCCGCATGCGCCCGGGACCGTGGGGCATCTACGAGTTCAAGCCCTTCCTCTCCGGCTTCATCAACGGCTCCAATCTCGGCATGGCCAGCAGCCACACCGCCGTCGCCTTCGGCGCAGCCTTCATGATCCTCCGCCTCTTCCCCGCCGCCGCACCCGTCGCGCTCTTCGCCGCCACCGGCTGCGCGCTCACCCGGCTCCTTAGCGGGGCCCACTTCCTGAGCGACGTCACCGTCGCCGCCATGCTCGCGTACGCTGTCTCCACCGCCCTCGCCCGCGCGGCCAGCCTCCACAAGGCCACGCGAAAACTCCCCACCATATGAAACTCCTCGACCGCTACATCGCACGCCAGTATCTCTTCAACGTCCTCGCGTTGACCGTCATCCTCTTCTCTTTCATCGTGACCATCGACGTGTCGCTCAACTTCAACCGCCTCTCGGGAATCTCCATCGAGCGCCTCAAGGCCCAGGGCGTTCTAGACCCCTCCGCCCTCCGCAAGTTCTTCTTCACCGTCTACCTCGCCGCCGATCTCTGGTGGCCGCGGCTCCTCCAGCTCTTCAATTTCATGCTTGGATTCGTCCTGGTCGGGGCGATGGGCTTCACCTTCTCGCAGCTCGTCAAGGGCCGCGAGCTCGTCGCCGTCCTCGCCAGCGGCCTGCCCCTGCAACGCGTCGCCCGACCCGTCATCGTCATCGCGCTCCTGCTCACCGGCGTGCAGCTCATCAACCAGGAGTTCATCGTCCCCCGCATCGCGCCGCTGCTCATGCGCGACCACGGCGACGCCGGACGACGCTTCCTCGGTGCCGACCGCGTCCCCCTCTGCGCCGACGCCCAAGGCCGTCTGTGGTACGCCAAGAGCTTCAACCGAGAGGCGGGCACGCTTCAAAGCGTGTGGGTCTGGGAACGCGACGCCGAGGGCTTGGCGACCCGCAAGATCAAGGCCGCGGCCGCGACCTGGCGCGACGGCGGGTGGGACTTGCAAGACGCGACCACCGAAGTTCGTCAGGGCAGCCTCGGGCCCGCCGCCTCAACCGCTCAGCCGATCACACGCCTCGAAACCGACCTCGACCCCGTCGCGCTTACGATGCGCCGCTCCGAGTCATTCAGCCAAGCCCTGAGCTGGAGCCAGCTCAATCAGCTATTGCTGCGCCCCGAGCGGCTCTCCGAATCGCGCCGCGACCAGCTCGACCGAACCCGCTGGGGACGCGCGTCGATCATCACCGCCAACTTCCTTTCGCTCATCATCGCCGTGCCGTTCTTCCTGCGCCGCGAGCCCGCGAACATGGCTTGGCAGTCTGTCAAGTGCGCACCGGTCGCCATCGTCTCGCTCTTGGGCGGCGTGCTGGGTGCTTCGGCCGCGATCCCGGGCCTGCCCATTCCCCTCGCGGTCTTTGTCCCGTGCCTGGTCCTCGCGCCGCTCGCCGTGGCCGCGGCGACGGGGATCAAGACTTGATACACAGGCCTCGCGCGACACGCGGAACTCGTGAAAAGAAAAACTCTCGCTCGCGCGCGAAGGTTCCCTTCTCAAACGCCACTCGCGATCAACAACCGCGCTAACACCCGATCTCAAAGTCCGACACGAACAAGTCAAAGTCCTCGCCCGTCACGAACCCGTCCGCGTCGTAATCCGCTGTGCTGTCCCCGGCCTCGAACGCCGCAACAAACATGTCGAAATCCTCGCCCGTCAGAAACCCGTCTAGGTTGTAGTCGGCCTTGCACAGGTCCGGGTATATCCGCGAAATCACCGTCGTGGACAAACAGTCCGAGTCCGTCACCGTCAACCTGATCTCGTAATAGAACGTGTCGCCCAGCGCTGTCCCGTGCGGGTCCAGCCGCGCCGTCGTCTGGCAGTTGAAGTTCGGCGGCTCCGGGTGCGTGTGCGCGTTGTGGCGCAGCACCACCTCCCACTTGCACGTCAACTGGCTCGCGCCATGCTCGGCGTCGCTCACCACCGACGTTAGCGGCACCGTGATCGATCGGTACGCCGGGTATAGCGAACCGTCCACCGGCGAAGTGATCGTCACCACCGGCGGCGTGTTGTTCAGCGCCACCTTCACGCTCGTCGTCGAGATGTACCCCACGCTATCGGTCACCGTCAGCGTCGCCGTGCGGCACAGCGGAACCGCAGCCGGAGCCTGCGCGAAGACCCGAAACTCACCAGTGCTCACAAAGTTCTTCTCGCCCCCCGGGTCGCCCTGCAGCAGCACCACGTCCGCATCCACCGGAGTGCTCAGCGTAATCCGGAACGTCTCCCACGGCACGCCGTTGCCACCAGGATAGACCGGCGAAATCGTGTAAGGCACGTTCACAAACACGCCGCCCACCCGCGCCAGCACGTTGAGCGTATTAAACCAGCCACCGTCGCCGAACTGCATCCCTTCCTGGAACAAAATCCCGCTGATCCGCCGCGGCGATGCGAAGCTGTAGCCAATCCAGTCGTCGTTCTCCTGGTCACCGAAGTGGAACGAATCAAACTGCGCGTGCGCGTCGTCGCTCACCGTCGGCGGGAAGATCTCGTCGCGCAGGGTCTCCGGGTCGCGGCTCCCCGCGCCCTGAGGCCCCGGCGGCACCAGCGTGTCCACCTTGGCCATGAACGTGCCCAGGGCCGTGATGTCCACATCATCAAAGTACGTGTACAAGGGGTCGGCTTCGGCGCTCCCCGGCGTGACGTCGCCAAAGTCCCACCGGTACGTCAGCGGCTCGCTCTCAGGGTCCGTTGACGCGCTGCCCATGAACTGAACCGCCAGCGGCGACGCGCCGATCTGAGGGGACGCCGACGCGACGGCCGTGGGCGGAAAGTTATTCCCGCCCAGATACTGGATCCGACGCACCACCGAGTTCCCGTTCTGATCGTAATTGATGTAATGAATATCGCCCGTCACCGGGTCGGTCGTCAGGCACACCGTCGCGCTGCTGCCCGTTGGCATGAACGGCTGGATCAGCGCTGGCCGGTTGTTCGCGTCGAACACGATGCTGCAGACCCACCCGTAGGCAAAGTCCGCGTGAAAATAGGTGTTCCGGTACGACTCCGGGTACGAGGTCCCGGTGTACCACACGCCCCCCACCGCGGCCGACCCGCCGAACTGAGGCCCCTGCACCGGCGCGCCCGGCGCGCCAACATCAAGCACCTGCGACGCCGTGCCGTCATAGAACGAGCACCGCGCCCGCCCCGCGTGCGACCACTCGATCACGGGGCGACTATGCACGAAGCGGTGACGATCCGCCGGGATCTGCTGGGAAGCGTCGCAGGGATTTGGGAACGAAGGGCTCGGGTCCAACGTGTCCTGAATGATCAGGTTGTTAAACGGAAAGAACTCGTACGCGCACCCGTTCACGCCCAAGAGCGGGTTGGGCTCGTCCTTGTTCTGGGTGTCAAAGTTCTTGTAGAAGAGCTGCTGGTCCATCCCCTCGTACACCGGCCAGCCAAAATTCTGCCCGGGCCTCTCGCCCACGTACAGCCCCTCGTACATACCCCACCCGACGGTGCCGATGTACAGCGCGCCCGGGTTAGCGTCCGCCGGGTTCGCGCTACCGCTGCCGGGCCGAATCGCCATGCGGAAAGGGTTGCGAAGCCCGAGCTCCCAGACTCGCGAGCGAGCCGCCCGCGGCCCGCTCGCGTCATAAAATGGGTTGGAAGGCACGCCGTCGCCCGTCGCCGGATCGATCCGCAAGATCTTCCCACTCAGTGAATCAACCATCTGAGCGCGGTACGCCCCGACGTCTTCCTTGGTCGAGATGATGCCGTCATCGAGCCCCGTGTTGGATGAGCCGGTGCGGAACCCGCCGATGTCGAACGAGTCGTAGCTCGCCCCGTCGCCCATCGACGCGAGCAACGTTCCGTCCGCGCCAAAGAGCAGCGTCCCCGTGCCGTGCGACTGGTGCAGCACCGCAGGCCCGGTGCCGATCGCCTCGCCGACCAGCACCGTCCGCGACCCATAGTCTACCGAGCGAAAGTCGTCGCCCAGGTTACACGTGTAGCGCGTGATCCGCGCCATGGAATCGCGGTTGTAATCGTTGGCCAGCGGGTCGTACCTCGCGGTGCCGAAATACTTCAGATGGTGAAAGTCAACGACGTAAAAAAGGTAGATGTGCCCGTTGGCTGAAAAGTTCGGGTCGACGCAGAACCCCAGCAGCCCGTAGTCGCGCCAATCGCCGACCTCCTGCCTCAGATCGATCACCGGCTGGGCGGCTTTCACGCCGTTCTCGACATTCCACACCAGCCCTGATTTTTCCCACACGAACATCCGCCCCGACGCGACACCGCCCAGCGGCGCGAAGGTCACGCCCACCGCTTGCGTCCACCCCGCCGCAACGGGCTGATCTACAAAACCGGGCGGAACCTGGCCCCACGCCACGGGCGAGAGCAACGCCAACGCGAGCGCGGCCAATCGCCCGCGAGCACCGCACCCCGCCATCGACCTTTGAGCGCAATCACAGCACAACCAAAGCATGAGAGAATCCCCGAAGCACCCACGGTGAAACAGCATCTCGGAACCGAGATGGCCCCCTGAATGATCGGAAAGATCCGCCGATTTCCCCGCGCCGGGCGCACAAAACTTGCTTCTCTGCCGCAAATCAGCGCGAAGTACCAGCGACTCGTCGCTTATCGGCCCCTCGCGGTACTCGGACTCGAAGTTCAATCAGCATCCTGTTTCAAACGCCGCCACGAACGCGTCAAAGTCGTCGCCCGTCACAAACCCGTTCAGGTCGTAGTCCGCCCCAGGTCCGCCCAGCTCGAACTCGTCAACGAACCCGTCGAAATCCTCGCCCGTCACAAACCCGTCCGCGTTGAAGTCTGAGCGGCACACGGCCGGGTAAAGGAACACGCTCGCGGTCGTCGAAAGACAGTCCGGGTCCGTGACCGTGAGCTTGATCTCGTAAAAGAACACGTCCTCCGCCGAACCGTGCGGGTAGAGGTATGCGCTGGTCACGCAATTCATGTCCGCCGGGTCCGGGTGCTGGTGCGTGTTGTGGTGCAGGATTGACTGCCAGCGGCATGTCAGCTGGTTGAGCGGGTGCTGAGCGTCCGAGATGTTGGCCGTCAGCGAGATGATGGTCGGAACATAACTCGAATACCTGAACCCCAACGGCGGGCTCGTGATCTCGATCACCGGCGGGGTGTTGTTCACCGCCACCTTCAGCGTCGTGGTCCCAGAGAAGTTCACGTCGTCAGTCACCGTCAGCTTCACCGTCCGGCACACCGGCCCGGTCGTCGCCGGAGCGCCCAGCACACGCAGCTCGCCCACGCTGATAAACCTCGACGCGCCGCCGGGCACGCCTTGGATCCGGATCCCGTCCGCGACCACCGGAGCACCCAGCCGCAACTCGAACGATTCAAACCCGACGCTGTTCGCGCCCGGGTAACTCGGCGTCGAGGCGTATGGGAGGCTCACCCACACGCCTTCTATCCGGGCCTCGACGTTCAGCTCGTCAAACCAACCGCCGTCAAGGAACTGCCGACCCTCTTGGAAGATGAGCCCGCGCAGCGTCTGGGGCGACGCGAACGTATACCCGATCCAGTCGTTGTTGCCCTGATCACCTTGATGGAACGTGTCGTACTGGCGCTTCGAGTCGCCCTCGTTCAAGTCGGGATAGACGAGATTACGCATGATCTCCGGATCCTGGTTCCCGCCGCCGATCGGGTTGGGCGGGACCAGCGAGAACACCTTGGCAACGAACGTCCCGAGCCCGGTCAGGTCGGTGTCATCGGTAAACACGTGCAGCGGAGCCGCCTGGCGGCTGGGCGGCGTGGAATCGCCAAAGTCCCAAAGGTACGTGAGCGCCGCGTTCTCCGGGTCGGTCGAAGCCAACCCGTTCAGTTGCACAGGCAGCGGCGAAGGCCCGAACCGCGGCGTCGCCGTAGCGACCGCCGTCGGGGGCTGGTTGGTCCCGCCGACGTATGAGATTCGGTGAACCGCCGCCATCCCGATGTCGTCGTAGCTCACGTAGTGAAGGTCGCCGCTGACAGGGTCGGCGGTGATGCAGACGATGACCGCCGAGTCGTCGGGAATCATGTTCCGAATCTCGGTAGCACGGTCACCCGAGTCGATCGTGAAACTTTTGAGCCAGCGCCGCGTGTAGTCGGCGTGAAAGTAGCTGTTGGCGTAGGGGGCGGGATACTCCGTGCCCGTGTACCACGCGCCACCCACCGACGCCGAGCCGCCGAACTGATCACCCAGACACGGAGAGCCCGGCTCGCCCACCAACGCGTATGTCGAGTTCCCGTTCGGCAGGAAGTAAGGGACGAACGCTTTGGTATCGTGAAACCAGGCCGCCGTCGGTCGGCGGTACACAAACCGCGGGGCCGCGACCGGGACCTCGACCAGCTCGTTGCACGGGTTGGGGAACACCTCGTCGTGGTCGCGCCGTTCCAGCACCAGCAGGTCGCGGAACGTGAACTTCTCTTGGGTGCAACCGTTCACGCCGAACAAGGGGTTGGGCGTGTCGGGGTTCTGAGGGACGAGAGAGTTAATGTACTCCGTCTGAAAGACCATGCCCTCGTACACCGGCCAGCCGAAGTTCTGCCCGCCCGTCGAAGCAACGTTCAATTCTTCCCACAAGTTCCAACCAACGTCACCGATGTACAACGTCCCCGGGTCGGCGTCTGCCGGGTTCGTGCTGCCGGTCCCGGGGCGCATCGTCATCCGGAAGGGGTTGCGCAACCCCAACGTCCACACTCGCGAGCGGGGGGCACGAGGTTCGGCGGCGTCAAAGAACGGGTTCGACGCCACGCCGTTACCCGTCGCTGGGTCAAGCCGCAGTACTTTTCCGTTCAACGAGCCGAGATACTGCGAGCGGTACGCGCCAATGTCCTGAGCGGCCGTGATGATGCCGTCGGCTCGCGCGGTGTTGGAAGAGTCCGGCTTGGGCGTGACGCCGACGTCAACGGTGGCCGCGCTCGCCCCGTCACCGATCGACGCCAGCAACGTCCCGTCGGTTCCGAAAAGCAAAGCGCCCACGCCGTGCGTGGTGCCCATGATCGCCATGCCGGTCGTGATCGTCTCGCCAACCAGAATATTCCGCGACGAATAATTCACGCTCCGAAACCCATCGCCCGGGTTGCAGGTGTATCGCGTGATCCGCGCGATCGTGTCGTGATACGTCATGTTCGCGGCCGGGTCATAGCCCGGCAGCCCGAAGTTCGTCAGATAGTAGTAATCCACAACATAGCTGACGTAGATGTACCCGTTGGTCGAGAAGTTCGGGTCGGCGGCAAAGCCCAGCATCCCGTAGTCGCCCCAGTTGCCAACCTCCTCGGAGATGTCCAACAGCGGCTGCGCGGACTTCACGCCGTTCTCCACCGTCCAGACCTTCCCGCCCTTCTCCCACGCGAACAGTCGCCCCGAGGCCACGCCGCCCAACGGCGCGAAGCCAACGCCGACCAACTGCTCGAAGTTGGTCGCCACGGTGCGATCAATAAACCCCGGCGGCAACGGCACTCCACCCGAGGACGTGTCAACGCCCAAGCTCGCAATCATGCTGGCCGCCGTGACGCGAACGCACCGCCAGCCAAACGCCTTACCAAACGCCATTTTGAAATCCTTGTTCACTGTTTTTCATGCTCCTCGCAAAGTGTATCCAAAGAGTCCAAATGTCTCCGTTCCGGCGCGAATGGCGCGCCCAAAACCCGATTTTTTCCCCTAAACTCTCTCTCGCAATTCGGGTTTGGTCAGCGAGAACACAACCCGTTCATCGGTGACTAAAACTCCGGCGCGCGTCCGATCGACGCCGCGTCCACGCCCGACGTCGTCGATCGGTGCTGCACTGAAGAACCAGAGTTCTCGCCGTGAGTGGGCGAGGCCTGCTAGGGACATCCAGAGACGAACTCGCTCACGAACGCGTCGAAGTCATCCCCGTTCACAAACCCGTTGAAGTCCACGTCCGCGTCGATCGAGCCCGACTCGAACGCGGCCACGTACTCGTCAAAGTCGTCGCCCGTCACAAACCCGTTGTTGTCAAAGTCAGCTCGGCACGGGTTGGGACGCACGAACACCGTCCTGGTCGTCGACAGGCACCCCGGGTCGGTCACCGTTAAACGAATCTCGTAGAAAAATGTGTCCCCGAGCGTCCCGTGCGGGTCGAGCCGAGCGCTGGTCGAGCAATTGAAATCAGGCGACTCGGGGTGGGTGTGGGCGTTGTGATGCAGGATCACCTGCCAACGGCACGAGAGCTGGTTGGCCGCGAACTCCGCGTCGCTCACCGTCGCGGTCAGGGGGATCGTTAGCGAGCGGAAGACGGGATAGACCGAGCCGTCCAGCGGGCTCGTGATCGCCACGTTGGGAGGTGTGTTGTTGAGAGACACCGCCACGGTGGTTGTCGAGATTAACCCGACATCGTCAGTCACCGTGAGCTTGGCGGTTCGGCACAGCGGGACCACCTGGGTCGGGGCCGCAAGCACACGCAGCTCAGCAAGGCTGAAAAAGCTCTTGGACCCGCCCGGATCGCCCTGGATCCGAATCCCGTCGGCCAGCACCGGCGTATTGAGGCGGAGCACGTAGGTCTCGAACGTCACGCCGTTGGCCCCGGCGTAGGCGGGCGTGGACGTGTAGGCCCGGTTGCCAAAGATCCCGTTGACCCGAGGCTGCAAGTTGAGCGTGTCGAGCCACCCCCCGTCGCCGAACTGATTTCCTTCCTGGAAGATCACACCGGTGATGGTCCGCTTGGTCGGGAACGTATACCCCACCCAGTCGTTGGTCCCTTGGTCGCCGAAGTGGAACGTGTCAAACTGAAGCGACCAATCCGAGCTGCCCACCGGCGGGTACACGCCGTCACGCAGGATCTCGCGGTTGTAGTTGCCGCCGCCCTGAGGCCCGGGCGGCGTCAAATTGTCCACCCGCGCCACGATAGTGCCCAGCGCCGAAATATCCTCGTCGTTCGTGTACGTATGAACCGGGTTGGCCAGCGTGCTGGGGGGCAGGCCGTCGCCAAAGTCCCAGCGATACGTGAGCGGCGCACCCTCGGGGTCGGAAGAAAGACTGCCGGTGAACTGCACGGTCAACGGCGAGTTCCCGCTCGTCGGCGTGGCCGAGGCCACCGCGACCGGTGGCTGGTTGTTCCCCGCTACGTACCGGATCCGGCGCAGCCGGGCATCCCCAAACGAGTCAAAGTCCAGATAGAACAGGTCGCCCGAGATCGGATCGGTCGCCATCGACACGGCCGCCGACCCTGCGGCCATGAAGTTCTGCACCGCCGTAGGCCTCTCCTCGGGCCCCATCACGATGCTCTTCATCCACCCAGTCACAAAGTCGGCCGCAACGTACGTGTTCTGAAACTGCGTCGGGTATTGAGTGCCGGTGTACCACACCCCTCCGGTGATGCTGAACGCGACGGCTGGCTCACCCTGCACGGGAGACCCCGGAACCCCGATGTCCAGATAGTTCGAATTGTTCCCGACATAGAACGATGATTGGGTCTTGACCGAGTGGGCCCAGTCAAGCACCGGCCTATGGTGCACAAACTTGCGCACCGACGCCGAGATCTGCTTGGTCGGGTCGCAGGGGTTCGGGAACGAAGGGTTCGGGGCCTTGGTGTCCTGCACGATCAAGTCGCTGAACGAGAAATAAGGCCGCGTGCAACCGGCCGTGCCGAAGAGCGGGTTGGGCATATCGAGGTTCTGAGGCGAACCCTCCACATACTCCGCCAGCGTGTTCATCCCCTCGTAGAGCGGCCAGCCGAAGTTCTGGCCCGGTGCGTCGCAGACGTTCAGTTCTTCAAAGTCCGACCACCCCACGTTGCCCACATACAGCACGCCGGGGTTGCCGTCGGCGGGGTTCAGGCTCCCCGTCCCCGGCCTGAGCGAGAACCGGAAAGGGTTGCGCATCCCCAGCGAGTACACGCGCGAGCGAGGTGCACGCGGCGCTGTCGGGTCGTAGTACGGGTTGGAAGGCAGACCGTCACCGGTAGCCGCGTCGATACGCAGGATCTTCCCACTGTGGCTGTCAAGCAACTGAGCCCGGAAGGCGCCGACGTCCTCGGCGGGGCGGATGATCCCGTCCGCGAGCGCCGTGTTGGACGAGCCGCTCTGCGGGCCGCCGTTGTCCATGCGCTCGTAACTCGCGCCGTCGCCGCACGAGATCAGCAGCGTGCCGTCGGACCCGAAGACCAGCGCTCCCACGCCGTGCGACTGGTGGCACATCGGCAGCCCGGTGGACATCGATTCCCCGAGCAGAACCTTGCGTGAGGAAAGATCGACCGAGCGGAAGCCGTCGGCCGCGTTGCAGGTGTAGCGCGTGACGCGCCCGATGGTGTCGCGGAAGTACTCGTTGGTCGCAGGGTCATAGGCGGCGGTCCCGAAGTACTTGAGATGATGAAAATCCACCACGTACAGCAGATAGATGTACCCGTTGGTGGAGAAGTTCGGGTCGACCGCGAAGCCGAGCAGCCCGTGGTCACGCCAGTCGCCGACTTCTTCGTGAAGATCGATCAGGGGCTGGGCGGACGTCACACCGTTCTCGACATTCCAAACTCGACCGTACTTATCCCATACAAAGATGCGCCCCGAGGCCACGCCGCCCGCTGGCGCGAACCCCACGCCAACACCCAGGAACCACGGATTGGGTACCGCAAGCTCGTCAGCAAACCCCGGGGGAAGCTGGGCTTTGGTCGTTGCAACCCCTAGGCACAGCAGGGCGCATGCCCACTTTATGGCGATCTTCCGCACGTTCGGTCCCCTTCTTTAGACATAGCCCGCTCAGGACGGTTTTAACAGGTCAGACTTCGGCACAATAATCATGGCAGATTTTTACATCTGTTCAACAGAAATAATCTCTTAAAATGTTTCCTGTCCAAACCTTACGAATCTCGTCTGAGAGTCACTCTGATACGGTCGGCCCTCTCGCCGGTTCCCGAGTTGGTAGCATCCATGCCGAATCCCACTGGGGCGACCGCACGGACGGACCAAGCAGAGCCGTAGAGATCGGATCGCGTATCCCAGCCCTCCACCGAAAGATTCTGAATGAACACTTGCGCCTCGCCCATCCGTGAGGTTCTCAAGCCGTTCGACTTCGAGCGTTTGATTGTTCGAGACCCGGCCGTGAACGCCGCGATCCGGCTCGAGTACGCCACGACCTACTACCGCCCCGAGGACGCAGATTTTCTCGCAACCTCGCTCGGGCAGGGTGACCTCGACTTCAATACGTTTACCCGGTACAACCAGAGCGTCCGCCACGCGCTCTCGTGGGTTTCCAGGTATTTCCCGCTGGCCGGGAAGCGGATCCTCGAAATCGGCTGCGGCACCGGGTCGAGCACGGCGGCGTTCGCGCAGGTTGCGGCCTCGGTCCACACCTGCGACGTCAACGCCCGGGCTCTGCCCACCGCGCACGAACGGCTGCGCCAGATGAACATCACCAATGTCACCATCGACGCGGTCGGTGCGCCCGAGTTCATGAGCCTGGCTCGCGAGAAGTACCACCGCACGTTCGACGCGGTCCTTCTCTTCGCCGTACTCGAGCACCAGACCCTGCACGAGCGAATCGAAACGCTCCGGCAGTCTTGGAACCTGCTCGAGCCGGGCGGAGCGCTGGTGGTCCTCGAGACCCCCAACCGGCTCACCTACTAGGACAGCCACACCTCGCGGCTGCCGTTCTACGGGATGCTGCCCCCCGAGATGTCTGTGAAGTGCGTGCCCACGACGCTGAGCGACAGTTTCCGGATGTCCATGGCTTCGGTGGCCGGAGGGACTCGTGATGAGCAGGAGCTGATGCTCACTCGTTGGGGGCGTGGCATCAGCTACCACGACGTTGACCTGGCGATCCCGCGCAGCGAGTACACCATCGTCGCCGACGGCTACGAGCGCGAGATCGTGGACCTGTTCTCGGTCAACTACGACGAACGGTTGCTGCAGTCATACGTCTCCGCTGAAAAGATGGACCTTTCGCCCGCGTTCTGCCGCTCGGTGTTGTTCATGATCCTGCTCAAGGACGGCGGGACGGGCTTGGCCCCGGTGCGCAGCTTCTCGCCGATGGTCGCTTCGATCGACGAGCTGTCGAAGCTGCGCGACAACCTCGGCGGCATGACGACCGACGAGATCCGCCGACACCTGGACCACGCGATTCACAACGGCACCGGGTTCAACTACCGCCCGCTCCCGCACAGCGCGTGAACTCAACCGCGCACAACGAAACACCAACGAAAACGTCCGGTCGGCGCTGACGCCGACCGGACGTTGGTAGTTTCAATGGAAACAAAGGTCAGAGGTCCGAAAACTCAGCACCCGGCCTGGAACGAGACGACATAACCGTCGAAGTCGTCCCCGGTCACAAACCCGTCGCCGTTATAGTCCGAGGCGGTATTCCCCAGCACGAAGGCGGCCACAAAGCCGTCAAAGTCTTCGCCCGTCACGAACCCGTCGCCGCTGAAGTCGGCCGGGCACTTGCAGAGATCGAGGATGCCGTCGTTGTTGCGGTCGATGGCGGTGCCGTTGGCGATCTCGCAGGCGTCGGCGATGCCGTTGCTGTTGCAATCGGTCCCGAGCGTGCGCGGCACGATCTTAAAGACCTCGCCGCCGTCTTGGTCACAGATGTAGAGCTCGCCGTAGGCGTCCTCGCCGAAGGAGGTGATCGTCGAGATGCTCAGCCCGCTACCTGGGGCCAGCTCGGACGTGCGGTTGGTGAAATCAGTGACAGAGGTGCCGTTGTACTTGAGGCTCCAGATGGTTTCGGCGCAGTAGTCAGCGTAAAAATAAGTCCCGCTCAGGGCGGGGATCGCGCAGCCTCGGTAGACGTACCCACCCGTGATCGAGCAGCCCAAGGTGTGGTCGTACTCTTTGATGGGCAGCGTGAGCGACGAGGAGTTGCAGATGCAGCCGTTGGCCCCGGTGCAGAAGGTGCCTTCCATGCAACGCCATCCATAGTTCCGCCCGCTGACGCTCGGGGGCTGGAAATTGATCTCTTCACGAGTCGATTGGCCGACGTCGGCGATCCAGAGATCGCCGGTCCGGCGGTCGAAGCTGGAGCGCCAAGGGTTGCGCAGGCCGTAGGCCCAGATCTCGTCGTCGCCCGAGACACCGACAAAAGGGTTGCTGCTGGGAACTCTGTAATTCCGGGCGGAGTCGGCGGGAAAGTCGTCGCCGCGGATATCAACGCGGAGCATCTTGCCCAGCAAGTTGGTGGTGATGTCCTGAGCATTGCCGCCCGGCTCGGTGTGCCCGGTGCCCGAGTCGCCGCCGCTGCCGCCGTCGCCGGTGGCGATATAAAGGAACCCGTCGGGCCCGAAGCCTATCCAGCCGCCGTTGTGGTTGCTTTGAGGCTGATTGAACGTGAGAACTGTCATCGCGGACGCGGGGTTGGCGAGGTCGGGGTTGGCGGAAACTTGGTAGCGAGCGACCACGGTGTCGCCAGCTCCGGCGACGGCCGTGTAGTTCACGTAGAAATATCCGTTGGTCGCGTAGTTGGGGTCGAAGGTCAGCCCGAGCAGGCCTTGCTCGCTACCGGAATCGGTGCCGCCAGTGATGATGGGGTCGATATCAAGGAACGAGGTGGGCAGGAGGGCGCCGTTCTTGATTACCCTGATCCGGCCCTGCTTCTCGATCACGAAAACGCGAGCGAAGTCGCCAGCGATGCTGGTGAGCCAGATGGGGCGGACCAGACCGCTAGCGGCTCGCGTGGTGGTTAAGGTTTGAGCTTGCGCGGCCGACCCGGTGCCGAAAGCAAGGCCGAGTGCAGCGAAGGCGGTCCGAAACGATGAAGTACGTTGAATCATGAGCCCGTTGTAGCGGACAGATTTTTATTTTCAAGACTATTTTGCCTGATGTGAAGAAGATTTATCCATTAAGGGATATGTACTTAGTTTCGTTAAGAGTTCGCGCGGTGTTGGTGTGGACAATTTCAGGAACTTCGCCAAAATCACAACATTTGTGAATCCGAAAAAAACGGACGAACCGCGCGATCGACCGGTCACGCGTGAACGCGAGCCGGAACTCCCGAGACCGTCATGCCGTCGCCAACGCTCTGGGTCACGACCGCTCCTGCGCCGACAACGCATCCTGAGCCGATGTTCAGGCCGGGCAGCACGCGAGCGCCGAGACCGATCAGCGTGTTCGCGCCAACGCGCACCCGGCCCGCGAGGATCGCGCCCGGCGCGATATGGCAGTTCTCGCCCAGCTCGCACTCGTGCTCGACGATGGCGGCCGAGTTGATGATCGAGTGCGCGCCGATGCGTGCGAAGCTGTGTACCAAAGCCCGCGGCCCGACCAGCGTTCCCGGGCCGATTTCGGCCGAGGCCGAGACGACCGCGGTGGGGTTGACGATGGTGACCGCGCGAGGCTGGTCGCTGGCGGTGGTGATGCGAGACAAGACCGAGCGACGTTGGGCCAGATCACCCAGAGCCAGCACCCAGCGCGGGCCGCCGAGGCGAGCGGCGTCATCGAGCCGACCGAGACAGTCCAGGTAGAGACGCTTGAAGACCGTGGCTTGGTCGTCGTCGTCGAAAAACCCGAGGACGCTAAAGCCTGCGGCGGCGGCGCTCTCGGCCACCACAAGTGCGTGGCCACCGCCGCCGACCAGGCAGAGCGTCAGCTTGGACCCGATCATTCAGGAACCTTCGTGAAAAAGGGGTGACGAGAAATGGTGTTGAGCGTGGATTGCGAAATGGAAGTCTCAAGCGGCTGTGAGGCGGCAAGTTTTCAGGACTTTCGCCCGAGAAACCAGCCCAGCCCGGCGCCGACCGCCGTCAGCCCGCCCAGGCCGCCGACGAAGGCCCAGAGGTTGTTGCCTAGGGTGTTGATGAGATCGCCGCCGGTGCCCGAGAGCCCGAGCACCACGGCAAAGCCCGCGACCAAGAGCGAAGCGACCGCGCCGAAGGCCAGCCCGCCAGCCAGACCTGAGCCTGCGCCGTCGTAGATTTCTTGTGAGACGAACATCGGCGCAACCGCCGCCGCGCCGATCGCGGCCGCCTCGGCGTCGCCCATGCCCGAGGGGGCGCCCTCGAAGAGTCCACCCTCGTTCTGGGCGGGCTCTTCGGAGGTTTGCTGGGCGATGGTTTCGGATCCGCCGTAGACGTCGTCGAGCAGGTTCGCGCCCAGCGAGGTGTCGTCCACGTCCTTGGTCATATCGAGCAGGCCCGAGCCAGATCCGGAGCGGCCCGGATCCTTCATGGGTGGGGCCGAGGACGCGGCGGTGATCTGTGTCACGGCCGAGGGGTCAGAGTCTTCGGTGGAATCGGAGTCAAAGATGCTGATGCCGGTTGCTTCTTTGGCGTTCTCTTGCGGCATGACGTCCATGGCCGATGCTGAGGACGAGACCGAGAGCGGTTCGAGTTCGCCGCTGTCCGCGAGAGGGATGAGCTCGTCGTCCTGATCGGTGCCAGCGAGGAGGTCCACATGCTCGACTTTGAACATCAGGCGGTCACGGTCGCGGAACTCGGGCAGCTGACCGCTGGTGGCCAGTTCGCGAACCTCGGCTGGCGACTTGCCGAGCTTGGCGGCGGCTTCTTCGAGCGAGTAGAACAGCTTGGCCATGACCAACTCCCAATCTAGACGTGAGACTAAGTGCGAGACCGGCATGAGCCTGAGTCTCCACCTTCTGACGAACACCGACCCGCTGGCGCCGAAACCACCTCGAGCGCGAGCGAGCCACAATCAGACCAGACTTTAGCACAAACAGCCGACCAATGAAACCCCACCTGCCACAAGCCGACCGACAACTCAACGATTGGACCATGGATCGTCTCGGAACGCCCGCGCGGACAGCCTCGCGCCAGCTCGCCCCGCCGTGGCCTGTAGAACTCTTCGACCTCGTACATCCGGCGGTTCCCGCGAGCCTGGACGGACTGACGATTCTGCACGTCACGGACGTTCACGTCTGCAAGGGGCGGCCTACTCCTCTCACCGTCCGACGAGCCTTGGACGCGGTCCGGCTCACTCCCGCTGATTTGGTGGTTCATACGGGAGACTGGATGAATTACCCCGGCGATGAGGCGTCGGCCTTGCGGACACTGGAGCTGTTCGCGAGTGCTTGGCGATCCCGGGCCGGGGTCTTCGGGACGTTCGGGAACCACGATTCGGCCGAGTTTCGCGACCGGGCTCGGCGGGTTCATGGGATCACGTGGCTGGGTGCCCAGTTGGGGGCGGGCGCCCTGGTGACCAGTACTCAAGCCCGGCTCGTGCCGGGGTTACGACTTTTGGGGTTCGATGAGCCGGAGGACCTGCTCGGGGAGTTACTCGCGAAACAAGTCGGGCCGAGCACGGATCAGGCAACCGAGCCAGAACTGACGATCGCGCTGGTTCACTACCCGACCGAGATCTACCCGGCGGCCGACTTTGGCATCTCGATCTTGCTCGCGGGGCACACTCACGGCGGGCAGTTCCGCATCACACGTCGCTTCGCTCCGCACACGTCCTGCGACCTGCCGCACGACATGGCGAGCGGGATTCTGCGGCTGAGGCAGACGCTGTGCTGCGTGAGCCGAGGGGTGGGGAACGCGATTGTTGATGTGCGCGTGAACTGCCAGCCGCAGATCCCGTTGTACAGGCTTCGTCGCGGGATCCTGCCGCCGATCGGCCGCGAAGAGTTCAACCGCCTGACACAGCAGCGAGCCTGGTAGAACGCGCAGCGACGGAAATCATACGAGATTTTCATATCTGTATCTGGTTGTTCCGTGTAGACTTGAGGCAGTCTCGTTCGGTGTTCGATCGTTACTGAAATTCAACAATGCACGGGCTTCGGCTCGGTGAGCCACGAGGGAGAGCATCGATGATTCCGACATTCGCGCGGGCGGGTTTGGCTTTGGTGTCGTACGCAGGATTGGCGGCGAGCTTGACGCCCTCGGCTCGGTCGCAGATCGCCGACGGCCCGCGGCCCCGGCTGGATTCACCGACCACCCCCGTGCTGGTCAGCGCGGAGATCCTCATCGCGGTCGATTCGGGGATGGTCGAGCACGACGGGACCACGGCGGGCGAGCAGGTCGTGTTCGCGACTCTGGTGCGAGTTCCTGACGCGCCGTGGTTGAGGCTGAAGTTCGCCGAGTTGTCGCTTTCGGGCGATCCGGCGGCGGACGGGACGACCATCCGGATCACGTCGATGCTCGACGGCGCGGTCCAAACTATGAACTCTGAGCACGTGGCGCAGTGGCGCAACACCTCGGCGTACTTCAACGGGCAGACCGTGAAGGTCGAGCTGATCGCTCGGCCCGGGACGGGCGTGAGCCGGTTGGTGATGGACACCGTGACGGCTGGTGATATTGCCTTTGGCGATCGCTCGATCTGCGGCCCCACCGACGACCGCGTCCTGATCACAGACAACAGGTCCGCGCGGCACCTGCCCGAGGGTTGCACGGCGTGGAGCTTCAACGACACGAACTCGATGTTTCTCTCGGCCGGGCACTGCTCGCCCTCGGCCAGTGACGTGATCCAGTTCAACGTGCCTCCTTCCACGGCCACGGGCACGATTGTGAACCCCGCGCCGCAGGACCAGTATGTGGTCGATGCGGCGAGCGTGCAGCTCGCGAACAACGTGATCGGCGATGACTGGTCGTACTACGGCGTGTCGCCCAACTCGACGACAGGGCTGACGCCGTTTCAGGCCTACGGGGTGCGGTACGTGCTGAACCCGACACCGCCTGCGGTGGCGGGGCAGACGATCCGGATCACGGGGTTCGGAGTGACTTCGGCGCCGGTTTCGGACACATGGAACCAGGTCGAGAAAACGCACACGGGGGCGTATGTGCAAAAATCTGGCACGATTCTGAGGTACACACCCGACACGACGGGCGGCAACTCCGGGTCGTGCGTATTCAACCAGACGGGCGGGACGGCGATCGGCGTCCACACGAACGCGGGCTGCACGTCCACCGGCGGGTCCAACCAAGGGACCGGCACCAACAACGCGGGGCTGACGACGGCGCTGGCCAACCCGCTCAGTGTTTGCAGGACGGGCAGGGGCGTGGTGGGCGGGCGGCTGAACGCGATCGGTGACGCGGCCAACAACTTTGGAACGCTCAACCCGAGCACGGGAAACTTCGCGCGAATCTCAACGCCGATCGCCACGCCGCAGGGGCTGACGTACGAGCCGTTCCTGGGTGTTTTTTACGCGATCGACAGCGCCCGCAGGCTGTACACGATCGTTCCGAGCACCGGCGCGGCAACGCTGCGGGGGACGGTGGGCGGGACGTCGTTGACGCTCAACGGGCTGGCGTTTGATCCCAAGGCCAAGGTTCTGTTCGCGATCGCGCAGAGCAACGGGCAGTTGGTCAAGATCGACACGACGACTCTGGTGGCGGCGCCGCTCGGAGCGCCGCGAGCCGGGATTGTGGGCGCGCTCGAGGTCGGGCCCGGTCCGAATTATGAGCTGTACGGGATCAACGATTCGACGGCGTCAAGGCTGATCAAGATCGACAAGACAAACGGCATCCAGACGGTGGTCGGGTCGCTGGGCGCGGGCATCGTGGATTGCAACGGCCTGGCGTTCAACCTCGATGACGGGCAGTTCTACACGGTCAACGCGGGCAACGAGCAGTTGCTGCGGATCAACCCTGCGACGGGGGTCGCGACGGCGGTGGGCTCGACGGGCGGGGTTTTCGGATCAACCTTCGGGCTTGCGGCGGTCATCGACGCGCCGGTCCAGTGCCCGGCCGACTTTAACGGCGATGGGTTTGTGACGGGCGAAGACTTTGACCTGTTCCTGGCCGCGTTCGAGGGTGGGAGCTTGAGCTCGGACTTCAACGGCGACGGCTTCGTCACGGGCGAGGACTTTGACGCGTTCGTGACCGCGTTTGAATCAGCGTGCTGAAACAAAGCCTTCGCGACGTCACAGCGCGTTGGTTCTGGAACACGCGTCGCGCAAGTCTTGGGGCAAGGAGCGATCGCATGAATTGTGCGCGAACGGCAGGGGTATGGACGGCAGGGGTCTTAACAGCGATTGTGGGCACGTGTTGCGTGATGGCGTCGCCCCCGACGTTCCCGCAGAACGAGAAGCCTACCGATCCGCCCGCGCCGCCGCGGGTGATCGTGACGAGCCCGGCGCGAACCTGGGGAGCACCGGGGCGGGCGAGCTTTGGTTCGCAGGTGAACGTGAGCGCGGCCGGGCTCAACATCATTGGCGACGCGGCCAACGAGCCGTCGCTGGCGGTCGATCCGTTGAACCCGCAACGGATCACGTTCGGGTGGCGGCAGTTTGATTCGGTCGCGTCCAACTTTCGCGAGGCGGGCGTAGGTTATTCGACCGACGGCGGCCGCACGTGGCGCGCTTCCACGCTCGACAACGGGCTGTTCCGCTCGGACCCGGTGCTGGACAGCGGCCCGAACGGCGAGATGTATTACAACAGTCTGAGCACGCGGACGGGCGGGTTTGCGTGCGACACGTTCCGGTCCTTTGACGGAGGGCAGAGCTACGGGCCGTTTGTGCCGTCGTTCGGCGGGGACAAAGCCTGGTTCCACGTCGACAAGACGAGCTCGATAGGGCGTGGGAACATCTACGGGTTCTGGTCGTTTTACGCGGGGTGCTGCAATCCGTCGAACTTCATGCGTTCGACCAACGGCGGGGCGAGCTATACGCTGCACGAGATCACGGCCGAGCACCCGTACTTCGGCACGTTGACCACGGGGCCCGACGGCGAGCTGTACATGTTCGGCGATAGCGGGGACAACTCGTTCCTGGCGGTGGTGAAATCGCTCAACGCCAAGAACGCGGCGGCGACACCCACCTTCACGCTCGCGGGAACGCTTGATTACAGCACCTTTGGGTTTTATGTCGTCAGCAGCGCCGCGTCGCCCAACCCGGGCGGGCTGCTGGGCCAAGGATGGATCGCGTGCGATCGTTCCACGGGGCCGCGGCGCGGGTGGTTGTATGTGTGCTGGTCGACCGACCGTCTCGACAGCGACCCGCTCGATGTGATGTTCGCGCGTTCGACCGACGGCGGCACGACCTGGAGCACGCCGATCCGGGTGAACCCTGACGCTCCCGATGCCAACTCGTGGCAGTGGTTCGGGACGATGGCGGTGTCGCTCAACGGGCGGATCGATGTCGTGTACAACTCGAACCACCAGCATCTCACCAACTCGCGGCTCAACGAGACGTACTACCGCTCTTCGAGCGACGGCGGCGTGACGTGGGGCGCGGTGGAGCAACTGTCGGCGACGTTCGATTCGTGGCTGGGCTGGCCCAACCAGAACAAGATGGGCGATTACTACGACTTGAAATCGGACCTGACGGGCGCGTTCCTGGCGTGCTCCAACACGCTCAACGGCGAGCAGGACGTGTATTGCGTGCGCATCGGCGAGTACGACTGCAACCAGAACGGCGTGGGCGACGCGACCGAGATCGCCAGCGGGGCCGCGCTTGATTCGGACAACAACGAGATCCTCAACACCTGCGAGGATCGTTGCCCGTCGGACTTTAACGGCGATGGCTTTGTCACGGGCGACGACTTTGACCTGTACGTCGTGGCGTTCGAGGCCGGGAGTATTGGCGCGGACATTGACCGCGACGGCTTCGTCACTGGCGACGACTTTGACGCGTATGTGCTGGCGTTTGAGACGGGCTGCTAGAGAGGGCGTCGCGCGATCGAAGCGTGTCGGGGTCGGGGTCAGGTCTGTGGATTGAGCGTTCAAACGAAAGACCCCGGCACGGGCCGGGGTCTTTGGCGTCGGCAGGAGTTGCAAGGCTTGAATCAGCAGCCAGCCTCGAAGGTCGCGACGAAAGAGTCGAAGTCTTCGCCGGTCACGAAGCCGTCGAAGTTGAAGTCGGCGCTAAGGTTGCCGAGTTCGAAGGCCGCAACGTAGGCGTCAAAGTCCTCACCGGTGACGAAGCCGTCGCCGTCGAAATCGGTGGGGCAGCCGGTGATCGTGAAGTTGTACACGGCGTTGCCGTTGGCCAGCCCGTCGCCCGAGGGGAGCGAGGCGGGGCTGGTGGCGTTGGCGATCTCGCCGTCGAGGGCGATCGCGCCGGTGACGGTTTTGATCGTCTGCTTGGCGGTGACGACGTAGCTGCCGCCCGCGAGAGGCGTGCCAGCGTTGAGGGTGGCGACGAAGGTTGAGGCGTTGTAGGTGAGGGCGAAGGGGACGGGCGAGCCGTTGCGGGTGAGCGTGAAGTCTGCGGCGGCGACGGTGACGTTATCGCTGAAGCCGATCGTGACCAGCGCGGGGGCGGAAGCGAAGTTAATGGTCGCGCCGAGGGCGGGCGAGGCCGTGATGACCTTAGCGGGGCCTTGGATGTAGGCGATGGAGGTCTTGCCGCCGTTGAGGATCCAGCCGTCGGGGTCGATCGAGGTAGCGGTGGCGGCGGCGGGGATGGGTATCAGGAACCACTCGCTCTTGGCGTTGTTGAAGACCACGGAGTTCTGAGTTCCCCCGGCCGTGACGCGGACGTCGACAGGCATGGTGAAGACCGAGGCCTGGGTCTGGTTGAGATAGAGGCGGAGGTAGTTCTGCCCGCCTAGGTTGACGGTCTGGGTGCCGTACTGGTACACCGGCAAGGCGGTGCCGAGAACCCACTGATTCTTAAAGTACGTGAGATCAGAACCGGCCACGCCAGCAGCGACGCCGAAGAAGTCGTCGGTGGTGGCGCCGCCGCCTTGGTGGGCGGCGCGGTGGGCCTGGAGGATCTGCCAGAACTTGGTGTCACCGACGACGTGGCGGAGCATGTGGAGAACCCACGCGCCTTTGTTGTAGGAGGTGTTGCTGTCGAAGATCGCGCTGGCGCTGGAGGTGTCGAACTTGTAGACGGCGAGCGAGCTAGTGGTTGGTTTGCGGGCGTTGATGGCGGAGAAGTACGCGGGCAGGCCGGTGGAGCCGGGCTTGTATTGCTCCCAGAGGCATTCGGAGTAGGTTGCGAATCCCTCGTTGAGCCAGATGTCGCTCCAGGTTTTGCAGGTGACGTTGTCGCCCCACCACTGGTGTCCGAGTTCGTGGGCGGTGAGCGATTCGGAGGTGGAGGCGCCTTGGCCGCTTATGGTCTGGTGCTCCATGCCGCCGCCGAACACGAACTGGTAGATGCCGTATTTTTCGTTGAAAAACGGGTAGAGCCCGAACCCGCCCGAGCCGCCCATGGTGCGGTAGGTTTCCATCATGGTGATGGACTTTTCCCAGGCGGTTCGTTGGGCGAGCGTGTCGCTGGCGGGCGAGACGAAGAACTGGCAGGTCATGGCGCCGCCCGAGGCCGGGTTGTAAACCTTGGTCCAGGTGTTGTATGTGGTTGCGCCGATGGAGATGAGATAGGGGGCGGTCTGGTAGTTGGTTTCCCAGCGAGAGCGTTTGCGCGCGCCGCTGAGGGCGTCGGTGCCAGCGAGCAGGCCGTTAGACGCGACGGTCATCGTGTCGGGCGCGGTGACCCAGATCTGGGCGGTGAACTTATCGCCGTTGTCACCAGGCTGGAAGACGTCGCCGTCTTTCACAGGCCACCAAGTTCCAGAATAATAGGGCTCGCTGAGCGTGAAGACGCCGGGGTTGCCGCCGAGGGTGGTGAACTCGATGGACCCGAACCCGCGCGAGAGAGCCAAGCCTTCGTAGTTGATCTCGACCGTGAAGACCTCGTTGGCGTTGTAGACGCGAGGGAGGGTGATGACGCGAGCGTAGCTGTTGGTACCGGGCCCGGTGGAGGTGGCGGTGAGGCCGTCGACCTTGAGGGCGGTGATGGCGTATTGAGACCGGAGGTTGATGGTGAACTGGGTGAGCCCGTTGCCCAGGCTCTTCACGCTCATGGTGTTCTTGCCGACGATGTTCTTGGTGCTGCTGGAGGGGATGAGTTCGATTTCGAGCTTGCAGTTGAGGAGGTCGGTGGCGGTGGAAGCTTCGCGATCGCCGAAATCTCCGTCGCTGGCGGGGTTGTCGGGGAAGAAGGCGACGGGCCTGCGTTGGGGCAGGCCGCCGGGCGAGAGGCCAGCGGCGAGCATGGCGCGCATGGACTTGCCCTTGGCGCAGCTCTCGTCGTGGACGTGAGGCTGAGCCTGAAGGTGGTCCGGGAGGTGGGCTTGGGCCAGTGCGGGTGCGGCGAACGCGCCGCCGGCGAGGACGGCCAGCAGGGCGGGAAGAGTGCAACGGAGCAGACTGGAACGAGGCGCGGTCGGGGTGCGGAGCATGAAATCCCTCTCAATGACGAGTTCGTGGAAAACGGTCTGATGGACCTTCGGACTGGCGGGTTACGGTTTGGGGAGCGTGAATTCGATTTGAAGAACCCGTGACCTTGAACACGGTACCCGAAACGAGCTCTGAGTTCACTCCTTTCGTGGCTTGAGGCGGGTCTGATCCACAAGATCCCACCCATTTTTCTGGAGCGGGGCTGTTCAGGCCCGTTTGGTCGGCGATTGTCAGTACAATCGGGCGGTTCCGAGAATGCCTTTTTTTCGTGTCGCCGCCCGCGGACCTGTCCAGAGCCAACCGGAGACCACCGCCCATGACGTCTGTTGTCTTCTATTTCCAGGTCCATCAGCCCTACCGCCTCCGCCGGTACTCGGTGTTCAACAGCGACCCGTTCTACTTTGACAGCGCTAAGAATGGCGAGATTCTGCGGAAGGTCGCGGACAAGTGCTACCGGCCTGCGACGCAGCTCATCCTCGATCTGGTCAAACGTCACAAGGGGAACTTCCGCGTCAGCTACGCCATGACGGGGGTTGTGCTCGACCAACTGCAAGAGTTCGCGCCCGACGTTCTGGACATCTTCAAACGGCTCAACGACACGGGGTGCTGCGAGTTCATCGGGGAGACCTACTACCACTCGCTGTCGTTCCTGTACTCCAAGCGCGAGTTCTTCGAGCAGGTCAACAAGCACACGGCCAAGATCCAGGAGCTGTTCGGGCAGACGCCCACGGTCTTCCGCGATACCGAGCTGATCTATTCCAACGAGCTGGCGTACGCGCTGGCGGACATGAAGGACGAGAATGGCGAGCCGCGCTGGTACGGGACGATCTGCGAGGGGACAGATCTGCTGCTGGGGTATCGCTCGCCCAATTACCTGTACCGTCCGCCGGATCTGTTCGGCAAGACGGTGATGGGCAAGGGCGGCAAGCCGTTCGGGCTGCTGCTCAAGAATTATCGCTTGAGCGACGACATCGCGTTTCGGTTCAGCAATCGCGGGTGGGCGGAGTGGCCGTTGAGCGCGGAGAAGTTCGCGGGGTGGGTAACGCACATCAACGGCGACGGCTTCCTGTGCAACTTGTTCATGGACTACGAGACC
>CAZIMT010000012.1:28729-35516 GCA_964540295.1 uncultured Phycisphaeraceae bacterium
GGCGAGCACCAGTGGGCCGACACGGGGATCTTTAAGTTCGTAGAGTCGCTGCCGGAGAAGATCTTCGACGCCAGCCCGGGGCAGAACCACTTCAACACGCCCAGCGAGGCGTTCAAGCAGTTCGAGCCGGTGGGCGTGTACGACGTACACCAGTGGATCTCGTGGGCCGACACCGAGCGTGACCTTTCCGCTTGGAAGGGTAACGCGATGCAGGACGGGTCGTTCGCGGAGGTGTACAGGCTTGAGGGCGCGATCAAGGAGAAGGTCGCGGCGGCGGGCGCTTCGCGCGACGCCAAGCAGATGCACGAGGCTGAGTGCCTGCTGGAAGATTGGCGAAAGCTGACGACCAGCGACCACTTTTACTACATGTGTACGAAGTACTGGGCGGACGGCGACGTGCACAAATACTTCAGCCCGTACGACTCGCCGTACGACTCGTACATCAATTATATGAACGTCTTGGATAACGTGAGAACGCGGATCGAGGCGTGAGGTCGAGCGCGGAAAGATTCGGGTTCTGGGATACGGCCGGATCTCGAACGCTTTTTCCGCGGACGGAGCGGGAGAGTTGCTGGGCCGTACGATCTTGGCATGGACCCGCGCACCGCCAGACTTTCGGTTGACAAGCTGCGGGCGCTTCGCGTGCCCGCGCCGCGCGATCTGTCGCTGGGCGCGAGGCTTGCGGGCGAGGTGCTCGACGCTAAGAAGCGGCAGAAGGCCGTGGGCGGCATCGGCGTCGTCTGGGCCGAGCTTCTGGCGGACGTGAAGACAGGCGGCGGCAACGACAGCCTCGCCGAGCGCACGATCGTGCGCTCGTTCCTGCGCGGCCTGCTGACGATCGAAGCGTCCGACGCAGCGACACGCTATGAGGTGGATCGCTGGCTGCGCGGGGGCGGGCTAGAGCTGCTGCGGAAGAGATCGCCTAGAACGTTGACGAGGGTGAAATTGGTTTGAGCGGTAAAGGCGAAGAGACAGCGGGTTTTCGATGCCTCTCGCGATCCGCGATCGACCACAAGCAAAGGCACCGCCAGCTTACTTCCCCATATCGACAATCTTCTTCGTCATCTTCAGCCGCTGCTCTTCCGTCAAGATCGACATCGCCTGAAGAGCCAAGGCCTTCTGCTGCTCGTCGTTGGGCTTCATGCTCGTCTCGTTGATGAACGTCAGCGTCATCTCTTGGATGCGAGCTTTCTGGGTTGGGCTGAGGTTTAGGTCGTGCGTGAAGTATTTGATGAGGTACTCGCCGCTAGCCTGCTGGCGTTCGAAGGTGTCCTTGATCTCCTGGCCCAGGATCTTGAGGCGTTCATCGGCCACGATCTCGAAGCGAGAGCGCTCCTTCTCAACCGGTTTCTTGCCCGGCTTGAGTTCGCTGGCGTCCTTGCTCTTCTTGAGCTTCTTGCCCTCGGCCACGATCGCGTCCCAGTAGGCGCTCATCCGTGTGTTGAAGTCGGCGGCGCTCGGGTCGGGCAACGCGGCCATGACTTGTTCCCAGAGCGAGCCGCCCTCGCGCAGCGGCGCGAGTTTCTGGAACGCTTCGATCCCCAGCGCGGCTTGGTCGAGCTTGTCGTTGGTGCCCGACGCCACGCCGAACTTGGTCAGCAGGTTGATCTCCTTGACCACGAAATCATCAAGAATCGCCTGTCGCCGCTCGAACACTTGCGTCACGGCGTCGCGTGCTTTTTCATCGAGCGTCATCTGCGCGAGCACGGCCTGTTCGGGCGTGGTCTCGGGGCGGCGGATCATGCCGTTGAAGTCCACCGTGGCCAACGGGTTGGCCTTGACGGCCTCGACCACACGAGGCCCGGCCAAGGGGTCGGCGTCTTTGCTGTGTGCTGTTTGAGCCAGCGCTGGCGCGGTCAAGAGCAGGCTCGAGAGGGCCGCGAGCACGGTGCGGCTGTTGATGGCAGGGTGGGTCGAGGTGCGCCGTTGGGTGGACATCGATGAGCTCCGGTGCGAGGAAGGTTCGGAGTTGCGCGGTCGCGGCCGAAGGAAGTTGGGAATTCCGCGCCGACGATTTCTCACCAGCGCACTCGATTCGAGAGGAACGCGCGTCCGACCGATCGAACCAAACTTACCGCGAACTCCAGACGATCACGGCGATGACAAGGCCCACGATGATGGTGATGACCCACCACGAGATCCCGTCGGCGTGCCGCTCGCGGTTCAGCAGGGCCTCGCCGCAGCTCCAGCATATCTCGGCGTCGTCGTAGAGCTCTGTGTTGCACTTGGGGCAGCGTTGCGTGACGCCGGAGAAGCGTTCGACGTCGGCGTCGGTGGGGCCTTCGTCGTGGTCTTGGTCGTCGGGCTCGCGGCGCTTGTTGGGCGACACCACTTGGGGGTGACGACGCTGGGTAAGAGCTTGTTGACGAGCTTGGTCCGGACCTGGTTCTGGTCCCTGTCGCGGTTCCATGATTCGAAGGATAGTCCTATGCGGCCCGGGGAACCGCTCGGTTGTGCGGCGTGGAACGGGTATTACCGGACCGGGTTTGCGGACTTGGCCGTGTGTGCCACGCCGTTCTTCTCGGCCCGGCGTTCCCGGGCCGATTTAGACGAACATGGCGAACACTCGCGGTCTGGACGGGCTGGGTAGGTCGAAGCGCACGGCGATCCGTTCCGCAACTCATCCCTGGGCCTTGGGGCACCGATCTCTTGCGAGTTGTCGGGTCTGGCCCGGCGACACGGAGGACGCCCTCATGAACGCTCTGAAATTCGGCGAGACTCAATCGGCCCCGCACGAACGAACGATCAACTTGGACCCTATCCCGTTCTCTCAAGGGGTCCGTGCCGCGGCGGTGACGACGGGGACGACGGCGGGGATCAGAGCCTCCACCGCGCCGACGCGATCTTCGTCGGCCTCGGATCGGTGGACGCCTTCCACGACCGTCCGCCACAGCGCCGAGGACGCGATCGAGCGCACGCAACGGCGTCTAGACAACCTGCGCAACGCGCTGGGCCCCGATTACGCTCGCGGCGACGATGGGCCTTGGGCGGCGTGAACGGCCCGGGACTGATTCAGGTCACTGAGCTTCCGCTTAAACATCGCGTGCGGCCTCCGCTAGGATTGCCCGCATGAGCCAGATCCCAACCGCGGCCGGGTCTACGGACATTTCTTCTGCCACCGTCCCGGCTCGCATGCCCGACCCGGGCTCGCGGGGGGCGAGGTTTATCGCATTTCTCGCGGTGTGCCTGCTGGTCCCGACCGTGGTTTTCTTTCAGCAGTGCGAGGGCGGGCTGAAGCCTTCGCCAGCCTCAGCGTCTGCGTCTGTGACCACCGAAAAGCTCTCGGACTTCGATCAGTTCTCGATCGCCGGGCGTGTCGTGCTGAAGATCGCGCAGCTGACTAAGGGTGGCGATGCGGCCCAGCGCGACCAACTGCTCGAAACGATGGACCCCACCAAGTCCAGCCTGATGGGGCCGCCGCACGTCGGGCTGTCTGATCGGGTGCGCTTCGCGATCGCCGCGGGCGAGCTCAAGGGCGGCGAGGACGCGATCTCGAAGCTCGACGCGATCGATTTTCAGAAGGAAGCGAGTGAGTGGAAGCTGGCGCCGGGTCTCGTGGGAGAGGAGATCGACAAATCGCGGTCCGAGCACGCGGCCGCGGTCGCTGAACTGAGGCACGACGCCGAGACGCTCAAGCTGATTTATGCTGGCAAGGAAACCGAGATCCCGGGCGAGGACGAGGCGCGGCTGCTGGACCGTCAAGGCTGGTGGGGCCGGGTCGCCACCGCGTACGGGAAGGGCGATCGCGATCCGATGCGGCTGGACACGCTGGGGGGCGGGGGTCAACTGCTCGCCGCGTTCATTGTCTTTGGGGTGTTGATCGGCGGCGGGATTCTGGCCGGGTTCGCGCTGGCGATCGTGATGCTGGTCCTGATCTCGCAGGGCAAGATACGGCGTAAGTTTGTCGCGCCGATCCCTGGCGGGAGCGTGTACCTGGAAACGCTCGCGATCTTCGTGCTGGGGTTCGTCAGCCTCGCGCTCGTGAAGTTCGCTTCGGGCAGCCCTGCGGCGGCGCTGCTGGCGCAGTGGGCCTTGGTCCCTCTCATTCTGTGGCCGTTGCTCCGCGGCGTGCCGTGGGGGTCGTTCCGGCGTGCGATGGGTTTCACCAGCGGCGGCGGGGTGTTCCGAGAGATCGGCTGCGGGATCTTCGGGTACCTGGCCGGGCTCCCGCTCTTCCTGTTCGCCACGCTGGTTGCCCTGCTGCTCGTGATGCTTCAAGGGCTGGTGATGGCGGGCCCGGACGCGCACGCCCCGGTCCCCGAGAACAAGGTTCTTGATCTGATCACCAAGGCCGACACCGGAACGCTGGTGCTGTTCTTCTGTCTCGCCACGTTCTGGGCGCCGCTGGTTGAAGAGTCGGTCTTCCGCGGCGCGTTCTTCCGGCACTTGCGTTCGCGTGTGCCGATGGTGGTGGCGGCGCTGGGTTCGACCGCGGTCTTCGGGCTGATGCACGGTTACCCGATCCCGCTGCTGCTGCCCGTCATGACGCTGGGCTTTAACTTTGCTCTGATGCGCGAGTGGCGCGGCTCGCTGATCGCGCCGATCACGGCTCACCTGCTCCACAACGGGACGCTGGTGGGGATGATGGTCACGGTCATGTCGGCGATTCGGTAGATCACGTTCAACATCGACGTAGCGTTGAGATCGTTTTCGGTAGAGGTATACGCCCGGAGAGAACGCAAAGGGAGCAGAGAGGGTCAGAGAAACTCAGAGTGAGGCCTGTAAGAAGATCTCATCTAAGCCCGAGTCTTTGCTTCCAACATAGGTGCGGCTCCGCGTTTCTCTGACTCCCTTTACTCTCTCTACTCCCTCTGCGTTCGTATTCAATCGATGCACATAAACTGAATATGCTCGAAACGAAAGAGCCTCGCGCGCACGCGTGGGGCGTTCTGCACCGTTCTCGCGCACGCGTGTGTGGTTCATTGCTGCCAATCCAGAAATAAAAAACCCCCGGCCTGAGCCGGGGGTCGAGAGGGAACGAGGATCACTTCGCGGGTTTAGCAGCCAGCGGCGAAGGCGGCCGTGTAGCCGTCGAAGTCGTCGCCGCTGACGAACCCGTCGTTGTTGAAGTCGGCCGAGATGTTTCCGGCCTCGAAGGCAGCGGTGTACGCGTCGAAGTCGTCGCCGTTGACGAAGCCGTCGCCGTTAAAATCGCTGGGGCAGGTTGTGCCGCAGTTGAAGACGACGAGCTTGACGGAGTCGACGCCGCCCTCGACGGTCGAGTATGGCAGGTTATCCGTGATCACGAAGCGAACCTTCATGGTGCTGGTGGGCGTGATCTTCGAGGCCAGATCCGCGAGCTTGACCTTCCAGCCGCCGATCCCGTCCGCGCTGCCGCCGTTGATGGTTTCAAAGTTTTTCCAGGTCGCGCCATTGTCGTTGGAGACGTTGACGACGAAGGAGTCTGTGCTCCCTGCGGAGTCGGTGAAGAACCAGCGGGCGTAGCTCAGGCCGTACGCGGCTCCGGTTGCGTTGAGGGTGGGAGAAATGAGGGTCGAGCTGCGTGCCACTTCATCGCCCGTGGCGTTGCCCGTGACAAAGCAGAGCCCGGAGCCGTCGGCGTCGGCGCTCGGGTCTCCAGTGCCAAAGTTGCCGGGGATAGCGCGGATCCACTTGCCTTGGGCCGTGAGGCCGCCCGTGTTGGACGTGGTCCAGCCGAGGTTGGTCTGGAAATTGTCGGTGAAGCCGGTTGTGATCGAGTTGGCGCTCGACGCGAGGTAGGTGGCGGCCGGGGCGGTCGCGGGGCTGTTGGCGACGGCCAAGGTCGTGGTTTGGGCGGAGAAGTAGTACGGCACGGTCGAGCCGCAGACCGAGGGCGGCATGACCACTGTGTAGGTGTCGGGCGAGGCCAGCGTAAGGGTCGTGGAGGCGAACGAACCGTCGCTCTCGGGGTCTACCAGGAGCTTGACCGACCCGGCCTTGAGGGTGTTCCCGTTCACGCCGACGACCTTGACGTTGAAAGTTGTGCCGCCGGTGGGGGCGATGAGTTCGGGTCGGCCGTCGGGGAACGAGTAGTTGATGAAGTTCAGCACTGGGCCGGGCATGTTGTGCTTGGAGAAGCCCGCGTTGATCTGGTTGTAGTGCGGCGTGCCGTTGTTGATGTTGGCGTCGTCGTCGTCCAGCGTGAGCACGTCGAGCGTGATCTGCGGCGTGACGAGGTCGCCGGTGTGGACCACGATGCTGTTGAGCGCCCACGCCGCGAGCAGGTCGCGATAGTTGGACACGCCTGCGGCCACGAGGGCGTTGCGGGTGTCCCAGAAACAGCCGGTCAAGAGCTGTCCGCAGTCGTGGATCCCGCCCGAGCAGGGGTACTGAAGCGTGGTGATGGCGCTCCGGAGTCCGCTGCTGCAGCTGCCGAGGAACCCGAAACCTAGGATCGGGTCGTCTGAGATCAGAACCCCCATCAGGTCGCCGTAGCCCTCGCCGTACTGGCCTTGGCCCGACCCTGCGACATTCACGAGGTGGTGGCCGTATTCGTGATGAACGACGTCGCCGAAGGCTGTGTTCGGGCAACCGCCGCCTGCGGGGAAGAAGTTGATCGAAGCGCCGTCGTAGTACGCGTTGCAGGTGCCCGCGACCTGGACGTTGACTCGGAACTCAGTCTGCGTGGCGATCACCGGGAAGGTGGGGTTGTACTTGAGGGCGAAATCACGAACGATGTTGGCGTTCAGGTACGCGTTGGCGGCCCCGCGTAGGGTCTCGTTTACGTTGGTCGGGTTGTGGGTGAAGTTCGCGGGGCCGGGCGGGGTCACGTTCAGGGTGAGCGGGGTGGAGTCCACGCTGGGCG
>CAZIMT010000013.1:0-5165 GCA_964540295.1 uncultured Phycisphaeraceae bacterium
GGGTTGAAAACCTATCCCACTAGAACTTTGAGGGTTCTGAAACAGACTCTAAGGAAAGAAAGCTCGCGACCCTTCGCGTGCTCAGCACCCGCCCTCGAACGCGAGCACATAGGCGTCGAAGTCGTCGCCGTTGACAAAGCCGTTGCCGTCAAAGTCGGCGGCCAGATCGCCGTTGATGAACGCCGCGACATACGCGTCGAAGTCGTCGCCGGTGACGAAGCCGTCGCAGTCGAAGTCGGCGGGGCAGAGCAGGATCGCGGCTGGCGTGCTGAATGCGACGCCGCAATCGTTCTGCACCCTGGCGCGAAAGCTGTTGGCAACGATGCCCGGGTCGGAGATGGTGAGCGTCGTGGTGGTCGCCCCTGACACGGTGCCCACGCCGCCGACCGGGCCGTCGCTGAGGTCGCTCCAACCGCCCACGGCGAACCTCTGCCACTTCACGGTGCGCGGGAGCGCACCGCTGGCGACGACCGTGAAGACCGCGGGCGCGGACGCCTGATTCGTGCAGTGAACAACATCAGAAGGCGCGGTGACCGTGGGGCACGCGGGAGGGAAGAGGCGGACCGTCACCAACGTCCAAGATTGACCATCGGCGTCGGAATTCAAACCGAAGGCCTGAGCATCGCCGCTGGAGGAGACCGTGAACGCGTAATCGACGCCGGGGAAGAGCCGGGCCACGCCGCTTTCGGGGATCGTCTCGCTGGTCAGTGTTCCGTTGCTGTTGCGGATCGTGCGTCCGAAGAGCGTTGCCAGTCCTTCGGTCACGACCACATTGCTCGTGGATGAGCTGATCCCGCTGCCACCGATGCCGGGATTGACGTGCGAGGAGGCCAAAATGTAGCCGCCGAGAAAGAGCACGGCCTCCTCGCTGACGCGGAACGTGGCCCGCGTGGTAACGCTCGCGGTGCCGCTGCCGTTGCCGCAGCCGCTTACCTCGCAGATGGACGACCCTTGGGCGAGGATGTTCGACTGCAGCCTGATGGTGCCGCTGTCGAACTCAGAACTCGTCGCGATTTTTGCGAAGCCGCTGCCACGACTGGCGACGATGCTCGCGATGTCGGTGCCGAACTGGGGGAAGAAGAGATTGTTGATGTTCGCCGAATCGGATACCGGCCCGTCGGACGTCTGCACCGTGCCGCTGCCGTTGCCGATGCCGAAACCGTCCAGGTTCAGGAAGACCTGAGCGCTGGCTGGGGCAGACAGGGCCGCCGCGATCCCGAGCAATCCTATCGGGGCGATCCGTGCGATGAGGGAAGAAGCGCCAAGGGCGACGGTGAGGGTGCGAGCGGAAGACATCACGGGTTACCTCGATGATTGGCCGATGGCGCGTTCCTCGGCGGATTGGGTTACGGCGCGCGGGTCAATGCCAGAGAGACCGTCAATTCTGCGACGTGCGCGCTCGTTTCAAATTGTGTTGCTAACTTGGGAAGCTGGGCTATTTCTTATCTTCAGGCGCTACGCTCGGTCTATCGACAAGATCGCGAAGCTCGCGGGCGCGATCGAGGATCGCGCCTTCCTTTTCTGGTGTGGTCGTCGCGGGTTGCAGGATGAAGTGCCACTTCACCGTGTTCTCGATATCGAAGGGGAGCGCCGTGGCCACGAGATCAAAGGGCGGATATTCGTACAGCGGGGCGCTGGCGGTTTTCTTTTCGCGGATGGTGTCGTAGCCGTCTAGTTTCACGCGAACGTCGTAGTCGCCGTAGAACGTGAAGTCGGTCTCGGCGGGGGTTCGGCCTATCTCGACGTCGTTGACCTCGACGATCGCGCCGGGCGGCTCGGAGGTGACGAGGATCTTGCGTTGGAGGCAGCCGGGCAGGATGGCGGCGGCGAGTGCGAGCGCGAGCAGGTTGGGGGTGGTGCGGTTCTTGGCCATGAAAATCAGGATATCAGCGGCGAACGAACTGAGCTTCAGAAAATGAGAATGATTCTCGAAAGTGTGAGCGCGGCAAAAAGTGAGCAGGTACGGGCGAGACGCCCGTTCGCGAGATTCGGCAGGGGTCGGAAGACTCTCTACGGCGCAGCTCGGGCGGCCGGTTTCTCGCGCGGGCCGATGCGGCGCAGGGGCTGGTCGAACTCGTCGCCGCGGAAGAGCGATCCGAGGTAGACGCGGCGGACCAGTTCGTCGTTGATCAGCTCGCGCGGTGAGCCCTCGGCGAACTTCTTGCCGCTGTCGATGATGTATGCCCGGTCGCACACGCGCAGGGTCTGCTGCACGTTGTGGTCGGTGATAAGGAACGCGATGCCGCGGTCGGCCAAGGTGCGGACCTCTTGCTGAAGGTCTTCGACGGCGATGGGATCGACGCCGCTGAAGGGCTCGTCGAGAAGGATGAGCTGCGGGTCGGTTACCAAGGCGCGAGCGATTTCGAGTTTCCGGCGTTCGCCGCCCGAGCAGGTCCGCGCCAGGTGCTTGGCCTTGTGGGTGAGCCCGAACTGTTCGAGAAGTTCGGCCGCCCTTCGCTTGCGATCGGCACGGTTGAGCGACCGCGTTTCCAAAATCGCCAGCAGGTTCTGCTCGACCGACATGCGATTGAAGATGCTGGGCTCTTGGCTGAGGTACCCCATGCCTAGGCGTGCGCGACGGTACATGGGGAGCGCGGAGACATCATTGCCGCCAAAGAGAACACGACCGCCGTTCGGGCCCGGGTCGGGGTCGATCATGCCGATCGCCATACGGAAGCTGGTGGTCTTGCCAGCCCCGTTCCGGCCGAGCAGCCCGACGATCTCGGACTTTTCGACGTGGAACGAGACGCCGTCCACGACGAGCCGACCGTTGTAGGTTTTTCGGAGGTTGTGAGCTTCGAGCAAGGGCACGCGGGTGAGTGTAGGGCGGGGGCTCTGGGGCGGCTCGTGTGGTTGGTGTGGTGGTGGGCTTGGTGGTGGGACTAGCCCGTCAATTTGCGAGTTAGTGCAGCACGCGAAGGCAGGCCGGGTAGCGGTAGTATTCGCCTCGGTTGGCGGCCATGGCGGCGACGATGGTGAACACCAAGGCGTAGATACCCAGCGGGACAAAGAAGACGACGCCCAGCCCGAAGGTCAGCACGGCGACGAGAGCGGTAGCGAGGCCGTAGATGATGAGGGAGATCTGGAAGTTGATGGTCTCTTTGCCGTGGTCGTCGAGAAACGGCGACTTTTTCCGCTTGTACATCCACATGAGAACGGGGATGCTGAGGGCCAGCGCGCCGAAGGATCCGGCCGCGGCCAGGAGCGAAAGGTGCATGAACGTGGCGTAGGTCCGCTCCTCAGCGTCGGCGTGCGCGTCGGTCGCGCGGTGGGACTCAAACTGGTCGGTACGAAGGGTTGAGTATGCGGACTTGATCGACATGGACGCTCCCGGCCAATCGTTGGGGAATCGAAAGCGCGGGTTTCAGAGGCCTTCAGGTAGGTCGGGTCTCCGAGCCGATTTCTTTTGCCTTCTCCTTCCGACGATACGCGGATCGATTCTGGTGGTTCGAAGACGCGGCTCGGAGAGCCGCTGCTACCAAGGCCTAACATTTGAGGATCGATTGGAGGAACGTACATGTTCAGTATTCTTGAGATGCTCGGCCGGAGCTGTCCCCAGATCGACGTGGTCGACATCGGCGCGATGATGCTGCCGGGGTCCAAAGGCCCGACGTACCGGCCGCTGATGAAGAACGACGTCGCGCGGGTGGTCGGGTTCGAGCCCGTTCAGGCCGAGTGCGACAAGCTCAACACGCTGGGGCACAAGGGGCACCAGTACCTGCCGTATTTCATCGGCGACGGGTCAGAGCGGACGTTCTACCTGACCAACCAGTCGATGACCGCGTCGCTGTACAAGCCCAACGACGACCTGCTCAGGCGGTTCAACAACCTGCTGGAATTGACGACCACGGTCTCGACGTCCAAGGTCCAGACCAAGCGGCTCGACGATATCCCGGAGATCGCGAGCATCGATTACATCAAGTGCGACGTGCAGGGCGCAGAGCTGGACATGCTCCGCGGCGCCACGCGGCACCTGGCCAACGTGACGGTGCTGGACCTTGAGGTCGAGTTTGTGCCGATGTACGAGGGGCAGCCGCTGTTCGCGGACGTGGACGCGTTCTTGCGCGAGCAGGGTTTCCTGCTGCACACGCTCCTAGGCCCGATGGGGCGAGCTTTCAAGCCGGTCGTCGCGGACAACAACATCAACCGAGGTATCCGGCAGGTGCTGTGGTCCGACGTGCTGTACGTGCGCGATTTCACCAAGCTCGACCGGCTCTCGGCCGAACAGCTGCTGAAGATGGCGATCGTGCTGCACGAGGTGTACGGGTCGATCGACCTGGCGCAGGTCTGCTTGTATCACTACGACCTTAAGAGCAAGGCGGGGCTCTGGCCGGTGTATATGAAACGGCTGACGGGCAAGACCGCGACCGTGCCGCCGGTGGTGTAGGGGATGCCTTTAGAATCCTTACGCAATCTCGTGGAGCGGGCGTCTCGCCTGCTTTCTACCTCTTCTTCAAAGTTCTCGCGCGACCCAGCGCGCATCGAGCCAAAGCAAAGAAAGAAGGAGAAGCAGTAGAGGGCAGACCGGGACGCCTGCCCCACGAGCTTGGGTAGAGGTACTCTTGCGGACATGAGCATTTCATGGTTCCCTTTTCAATGCCCAAAAAGATTCTTCTCCGCGAAGTACCCCTGCTTCTCAAAGTGGGCCATGGCCTCGTCGGTGCTCTTGAAGATCTTGGTAGCCGTCTCGGTGATGAACGGGCTCGGCGGCTTCTTGGGCTTCCACACCACGTAGACCTCTTTGGTGTGCTCGAAGGCGTGGTGCAGCTCGCGCTCGACCCCGCTGGACAAGCCCGGGATCCCGCCGCCCTTGCCGTCGGGGATCTCGGGGATGTAACTCACGATCATGTCGGCCTGATCCACCAGCTTGAAATCGCGCATGTAGATCTGCCCGTCCACGTCGCCAGCGATGTCGAGAATCTCGCGGATGCGAACCTTGATCGGCTCGTTCCCGGTCTGCTTGCTGCCGCCGAAGGTGTGCGCGGCGACGTCGAGGAACTCCTTACCGTCACGCGCGGCCGCGATGCCGCGGTCCAGCAGCAGCTTCTCGTCCACGTCGCCCGGATCAAACGTGATGAAGTGCTCGGCCAGCTGAGCCCGGAAGTGATCGATCTCCGCCAGCACCTCGGGCATGTCCATCACGTGGCTCATCGGGAAGCTCGGGT
>CAZIMT010000013.1:5175-20559 GCA_964540295.1 uncultured Phycisphaeraceae bacterium
GGTAGACCTTGCGCATCTGCGGGCGGCAGACAAGCCGGAAGAGTTGCTTGGTGGTCAGCGCGTGCCGACCGCGGCTCAGAATGTAGAACCGGCTGTTGGGGATGGCCTTGCTCATCAGCTCGGTGGCGAGGATTTCCTCTTCGCGCCAGACCATGCAGTCCTTGAGCGTGGCGTCGATCTCGTGCTCGGCGTGCAGGCGGTGGTTCACGACCTCGATGTTGTCCACCAGGCAGATGAACAGGTCGGGCTGGAGCTTGGTGATCTGGTCGTAATCAAACGCGGCGAAGAGCCCGTGCCGCCAGCGAAAGGTGGCGTGGGTGTTGACGATGATGTTCTTCTCGTCGCGGCTCTCGGAGATAATGTCCTTGAACGCGGCCCGGCGCAGGCTGTTGAGGCGCGAGAGCGGCAGGTCGAGGATCTTTCCTGGGCGGACGTCGGTGCCCTCACGGTACATCATGTCGCCGACGTTGTAGATGCTGATCGGCTCGCCCTGCTGGGCGGCGAAGGCGCTGGTTTGGTCGAGGTAGGGACGCTTGTCCATGCCGACTTGGCCGGTGATGATCGCACGCATGCGAGGGCTCCGAAGAAAGGTCGGCACGTGAGGCCGGTTGAGGAGGTGGGGGGGAACTTTAGCGGGCAAATGAGGGAGCAGAGGTTGGGGATGCGTGCTCAAATAGGATGAACGTTCCGCTTCACAGTGGCCCAGCCTGTGCGGTGCCTCCACTTTATGACGGCGCGCGAGCGTAGATTGAGCCCGGACGACCAAGTTCCTCTTGTGTTTGGTTCGGGCAGTCGTAACAATCGATGACGGTGGTGCTTTTTGCGTTTGTTTTCGCGGCCTCTGCTGCCTTTGGAGTCTGCTGTACTAGCGGCTCGAGGGTACCATCCTGCACAAAGGGATCAACACCATGGCATGGACGGGTATGCGTTGTGAATCAGGCTCGGGCGTAGCTTCCGGCATCGTGCGGCTGGCGAGATGTACCTCCGCGTTTCTTGTGTGGTCTTTGGTAGGTTCTGTTGCGTCCGGGCAGACCGCTCGTTTTTATCCGCTCGGCGACCTTCCGGGCGGCCGTGTGTGGAGTTCGGCCCGCGCCGTCTCGTCCGACGGCCGAGTGGTGGCCGGGGCCAGCTCGTCGGCCGACGGCGACGAGGCGTTCCGCTGGACCGTGGAAACGGGCTTGGTCGCGCTGGGAGACCTACCCGGCGGGGCGTTCCGGGGCATCGTGCGCGCGATGAACGGGGATGGATCGGTCCTTGTCGGGCAATCGGCCACGTCGACAGGGGAGGCCGCCATCCGCTGGGCCTTGCCAGCGGGCCTTGATTCTCTGAGCGCTCTGTCGAATGTGGCGAACTCGGTCGCGCGCGGGTGCTCGCTGGACGGCAACGTGATCGTGGGCTCGACGGTCACAGGTTCCAGTGGCTCGGCCTTCCGCTGGACCTCCGCTTCGACCCCGGCCGACGTTCTCTTGCCCGACACAGACAATCTCTTTGGTGACACCGATGCGCAAGGCGTGTCTTCGAGCGGCGCGTGGATCGCGGGTTCGGTATCTCCCGCCGGCCCGGGCTTGGCCGCGCTGTGGAGCCCGAGCTCGGGCTGGGTCGTGATCGGGGACATCCCCGGCGGGCGCGTCGATAGTTTCGCGGTGGCGGTCAACGACGCGGGGAACATCGCGGCCTGCACCGGTGCCTCGCCTTCGAGCGGCACGTCGTTCGAAGCCTACCGCTGGGCCGACGGCGTGATCGAGCCGCTGGGCGATCTGCCCGGGGGGACGTTCCAGAGCTACGCGACGGGTATGTCGGCCGACGGCTCGGTGATCATCGGCTATAGCGACGGCACCCCGCCGCCAAACTTCCGGAACTACGACGCGTTCATCTGGGACGCCGCGCACGGCATGCGCAAGCTCCAGGACGTCCTTGGCTCCGACTACGGGCTGCAACTGCCCGGCTGGACGCTGGTCATCTCGTTCGCGATCTCGGGGGACGGTCAGAATATCGTAGGCGTGGGCGTCAACCCCGCAGGCGTCAGCGAGGGCTGGCTGATCCGCCTTGGCGAGACCTGCCCGGCCGATTTCAACCGCGACGGTTTCACGACCGGCGAGGATTTTGACGAGTTCGTTGCGGCCTTCGGTGGCGGGGACCTGGCGGCGGACCTCGACGGCGACGGGTTCATCACCGGCAACGACTTTGATGTGTATATGGAACTGTTCGCTAGCGGTTGTTGAAGATCACCCTGAGCGGCCGTGCGCTTCGAGCAGCTTCTTTCGTGAGGCCGTGAAGTTCCACCACGGCTTGGCATGGCCGGTTTTGGCGAAGTGAACGACCGCCATGAACACGTCAATCACGCACGGGTCGTGCCGCACGCCGTCGAGCCGCGAAATCGCGTCGTACATCTCGAGCGGGTCGCGAGCCTTGAGGTCTTCGAGCGTGCGCACACCGAGGCGGAGCAGGTTCTCGGCCGTGGCGGGCTCGACGTTGGGGATCTCCTGAAGCTCCGCGAAAGATCGTTCGAGCCCTTTGGGCGGGGTGATGGGTCGCTTTGGGTTCATCGAGGCTTTCGAAGTCAAAAATCTGGTGGTCACACGCTCAACGGTCCGCGAGCTTGTCCCAGCGAGCGGCCTCGGCGCTGTCGGTGTTCTTTCGAGCCAGTTCCGCGAGCGACCGGGCGAGCTCGACCGCGCTCGGGCACGACGGGCCGATGTTGGCGGCGTAGATCGCGTGGGCGGCCGTGAGTTCTCGCCGCGCGTCGCCAGCCCGTCCCAGTTGGAGCAAGCTCATCCCGCGCACTTTGCGGATCTCGCCTAGGTTGAGATGGTCCGGCGGCATGGTCTTGGCCAGCGTTTCGAAGCCGGACGAAAAGAGCGGTTCGGCCTCGTCGCCGCGCCCCAGCCCGCTGAGCGCCCGAGCCAGCTGGATCTGAAAAGACGGCACGCGATCGCCCACGCCGCTGGGCGATTGGGCTTCGTGTGCGAGCACCGCACTCGCGAGCTGCTCAGCTTCCGCGAAGCGCCCGGTGTTGTTGTAAATCTGGCAGAGATCGCCCTTGACGACCAGCGTCGAATGGTCGTATTCGCCAAGCCTTGAGACGAAGTCGGCGAGGACCGATTCCGCATCCGCCACGGGCCCGTCTGTTTTCCCCTGCTTGGTCTGGGCGTGCGCACGGTATAGCAGCGAGTTGAGCACAAAGTTCGGCTGTGTTGATGGCTCTGCGCGGCGTCGTTGATACGCATCGTTATAATATTGCTCGGCCTCCGCGTAGCGTTCCTTCGTCAGCATGAACGCGCCCATGCGTTGGATCGCGGCCGTGGTCTGGCGATGGTTCGGGCCGAGCCCCTGTTCGAGCAACTCCGCCGCCCGTCTCAGCTGCGGCTCGGCCTTGTCGAGAAGACTGAGCTTGCGGTACAGGTTCCCAAGCCGCTCGCGCACCGCGCCTTCTTGTGCGGGCTTGCCGACGAACGCCGAATCTACCGCGACCGCGGCCTTGTCCAGGATCTGCCGCACTGTCGGCTCGGGCTGCCCCGGACCGACGGGCTCTAGATCCAGCACGTCATAGTTGAAAAAATCGGTGACAGCCGTGGCGATCTTGGTCTGAGTCTCGCTCTCGGCCTGAGCCGCTTCCACGGCGTGAAGGCGTTCCTGCGCAAGGTGCTCGGCGGCGACAGCCCGGTCGCGCTCGGACCGCGCGGTAATGAAGCCGTAGGTTGTTGCCGCGCTGCCCAGCATGAGCGCGCCCGCGACGCCAGCTGCGGCGATCAGGAGCTTGCGGTTCCGCTTGGCGAACTTCTGGATGCGGTACCGCGCGCTGGGCGGCCCGGCCAGCACGGGCTCGTCGCGCAGATGCCGCCCGATGTCCGCGGCCAATTCGCTGGCGCTTGCGTAACGCCGCACACGCTCCTTCTCGATCGCCCGCATCACGATCCAGTCCAGGTCGCCGCGCAGTTGCGACGCCAGCCCGCGGGGGTCGCTGCGGCGCAGCGCCGCCAGCTTCTCCGAGGGCGTGGGCCGCGCTGACGTGGGTGTTTTGGGCTTAGTCCGCGACTTGGGCTCTGCGGAGACCGAATCGCGGATCAGCGTGCTGGGCTTGGGCGGGTCAACATCGCGGATCAGCCGCACGATCTCGGGCAGCCCGGCCGCGCGCAGGGCCGTCGCCTCGAACGGCAGCGATCCTGTCAGCAGCTCATAGAGCAGCACGCCCAGCGAGTAGATATCCGTGCGCGTGTCGATGTCCTGCCCGGTCATCTCCGCCTGCTCGGGGCTCATGTACTCGGGGGTGCCGATCATCCGCCCCTGCTCGGTGTAAACCGAGTGCTCGGTCAGCGGGCGGTGCAGCGCTTTCGCCACGCCGAAGTCGATCACCTTGGGCACCGGCTTGTCGTCCTTGATCTCGACGAGCACGTTGCTGGGCTTGATATCGCGGTGAACGATCCCCTTCTGGTGGGCGTGCTGCACCGCGTCGCACACCAGCATGAACAGCACCAGCCGCTCGCGCACCGGCAGCCGCGCCTTGTCGCAATAGTCGGTGATCGAGGCTCCCGCGACGTGCTCCATCACGAAGTACGGCAGCCCCGCCCCGGTCTCGCCCGCGTCCAGCACCGTGGCCACGTTGGGGTGGTTCATGAGCGCTAGCGCTTGCCGTTCGGCGCTGAAGCGCCCGATCACCTCGCGCGATCCCATCCCCGGCTTGATGACCTTGATCGCCACGCGGCGGCGCACCGGCGTGTCTTGCTGAGCGAGATACACCACCCCGAACCCGCCCTCGCCCAGCCGGCTCAACAGGCGGTAGGGCCCGATGCTGGTGCCGTCGAGGTGCTCGGTGGTGGCCACACCGATGGGCGCGAGACTGCCCCAAGTGGTGAGCGTGCCGACCGTGGCGGGCGAGCCCGCCTTGGCCGGGCCGACCGGCTCGGATCGATCAGGATTGAGGCCGGGGTTGAGGTTGGGGTTGAGGTTGGTCATGCGCGCACGCCCGAGAAGTTTACCCGCAGAGCCTCGCCGGACGCGCCCGGAATCGATCGCTCGCAACATTTCGCGCGTCTCTTTCGCGTTCTCGGCCGGGCCTCTACACTCTCCGCCTATGGCCATCCTGATCGACCACACCACGCGCGTCCTCTGTCAAGGCATCACCGGCACCTCTGGGGCCGTCCACACTAAGGGGTGCTTTGAATACGGCACGAAAATGGTTGGCGGCGTCACGCCTGGCAAGGGCGGCACTCGGTTCCTGGTCGAGGGGAACGCTAACGGGCTGCCGATCTTCGACACTGTCGAGGCCGCCGTGAAGGCCACCGGCGCGACGGCCACCATGATCTTCGTCCCGCCCGCCTTCTCAGCCGACGCGATTCTCGAGGCCGCCGCCGCCGGGCTCAGCGTCATCTGCTGCATCACCGAGGGCGTGCCGGTACAGGACATGATCAAGACGCGGGCGGTGCTTGATGAGATGAACCGCGAGTGGGGCGTGGCCAACGGCGCGTGGCGCGAGGCCGACGGCAAGGGCCCGCAGGTTCTTTCGAGGTACACGCTGGTCGGGCCGAACTGCCCGGGAGTCATCACGCCCGGCCCCAAGACCGGAGACGGCAAGTTTGGTCGAGACGAGTCCGGTTCCTTCTTCACCAACGCCGGGTGCAAGATCGGCATCATGCCCGGCTACATCCACACCCACGTGAGCCAGAGCAGGTTGGGAAAGGCCGTGGGCATCGTGAGCCGCTCGGGCACGCTGACCTACGAGGCGGTGTGGCAGACCAGCACCATGGGCCTCGGGCAGAGCACCTGCGTGGGCATCGGGGGCGACCCGGTGCGCGGGCTCAACCACATCGACTGCATCAAGCTGTTCGAGGCCGACCCCGACACGCACGGGATCATCATGATCGGCGAGATCGGCGGCAGCGACGAGATCGAGGCGGCGGCGTACATCAAGCAGCACGTCAAGAAGCCGACGGCCGCGTTTATCGCGGGCCAGACCGCGCCCCCGGGCCGCCGCATGGGCCACGCGGGCGCGATCATCGGCGGGGCCGACGACACCGCCGCCGCCAAGATCACCGCCCTGCTGGCCGCAGGCGTCGAGGTTGCCATGAGCCCGGCTGAGATGGGGCAGGCGATGGGCCGAGCCATGAAGCTGGAGTAGGCAGGTTGCAAAGAAGCGAGTGAGCGGAACAGCGAGACAGCGAAACAGCGAGACAGGGAAGAAGGCGGACCAGACTTTTCCGCCTGTTTCGCTGACTCGCTGTTTCCCTGTCTCGCTACGCCACCAACGAAAACCCCTGTGCTTCTTCGTGTCGCCGCGTGGTGAAGAACTCGCTCGCAGAGGCGCGCGGCTCGTCCGCCCAGTCGAGAGGTCTGTTCGCGTGGTCGAGAAAGCCTCGCGCGCGAGCCAGCGGCGTGCGCACCACGCGGTGACACGGACAAACACCGGGAAGAGAAACCAAGAGGTGAGCGAGGGTCGTCGGCCGCGCGGCGGCTCGCGCCGGGGCGCGGGCGGGGCGCAACCACTCATGAAAAATGGCGTGCGTCCCTGACCAAAGGCCTGACTAGAGGGTTGGCCAAAGGTTCACGCCAAGTGTTGTTTCACTCAAGCAAGCACGAGCGTGCCAACCCGCCTAGCAGCCAGCTTCGATCGCGACGACGAAGGCGTCGAAGTCCTCGCCGGTGACGAACTCGTCGCCGTCGAAATCGCTGACCACGTCGCCCGCTTCGAAGGCGGTGACGTACTCGTCGTAATCGTCACCAGTCAGGAACCCGTCGGCGTCAAAGTCGGCCAGGCTGCACGCGGTGGGGCAGCCTGACGAACCGCAGAAGAAGGGGATGCGTGCGACGTTCGACAGCGCCTCGCCGCTCGCGGCCCCCGAGTCTGTGACGAACCACTGGGCGAAGAGAACCTGCCCCGGCGTGACCTCTCCGGAAGTCAGCGACCAGTGCAAGGTCGCCACGCCAGCGGTGGGCCTGGTGCCCAAGGTGAGCTGAGCGTCGAACCAGCGCGTCGGGGTGATCCGGCCGCTCACGGGCGCGATGGACGAGAGACCGAGCCGGGCCGACGTCCCGCCCAAGGCGTTGTCGAGCCCGAGCCGGAACTCGACAAAGCCCTGCTGTTGCTGGGAGGTCAGGGCGGCGGTGTTGCCAGCTTGGAATCTGAACCGCAACAGATCTGCTCGGACATGCTGTGTTTCCGCTCAAAGAGACTGTTCTGAGGGGAAGGAACGCGGCCCGGCGACCAGTACTGCTTCGAACGTCCAGAAAACTTCGCGCTATAAAATCTGTCCAACGGCCGCGAACAGCGAGCCGGTCGCGCTCGCCCTGCCCGGGCTCGTGCTGTCCCCGGCGTGAAGACTCTCGTGATCGAGCAGCCAGCGTTTGCGATGCAGCCCGCCGCCGTAGCCGCCAAGCTTGCCAGTCTTTTCGATGACCCGGTGGCAGGGGATCACGATCGCGAGCCGGTTGGCCCCGTTGGCCTGCCCGACGGCTCGGCAGGAGTTGAGGTTGTCGAGCGCGCGAGCGATCTCGTTGTATGACGTGGTCTGGCCGTAGGGAATGCGCAAGAGTCGTTCCCACACGGCGCGGTGAAACGGCGGGCCGGGTGTATCAAGCGAGACGGTGAAGGACCGGAGCGTGCCAGCGAAATACCCGGCGAGTTCGCGTTCGAGCAAAGATATGTGGGAGGACATGTGGGGGGACATGTGGGGGGACAGACGCTGGTTGTCGCCCTCGAGGATCGGCGTGCCGATACGCCGTTCGAGGTCGGCCAGTTCGCGCGCGAGCGCGAGGAGGTCGGCGAACTCGCACAGGCATACCCCGCGCGACGTTGCGGCCAGGACCATCTCGCCCAGCGGCGTGGCGACAGTCTGGCGCAGGATCGAGGTTGGCTCGAAGAGGCTGGGCAACGAGGTGAGCGTACGTGACCCGAAGGTGAGCGTTCGGCGAGCGAGGAGATCACCGATTTGACACATGTTGTTGCAACAACTACTGTTGACGCCGGAATACCGTCCTATCGGCCGGCCATCTCCCCTTTCTTCCTGCCTTGCCGAACCATGAAGCACGCGAACCTTCAGCACGAGATCCAGAAGCGCGAGGCGTTCGATTCGCCCGAGCAGGAGGCCTTCTTGAACGTGCAGCGTTCGGCGTCCCTGCTGGGTGTGCCGTTTGATCGCCTGTTCAAGTCGCGCGGGCTGACGGGTGCGTCGTACAACGTGCTGCGGATCCTGCGCGGGGCTGGCGAGTGCGGGCGGGCGTGCCACGAGATCGGCGAGCAGATGGTGGCGCACGTGCCGGACGTCACGCGGCTGATCGATCGGCTCGAAGGCGAGAAGCTGGTCACCCGCTCGCGTTGCGACAAGGACCGCCGCGTGATCCATGTGAAGATCAGCAAAGCGGGGCTTGAGATGCTCGCGAGCTTGGATGGGCCTCTGTCGGACTTGCACAAGGCGCAGCTGGGGCACCTAGCCCGCAAGGAACTGGCGGAGTTAAACCGCATCCTCGTGAAGGCGAGGCAGTTCAAGATGGAGGCGCCTGGAGCGCCAACTCTTCGGTCGCGAGCGGCCCCGGCGAAGAGGAGCTAGACGAGTCTTTCGTGTTCGCGCGATCCGAGCGTTCGGATCGCGGAGTTCGTGTGATGTTGAGAACCACTTTGTTACCAAGGAGATCGTGAATGAAAACGAGAACGATGAAACGTGGCGTCTGGTTCGGGTTCGGGTTGGGCGCGGCCGGTCTGGTCGCCGTCGCCGGTGTGGTGGCGAGCGTGACGATGGGCATGGGCGAGAAGCCAGCGGCCGCGCCGGCGCTGAACGCGGGCGAGTTCAAGATCGACGGCGTCCACTCCGCCGCCATCTTTAAGGTCCAGCACCTAGGCGTGTCGCAGTCGTATGGCCGCTTCAACACCATCGAGGGCTCGTTCCTCATCGACAAGGACAAGCCCGAGGCGAGCTCGATCAACGTGACAATCCCGATTGATTCGGTGGACACCAACAACGCCAGCCGCGACAAGCACCTCAAGTCGCCCGACTTCTTCTCGGCCAAAGAGTTCGCGAAGATGAGCTTCGTGAGCAAGAGCGTCAAGAAGAACGCCGACGGCACCTTCGAGGTCGCGGGCGATTTCATGCTCCGCGGGCAGACCAAGCCGCTCACCGTCACCGTCAAGGACGGCGGGATCGGCAAGGGCATGAAGGGCGGCGAGGTCGCGGGCTTCGAGACCACCTTCAGCTTCAAGCGCAGCGACTATGGCATGGCGTTCATGGTCGGCCCGGTCGGCGAAGAGGTCGTGGTCACGATCGCGCTCGAAGGCGCACGCTCGTAAGCGAGCGGCATCGAGCGTGGCGTTGCCTGTGACAGTCTCAGTATCCATCGCGCGGCGGTGAGAACCGCCGCGCGGCTTTGCGGTTGATCGACTTTGGCGAGGCACGCGGCGATGATCTGCGCGGAAGCTCTCAGAAAACTATCGTTCAGAAAGTCAATCGATGGATCCGAGCATGTTGAAGCAGATCGCCCTGGGGACCGTGCCGCCGGGGCTGGCCGGGCTCGCGGTGCTGATGCTTTGGTGGTGGCGTGGCCGGGGCGCGAACCGAGCTGGCGCACTCGCGTTCGGCGCGGCGGCGCTGGGCGTGGCGTTCATACCGATCGCGGCGCTCGTGCTCGGAAAGTTCGCGTGGAAGCCAACGTCCGCGTCGCAGTGGGTTCCGTGGTTCGGGCTGATGAGCGGAGCCGCCGCGTTCGTTGCGACACGCTGGTCCGCCTCTCGTGCGGCGATCTGGATCGCCCGTCTCGTCGCCGTCGCGCTCGTCGGCTGGCTCTCGGTGCGAAGCCAGGCTGGCGCGTGGGGGGCTGAAAAAGTAGCGGTAACGCTCGGCGTCTTCGTCGGCCTGTCGGCGCTCGCGCTGTGGGCGATCGATCGGTCGCTCGCGCGTCGCTGCGTGGCGGACGTCGCGGCTCGCACGTCGCTGGTCTCTTCGCTCGTGACGATGGTCATGCTCGGCGGGGTTGCTCAGGTGCTGGTGCTGGCGTTCTTCAGTTTGGCGTTGGCGCAGACCGCGGGGATCTTGGCCGCGCTGCTGGGCGGGGTGTTCGTCGGATCGCTGTGGAAGCGCGACGTGGCGCTGTGCCCCGGCGTGTTCGACGCGCCGGTCGTGCTGGGTATGGCGATGCTGTTCCACGGGTGCCTCTTTGGCGATTCAGAGCACCCGTGGTTGTTCGTGGGGTTGATCGTCGCGTCGCCTCTCGCGGCGGCGGTAGCGCGGCGGGCGCTGCCGCTTGACTGGCAGGGATGGAAGCGCGCGGTGATCGAAGTGGCGGCCGCGCTCACGCCGGTCGCGGTCGCGGTAGGTTTAGCGCTGGCACAGCGCCCGCCAGAGTAAGGAACGCGCGGGCAAGAACGCTCGCGTTCCTAGGAGGCCATGAGGAAGAACATGCTGACGATCCGCAAATCAAACGACCGAGGCCACGCCGATCACGGCTGGTTGAACACCTACCACACCTTCAGCTTCGGCGGCTATCGCGACCCCAAGCACATGAGCTTCCGCTCGCTCCGCGTCCTCAACGAGGACCGCGTCAAACCCGGGCACGGCTTCCCGGAGCACGAGCACGACAACATGGAGATCATCTCCTATGTCGTCTCGGGGGCGCTCGAGCACAAGGACAGCCTGGGCACCGGCTCGGTGATCCGGCCTGGCGACGTCCAGCGCATGACCGCTGGCTCTGGCGTGACGCACAGCGAGTTCAACTCGTCGAAGTCCGACAGCGTCCACTTCCTGCAGATCTGGCTCTTTCCCGAGAAACGTGGGATCGAGCCCAGCTATGAGCAGAAGAACTTCTCGCTCGCCGAACGCACCGGCAGGCTGAGGCTGGTCGCGTCGCGCGACGGCGCTGACGGCTCGCTCCGCGTACACCAAGATGAAAGGCTGTTCGCGTCGATCCTGAAGCCCGGCGATCGTGTCCAGCACGAGCTTGCTTCGGCTCGGCACGCATGGGTGCAGGTGATCCGCGGCTCCATCAGCGTCAACGGCCAGGATCTGACCGCTGGCGACGGCGCGGCTCTCAGCGACGAGACACTCTTGACCATCGCGTCCAAGGGCGAAAGCGAACTGCTGGTGTTCGATCTGGCTTAGAGGCTGTTCCAGAACCAAGAAATAGCAGGCGTAGAGACGGGTTGAGAACCCATCTCACTAGAAATTGAGGGCTCTGAAACAGACTCTTCGAAAGAAAGCGTCGAGGCATCTCGACACCGAGGCATCTCGTTTGGCTTACCAGATAAATCGCAGGCGGCCCGCGTCAGGCATCAGAATCTTGCCCGGGATCGGCGCGGGGAAGTAAACGAAAAACGCCTTGCCCACCAGCAGGTCGCGGTTGACCACACCGATGGTGGGATCGACCTGCTCGGCGACCCAGCGATCAACGCTGGTCCACAACCGGCCGTCGAGGCTGGCGGGGCTGTTGTCGCCGCACGTGAAGAACTGGTTGTCGTTGAGCGTCGGCATGCGGCGCGGGTCGGCGCCCAAGGCCATGCTTTGGTTGGCCGACGCCGCTTGGTAGTGCAGGTCGCGCGAGAGCACGAGGCGTGTGACCGAGACGGGGCCGGGGCCAAATTCGATGGCGATCTTCGGCGACTGCACTGAGCGCGGGTCGGCCAATTCGCTGGGGGCCCCGGGCGCGGCCGAGTTGACGATGGAATCGACGGACTTCCCCGTGCTGTACTCGAAGCGTTGGGCGGGGGTCCAGTCGTAGCCGTTGTTGCAGACCTGTTTCCCGCCGACCCAGACCTGCAAGGCCTGATCGGCGTGCCAGAACTCGACGGTGGTGAACTCGCTGGCCTTGAGCGGGGAGGCGAGCTTGCCCGAGCCGAGCGCGATCCAGCCCGAGTCATCGGCGGCGGGGGTGCCGCTGACCGAGGCGGGCCGCATGCGAAGCGTGGCGTCCGTGCCAACGACCCGGACTTCGAACTCGTGACGGCGTGCGAACAGACGTACAGAAATAGACTGACCTTCAACGGAAGGTTTCACCGCGAACTCCACGCGCACGTCGGACACGGGGTAGATCAGCGACTGCTGGCTGCGGCCCGTCTCGTTGTACGAATAAAAATCGCGGATCGGCCAGCGCTCGGAATCCCAGGTGAGCGACGACGGCTCGGCGCTGGTGTACTCGTAGATCAGCTTGCCCTGCGTCGTCCAACCCGTGCCTCCGTTGCTGCTCTTGCTCTCGTTGCTGCCCTTGCCCTCGTATCTGGTTGATCCGATCCACGGCACGTTGAAACGCCCACCGCCGCTGAGCGAAGCTTCGGGCGTGTACTGGCTATCGAACACCGGCTGCCACACAGACCGCTGAACCCGCTCGGGCTTGCGCGCGATCGACCAGCCGGGCTGAGACCAAGCTTCAGGAGCGTTGGCCTTAGTGTCGAGAAGTTCTTTGGCTTTGCGTGTGAAGATGTCGCCGTCGACGAGGGCGATCTGTTCGCCGGGCAGCCCGATGAGCCGCTTGATGTAGTTTTCCTGCGGGCTGAACGGGCACTTAAAGACCATGACGTCGAACCGCTCAGGGTCCATGAACGAGTAGACGGACTTGAGCACGAAGATGCGGTCGCCCGCCCTTCGCGGCACGTTTACGCGGTCCATCGACTGCTGGGTCATGGGATCACGAACCCGGATCGGCTGGTCGCCCGGGCCGCCCTGCGTCGGCTTGGGGAACTGCGCCGCCGAGTCTGAGTACTGCCACGGTCCCACCGCCCAGGAATAGCCGGTCTCGGGGCTGGTGAAGCGCATGTGCGCGCCCATGAGCGTGGGGGCCATCGAGCCGGTGGGGATCAAGAACGGCTCGACCACGAAGCCGCGGAACACGAACGCGACGACGAACGCGATGACGACAGAAATGATCGTCTCTTTGATGGACGCATCGGGCGCGGCACCAGCGGCGGAGTTTGAAACAGCTTGGTTCATGCGAGAGCAAGCGTAGCCGTTGACCTCGGTCGGCTCACCGAGAGTCGATCTCAAGCACGCCGGCGCTTCTAGGTAGGTCGGCGTTTCCAGATAGGTCGGCTCTCCGAGCCGACTTTCCTCGTCTCTATCTCTCAACCCGGCGGCGGAGTTGGACCCGAGCCAGGCCCGGCGTCCGGACCCGGACCACCACCGCCAGTACCACCGCCACCACGGCGTCGGCGACGACGACGGCCGCGCGGACCATCGGGCCGCGGCGTGCCGTCGAGCATCGGTCCATCACGCGCGGGCAGCTCGTCTCCCGGGATGTCGTTCAGATCGACGCTGTCTGGACTGTTCGCGTCGGAATGCGCTGGCGGTCGTGGCTGCGGATTCGGGCGAGGCCTTTGCCGGTCGGGGCCGCGCGAAGGGGCACCGTCGTTGCGATCTTGACGAGGGCCCGAAGGCTGTCCTGCCGACTGCCCGAGGTTCGGTCCGCCCGTAGCCCGGTCAGGCCGAGGCTCGCGCCGCGGGCCAGAGTTCGGACCCGGACCAGCGCCCGGACCAGCGCTGTTCCCGCCCGGCTCGCGCGAATCACGCCGCCTCGCATCTGGTCGCTGCGTGTCCTGCGTCGAGAAGCTCGGCATCGGCGGCGGGGTGGTGGACTTGGGCGGCGTGAGGCTTTCGACCGGCACGGCCGCGTCCACGAACTTGCCGTCCTTGTCAGGGTTGTCCATACGGACCAGCACCAACTGAGTCAGAATCTGCCCGTCGATCACCGTGCCGTCGCCCTCGGGCGTGCCGACGCGGGTCTTCTTTTTCGGCAGCTTCTTTCGCAGCGTCTCGTACGTCTCGTCCTCGTACCGCAGGCAGCACATCAGCCGCCCGCATCGGCCCGAGATCTTGAGCGGGTCGAGCGTCGCCTTCTGGATCTTGGCCGACTTCATCGAGACCGGCTTGAGAACCTTCAAAAAGTTCTTGCAGCAGCAGTGCTGCCCGCATTTTTCATAGTCGGCCGTGAGCCTGGCCTCGTCACGAGCCCCGACCTGGCGGAACTCGACGCGGGTGCGGATGTCTTCTGAGACCAGCCGACCCAGCTCGCGGAACTCCAGCCGCTGCTCGCTCTGGTAATAGATAAACACTCGCTCGTTGCCCAGCAGCGGCTCGGCGTCCACGACCTTCATGGGCAGCGCGAGCGCCTCGGCGTGACGCCGCGCGATCATCTTGATCTCGTGAGCAGACTGCTCGACCTTGGTCTGGACCTCGAGGTCTTCAACCGTGGCGATGCGAAGCACGCGGCCCTCGGTGAAGAACGGGTAATCGCGCCCGCCCGAGTTGTCGATGTAATCGAGCATCTGCTTGCGCGAGACGCTCTTAGAGCACCCGCTGTTGGGGCACGTGCTGGTGAGCATCTCGCCCAACTCGGTGCCGCGCGGCGTGCGCACGACAACCTTGGACCCGCAGCCAGGCTTGGCCGAGCCGTCGTACGGGAACTCGCCCACGAGCTTCATGGAGCCGTAGCGGATCACAAGAGTCTTCGGGGCTTTCAGCGCCTCGTACGTCTTGCGGTCTTGTTCTTGGAGCTTGAGGTCGGCCTCGAACTGAGGGAGCGGGAGGATGGGCATTGTGGTGCGGCGATCAAGGGAGTGTTATTTCGAAAAAACGAACTAGAATGGCGCGTCAATCAAGATCAAACGGCCGGGCTTACTTGCCCTGCTCGCGAGCCTTGGCGTCGCTGAACAGACGGGGCAGAGAAACCTTCTGATAAAGCTGGACGGTGTTGTTGTTCTCGTTGCGGTACACGCTCAGCTGCTCGTTGCGGCCGTCGAGAAGCAGAAGAATGTCCTCCGTGTTGGCGTCGCTGGTCATGATCGTGAAGCCGCCAACCTGGCTCACCTGACCGGCCGAGGCGATGTTCGAGCTGCGCCCGAACTGGGGCAGATATGCGGCGGCCTGGAACGTGATCAAGAGGATTAGGGCCGTCGCGCTCATGGTGAGGGCTCGCGAGAACGAGGCCGCAGAGTTGGTCGAGGTGTTCGAGGTTGCCGTCTGGTTCATTGCAGGAACTCCGTCGAAGGAAAATCTGAGGTTCAAAGACAATCAGCGCTGATGGATCATGCCATGACCGAACTCTCACCGCCCCGGCAAAGCCTTAGCGTCGGCCTCGAGGTTGCGGTACCCGATCCCCGCGAACGTCTTCTTGTTTGGGTCCCACCGAAGCGCGACCATCTCTTGGTTGACCGCGTCCAGGATGTAGACCGCGTTGACGCTTCCGATGTTCGTCTTACCCGACACCATCGTGTACTCGCCGCGCGGGCGGACCGTCACGGGCTGTTCGTCGGACGCGTCCGCGGCCCCAGGCACGAACACCACCAAACCCACCACAGCCGCCAGCAAGGCGACGTTCAGAACGATCAACCGGCGCGACGAGCCGGACCAGAGCCGCTTGGGCATGAAAACCTCCGGGAACAATGGACGCCTTACAAACCTGCCATACTTGAACCTGCCA
>CAZIMT010000013.1:20659-33813 GCA_964540295.1 uncultured Phycisphaeraceae bacterium
GAAAACCTCCGGGAACAATGGACGCCTTACAAACCTGCCATACTTGAACCTGCCAGACTCGAACCACCGCGAACAGGACTTAGTCTTGGTGCCCACGCTTGCTGGGGATCAGGTTCGCCCCGATCGCCGCCGCCGCCAGAAGCAGCATGATGGCGTAGGGAATGATGACCGGAACCTTGTCGTCGAGCTTTCCCGGGGTCGGCGCAGTGATGGCCACTTCTTTCCCCGCCCCCGGCAGACCGGTAAACTGAGCCCGGGCTGGCAAAGCAGCCAATGTTGACGCGGCAAACGCGAGCAGCACCAGCAGGGCACGGGAGGAACTTTTCATTCGTGGGTTGACGCAAGGTTTGAAGGATCGTTTCATGGCGTGTTCATGCTACAGACCGCGAGCGGCCGAGTAAAGCCACCTTCAGACAGCTCACGCCGAAACACAACTCCGCCAAAGCCAAAGTCAAAACCAAGCCCCAACCCATACCCAAAGCCGAACTTCCCGAACTCACGCCATCCCCAGCGTCGGCAGCCTGGGGCCAAAGTCCGGGAGCGATTCGAGCGTCGGCAGCCCGTCGGGGACTGTTCGCGGCTCGCGCGGGCCAGCGGTCAGCGGCTGGCTGATCCGCTCGAACGTGCCGGGTGCCACATGCACCGTGCCCCAACGCGTGCTTCGCGTCCGCATCACTTTGGCGTAGTCGTCTACCGTGACCGACCGGATGGCGTACCAACGCCCGCGATGGTCAAAGATTTCCTGGAACAGCCCGTCGGGCGGTTGCTCGTCGCACCAATAAATGAACACAAACGCGGCCTTGAACTCCGGGCCAAAGAGCTCCTGCCAGGTTTGCAACGAGCGAACGTCCTCCAGCGTGACCCAGGAATCGAGCCGACCTGTCCGGGCGGCGCCGCGATTCTCTGATCCCTCGCGAGAAATCGCGCTCTTGACCGGCGACGGTCCGCCGCGCGGCCGCCGCCCGATCCGGCGACCCTTGACCTCCACCAGCAAGTTGCTCCCCTGCCGGTCATGCCCAACCAGCCCGGCCGAGGGCTCGCCGTAGATCACAAAGTCGAAGGATTTCAGGCTAGATTCTCGCGACCCTGGCGCGCCCGGCGGCTCGTCGCGCCGCACTCGAAAAACACTGTTCTCCGGCAGCAACGCCTTGCGAGCCTCGTCCACGGCCACATAAGGGATCCGGAAAGTCCGCAGGTACAGCTCGAAGGCCTGCTCGTAGTGATGGCGACGCTGAGCCATGAGCGGAGCATACCAACTCGCGCAAACAAACGCCAGACCCAAAGCAAGCGTTCACTGGGGGGAGGGGGGGGTCGCGGAGAACTCTGGAGATAGAGACAGAAAAATTCAACAGTGAGGAGGGTTATCGAAAGGCTCGCGCGCACCTCGGTCCGCGTGTCCCGAAGTCCCTGCCGTGGTGAACAATTTTTGATTGACTGACTCTCGCGCCCGGAACCACCGCCTCGTCCGCCGGGGTATGGTCCTGCGTGCTGGTGCTCAACGTCATCCAAGGCCCTGACAAGGGGACCAAGTTCGAACTCCCCGATCACGAGCCGCAGTTAATCGGGCGCTCGAGCGAGGCCTTGCCCATCGACGACACCACCATCTCGCGCCGACACGCCGAGCTCACCCCCGACGCTGGCGCGTGGTACATCCGCGACCTCGAAAGCCAGAACGGCACCTACGTCAACGGCACTCGCATCCGCGACCGCACCCGCCTCCGCCCCGGCGACCAGATTCGCACCGGCGGCACCTTAATTGTCTTCGGCACCACCGAGAGCCGCGACCCCGAGGTCATCAAGCTCCTCAAGCCCGACCAGATCGACGCCGCGATCGAACGAACGATGGTCAGCAACGAAGACTCGGTGATCCTCTCCGAGCCCGAGCCGCGGGCGGCGGCCGTCGATCACCTGCGCGTGATCTATCAGTTGACCACCCTGACCACTCAGGCGGTGGACCAACAGACGCTTTTGAGCGCGACGATGGACTTGGTCTTTGACGAGTTCAAGCCCGAGCGCGGGTTCATCATGCTCCTTGGCGGGCCCGACCTCAACTCCCCGACCGGCCAGGCCGCGCCCGACGCCCCGCTTCGCACCGCCGTGGTGAAATATAAATCCGCACCCACCGACGCCGACGACGCCAAGATCCACGTTAGCCGCACGATCCTGCAGCACGCCATCAAACGCGGCGAGGGCGTGCTCTCCACCAACGCCATGCACGACCCGCGCTTCGCCAAGGGCGACAGCGTGCACCGCATGTTCATCCGCTCGGCCATCTGCTCGCCCATCCGCTTCCGCGACCGCACCTTCGGCGCGCTCTACATCGACAGCTCGATCGCCAACTACACCTTCACCGCTGAACAACTCGCGCTCATGAACGCCATCGGGCACCACACCGGGCTGGCCCTCGCCAACGCCGAACTCAACGCCGGGAAACTGCAATCTGAACGCCTCGCGGCCGTGGGAGAGACGGTTGCCAGTTTGTCTCACTCCATCAAGAACATCCTCCAAGGCCTGCGCGGCGGGGCCGACGTGGTCGAACTCGGTCTCAAGCGCGAGGACCTCAAAATCTCACGCGGCGGGTGGGCCATCCTCAAGCGCAACCTCGACCGCATCATGTCCCTCACGCTCAACATGCTCGCGTACTCACGCCAACGCGTCGTCGAGATCGAGCTCGTCAAACTCGGCCCGCTCATCGAAGAGTGCGCCCAGTTGCTCGAGGGCCAGTGCGTCGCGCGGCAGGTCGCCATGATCGTGGACGTGGACCCCGAGATGCCGCCGATCCCCGGCGATCCCAGCCTGCTGCACCAAGCCCTGATGAACCTCATGGGCAACGCGGTCGAGGCCGTGGAGCCGCAGACGGGCGCGGTGACGGTGCGGGCGGTGTATCACCCGGCGATCGTTGGAAGCCCGGCATCGAGCACGGCTTCGAAAACCAACGCCAGCTCATCACCCGCCGCCAAGCCCATCCCCGGTGCGTTCAAGAAAACCTTCGCGCGCTCGTCGTCCAAGTCTCCCCCCGTCATCAAACCCCGCCCCGCCATGGCCGAGGTTCTCGTCATCGACAACGGCCCCGGAGTCCCCGACGACAAGCTCCCTTGGATCTTCCAGCCCTTCAACACCACCAAAGGCCTACGCGGCACCGGCCTCGGTCTCGCCGTCACCAAACGCATCGCCGAAGAGCACGGCGGACGCATCGAGGTCGACGGCAAGAACGGCCAATCTCCCGGCAAGGGCTCGACGTTCAAGCTGATCCTGCCAGCCGAGGGAACCAGCCTCGATCCGTCCGCGACGGCGACGAGCCGCAGCGGAGCGCCGGGGTAGGCGAAAACGATGCCTATTTCCGCCGTTCTGGTGTTGAACTTGTGCTTGACAGCGCGATAGTGGTCCAATAAACTGCCTATGCGTTGTTTTCAGCATCGTCAGGTTCCTTTTAAGGAGCATCGCCGTGCGAAACTCGTCTCTCTCTCTCTCTCTCTCTCTCTCTCTTGCCACAAGTTCGTTAACTTCGTGATCGGGATTGTCGCCGGTGCGATGATCCTGACGGGCGGGCCGGTGGCGTGGGCGACTCATAGCCCAACAACCGAGGTCAACGTCAGTTCGGTGTCACAACCTGGAGGATTGGACGTTGGTGGTCCCGGCGTGCCTATTGGTATTGATTTGATCGCCGTGAATCGGATCGCCTACGAGCGGGTATTCGTGGTGCCGTACGGGGCGTCATCCGAGTTTCGCCTTGATTCTCCGGTCCTAGGACGCGCGGCCTATTCGGGGACGAATGAAGCTGGCATGCCGTACACGTTCTACGTTTCCAGAGCGGAGATCATTGACGGGATGAATCCAAGCCTTCCCGGCATCACTCAGGCGAACCGAGCCGCCTGGAGTAGCATTAATTTGTCGGCTCATCTTTGCACCGGGCTTCTTGAATCGTTCTTGGGCAACGCGCCGGTCGTCGCTCTCGTTTGGTCGGACACCAGCACCGGTGATCAACGGACCACCGCCTTGATTCTTGGGACTTTGAGCGATGATACCGCGATATCCTTGAAGCGGTCAGCGACTGATTGGCACGTGCGCGGTGATGCTGCGGCGTGTCAGGCACTGCTGGACGCCTGCCAAGCGAACTACAATGACGCGATGGACTCCGCGAACGCCCTAGCTCAATTGACCTTGGGAACCGTTGGAATTGCCTGTCTTGTTGGGGTAATCCTCTGTGGCGCGTTCTGTCTGGTGGGCAACCCGATTGCCTGTGTATGTCTGGGCAAGGGCTCCGCCTACTGTAAAGGTCTATTGGGAGCGGCGATCGCGGCATACCTGACAGCCGCTGCGGTCGCTTCGCAGGCGTATAACAACTGCTCGAACCGCGCACAAAACAGCCCAGCCTGCCAGGGTGTCTTGTTTCCATAACGCAAGTACAGGAGATAAAGGCCAACCGAGCAGCGATCATCGGAGGTTCTCCGCATCAGCGAATACTCCATTTCCAAAGCGATGTTGAATCCGGAATCAGAACACACTGCAGGCGTTATGGCTCAGCTCGTTATAAAAATTCCACAACATGCGACCAGAACGGCTCGGACGGTGATCGCGCGGGTTCCGGATGCAGCGATCCGCATCCGGAACCCAGTATTAATAATAATATCTCGAACTATTGTAGCGTATACAAGTTGTTGTGGTGCATTGCTCGGAGTGTTCGTGTTGCTCACAATCCAGAGAAGCGGCCGGGAGCGGCCTCGTCAACCGATCACGTCGTTTGAAATTTTCAATGAACCGGGGCTGCTAATTAGTGCAGCAAGCGTTGCCGGCGCTGCCATCCTAGCGTTTATTACTTTATGTTTCAGTCGATTTCTGTCCCGACCGAAAGACCATCACTATTACAATCACCTTGTTCAATCAAAAATGCAGTCCGTAGGAACCTCATGCGAGGTAGCGGTCGATGTGAGTAATCAGCGAGATCGGCTGTCGAACGCGATTGAAAATCACGAGTTTTTTGTCGTGGGTCCGAGCGAGTGTGCGGGCGATCTAGATCTGTCCATGTCTTTAAAAAGTGGCCGAGGCTTGGTCGTCCTTGGAGAACGTGCAGCCAAGGCCATCACGGTTGAAGTTCGATCAAATCCACTTGTAAGCACCAATCTCACGGAGACGGAGCGAGCTTCCTCCCTAGAATATTCGTCGAGCAAAGAAAGGCTGACAGTGTGCGTCACTGCGGGCTTTGATCTTTTGCTGGCCTTGGGGCTTGCGAGCTACTGTAGCGTAAGCGTACATTATTTATACAGCGTGCCATTCTGGTTCTCCTTGGCGGTCTCTTTAAACTATTGGGCTCGCGCATCGGGCTTCGGCCGCATGGTTGAACTAGCGGAGCCGGGAAGAATCTTGGTTCACGGATTCTATCGGACGGCGATATTTTGCCGTGACGACACTGTGGTGTGCGTGCGAGAGACATTTGGAAGTCCTTTGTGTTACATAGAATTACTCTCGTCGGAGCACCGTCACTCGTTCTTCTGCGCGCGTGCATCCGCGGCGGTCTTGGTCCTCAAGTGGATCTTTCCGCGCGGTCCAACGCAAGACGCTCTGCCGGGAGATGAGCATGGAAGTCCCGTTGGGCGTCACGATTCCGGTGCGCCCTGACGCCTATCTCTGAACACTTGGCTGGCTGGTACCAACTGCTGGAGACCTCTTCCGCATAGAGTCCGCCCGTGGACTACTTACTCCTCTGTACCGCCGCTCTCGTCGTCGCCGCGCTCACGTTCTTCACCGGCTTCGGGCTGGGCACGCTTCTCATGCCCGTCTTTGCGCTCTACTTCCCGATCGATATCGCCATCGGCGCGACCGCGATCGTCCACCTCGCCAACAACATCTTCTCGGCCGGGCTCGTGGGAAAGCACGCGGACTGGAAGGTTGTCGCGCGCTTCGGAATCCCGGCCGCTCTCGCCGCGATCCTCGGCGCGTGGCTGCTCGAACGACTCACCGGCGCAAGTACGGTCGCGACCTACTCTCTCGGCTCGCGCGTCTGCACCATCACCGTCGTCAAGCTCGTCGTCGCCGTCGTGATCGGCGCGTTCGCCGCTCTCGAACTCTCACCCGGCTTCGCGTCTCTCAGCTTCCCGACCAGGTTCATCCTCATCGGCGGCGCGATCTCCGGCTTCTTCGGCGGCATCTCTGGCCACCAAGGTGCGCTCCGCTCCGCCTTCCTCCTGCGCCTAGGCATGAGCAAAGAACGCTTCGTCGCCACCGGAAAGATGACCGCGATCGTGATCGATCTCGCCCGCCTCGTCGTCTACGGCCTCACGTTCAAAGTCGGCCTCGCGTCCTTCCACGAGCACGGCGGCGTCGGGCTCGTCATCGCCGCAAGCCTCGCCGCGTTTGCAGGCTCCATCATCGGCGCGCGGTCGCTCCGCAAGGTTAAGATCGAAGGCCTGCGCCGGTTCATCGGCGTCATGCTGATCGTGATGGCGTTGGCCTTGGGATCAGGCTTGATCTGAATGAACGGTCGCAACGATCGCCCGCTTGTGCTTCAGCACCCTGCCTCGAAAGCAGCCGCGTAGCCGTCGAAATCATCGCCGTTCACGAACCCGTCGCTGTTAAAGTCCGCGAGGATGCTGCCAGCCTCGAACGCGATCACGAACGCGTCGTAATCGTCACCGTTCACGAACCCGTCGGCGTTGAAATCGCCCGGGCAGCGGAGCGCGAACGTGCCGATCTCGGTGGCCCAGTAGCTCGTTTCGGGAGTCTCCCCGAGCTGAATCTCGCCGATGAACCACAAGGTCTGGTCGTCATTGGGATCGATCGCGAGATCAAAGTAGTCCCCCCAGCGACCGTTCGCCCCGATCGTTCCAGCCTTCACCGTCACCAGCGCCGAAAGTTTTCCCAGTGAATCGGTCGCGCTGCGCCCCGCCACGCGGATGCTGGGCACCGTGGTCGAGGTCGACGCTCCGATCACCACACCCACGGCGTTGTTCTTGTCCGAATAAATAGCCGGGAAGAACGTGTGCTGCCCGGGCGGCGACGTGGGGTTGATGTTCCCCGATTGCACGAGCGTCACCCCGCCGCTGGTCGGCCAGGTGCCGGTGTTCATGTGGTACCAACGCGCGATGTCCTTGTTGTTCACGCGGACAGTGTGGGCGGTGTAAAGGTTGCCGTTGCGCCAGTGCACGTTGAACAATCGGTCGCCCACGGTGTCTAGCACGCCCCCGCCCTTGTTGGGCGCGCCGGTGCCGTCGGAATAGGCCGGGACGGCGACGTTGGTCGAGACCCGCGTCGGCGTTGTCCCCAGCGGGGTCTTGATAGCGCTCACCTTGAGCGCGGAGTTGTTGAGCGTCTCGACGAAGTACGGCGTGGTCGTCACGCCAAAGTGCTGAGCCACCTGGCACGACGCGCCGTTGGCGTCGCGCAGATCCTTGAACGAGGCCGCGCTGCCCGTGAGCAGCGAGGCCTTGTTGAAGATGCGGTAGATCACGCCGCCGAAACCGCCGTTGTTCAACCCGAAAAGGTTGCCCGTGACGTAGTACGCGCCCCCGTCGTACCCGAACCCGGGGTAGTCAACCCAGAAAGTGTTCGGGCCGTCCGCGACCACCGAGTTGGTGCGGTACTTGTACCAGACGCCGTTGGGATCGCTGTCATCAGAGACCGCGATATCGATCCACGATTCGGTCGTGCCGTAGAACTCCAGAGCCACCACCACGAAACGCTTGGCTAGGTGGTCATAGAAACACTTGGGGTCAAAGCAGAACGTCTTGCCGCCCACTTCCTCGAAGAAGCCCGGGTCCCCGGAATCGTCGAGATTGGCCGAGAAGTCGAGCGTCCCGTCCTTCTGATAAAACGCGATGGCTGTGTTCACCGTCGTGACGATGTGATTGGGCCCGACCGCGATCGTGGGGTCGGGCGGGGTCCACCTTGTTGCGCTGATCCCCGGGAAATGTTGCCCTGGGGCCGTGCGGATCATGGTCTCGTCAAGCTCGCCCGCGACCAGGTCGTTGGGAATGCCGCGCTTGAGCTCACGCTTCTCGCCTTGGTCGTGCTCGCCGAGCATCTCCTCGATGTCGCGAACCTCGCCGCGCCACGGGCCGGTGATCTGTTTCTGAACCGGGAACGTGCGCGTGTCGATGATCCGAACCTCGGCCGACCCCGCCACCACCGCGCCCGGTGCGCTCAGGTCAATCGGCGTCGGCGGCGTAGCCACCGTTGTCATCGCGCGAAGGTTGACAGGCTGGAAGGAACGCGGACCGCGGTTTTCGGCCGAACCGTCCGAACTGATCGATGCGCACCCCGCCACCGCCGAGATCCCCGCGAGCACGGTCAAGAGACCAACGCGCCAAGGCCCGGCAGGAACGCGGTTCGTCGCGTCGGTCGTCGCTCGCACACCGCCAGCGACCCGGTTGTAAAACAGGTTGTGAACCGCGTTGTAAACCGCGTTGAAAACCGTAGGCATCTCTTGCTCCTCTTCCGTCATTCCTGTCCCGCCGAAGATCCACCGCGCCACCAAGTGCCAGAACTATCGGTCAGGTCATGGCAGTATGACAGACCGGGCGAAGTCAATCTATTGGAAACTACCCGAAGTCCTAAAATCAGGCGGCCGACGGCATGGTGGCTCGATGGTCCATACGCCGCCCAGACGGCGATGGATGCCACGCCAGGAATTCCTGACCACCTCAGCCCGGCTTCGAGCCCTTGGCAGACCGGAACCACAGAACACGAATCAGTTTTTCGCGCTCGGTTCCGAGGTGCCCGCGTGCTCAAACGCGGTCGCAAACCAGTCATCGTTGCGCCCGTGATCCCTCGTTCGGCACACACACGCACCCCGTGCCAGCCTCGACACACGAGATCAGGGACCTATAAAACCTCCTCCAAACGCCCACCGACCGGCCAGTTTGTTCCGGGCGGCATTTCCTTCCAAGCCTCACGGAACGAACCGCTGCCCGGAGATTGATCGGCACGCCGCTTTGTGTTCGTATTCACTATCATGAAGTTCAATTACTGGGCTCGCGAGCACTTCGTTGAACTTCTCTTCGCCCTCGGACCGCCCATATTGAAGTAATACCACACCTGCTCTCGAACACATTTCGTGATCGAACGCCGTGGCACGCGGCGTGCTTCGAAACCCGCCGCACACCACTCCCAACAACCCCTCGGAGGTTCTTCCATGCCCCATTGGCGTCGTTTGTTCACCGGCAGTGTCCCGTTCGGTATCGCCGTCGCAGCCTTGGCCACGCTCGCAACCCAAGTTCCCGCGCGAGCTCAATCCACACCCCAGATCTCTGACCCCGGCAAGCCTGGCTGGCGCGACGCGCTGCGCCGCGAGACCGGCGAGTTCTGCGACTCCATCAAAGACTTCACGCACGTTCACTTCGGCGATATCGCGCCCATGGCCCGCATTCAGGGCGTCCACGTTCTCCGGCCCGGCACGTCGGGCATCGCGCCGACCGACTGGGCCGCGTTCGATATCGGCACGCCGCTCCCTGAGCACGTCGTCCTGCTCGTCCACGGGCTGGACGACACCGGCGACGTGTGGAACGACCTCGCCCCCGCCATCCGCCGCCGCCCTGAACTGGCGTCGCTGGGCGTCGCGCGGCTGGACTACCCCAACGATCAATCGCTCGCCGCTTCCGCCGGTCTGCTGTATGAGGCGCTCGGGCACCTCGCGGCCGGGGGGGCACGGTCGGTCGATCTCGTGTGCCACTCCATGGGTGGCCTCATCGCGCGGGATGTGCTCACCCGCGCCGATTTTTACCGCGGCCAACCGGCCGGTCATTCCGCCAGCCGCTCCGGCAACGCCACGCCCATGCCCGATCTCCGCCGCCTCATCCTGCTCGGCACGCCCAACCTTGGCTCGCCCTTCGCGCGCCTGCAGTGCCTAAGCGAGGCCCGCGAAACACTGTGGCGCTGGATCGATTCAGACAACCACAACGTCCGCGACCTCGCTAGATTTGATCTCGACGGCGACGGACAAGCGGGCCGCGACCTGAGGCCGGGGTCGGCGTATCTCACCGAACTCAACAAGCGGGCGGCGCTCACCTCGTCTCAACTCGCCATCACGTCCATCGTCGCGCGCGTCACGACCGCCGACGATCTGCGGCTCGAAGACGCGCTCTCCAAGCCCATCGTCAAGAAGATCCTCGGCCAGCAAGAGGCCGAGAGACTCCTCGAATCATGCCGCGAACTCACCCGAGGGCTAGGCGACGGCGTGGTCTCGGCCCGCTCGGCGCAGCTCCCGGGCTCGACCGAAACCATCTTTATCGAATCCACCCACCGAGGCATGGTCCGCGAGGTCAACGTCTTCGGTCTCGATAAACCGATCCCCGAAGCGACAACCGAAACCGCCACGCCGTTCATCGTCCCGCCAGCCATCCCGTTCATCCTAGATCGACTCGGAACGTGGGTTCAGTAGGTCGGCGCTTCGTGCCGACTCTTCTCAACAGCAAATCTCAACAGCAAACTCCCGCCGCATTCCACGATCAATGAAGCAGGGGGTCTGACCGTTGTTGCGTGTTCTCCGGACCTAGCACTCTCCCCGGGGCCCGGAAACCCAAGCATCCAGCCAGCGGCGGTCGATACGACCGGGCCAGAGGAGCCCGTCATGACCAACCGCGAGCCATACTCGTCGAATCACGCCTTCGCACCGATGTTTTCAAGGGTGCTTCCAAGAGCCATGTTCCCCGCGATCGCGGCCTTGCTCTTCCTCACGAGCTGCGTAGGCCCCGGTGACAGCGAGTCCGACGCCGCCAACACCGGACTGGACGCTCTCGCGTCGGCCAAGTCTTCGGCGCCGACAACGGTCGCGCCGGTGATCGGCGCGAAAGGCAAATCTGCGTTGCCGACCGGACCCGACCTTTCCCTGAGTTCTATCTTTGACGAGGCCGCGAGCACGACCAAGCCGACAACGCTCGCGCGTGTTCGCGCCGCTGAAGCCGCGCCGCCCGCTCTGACCGACACCCTAAACACGACCCAGCCCGAGGTCGAAACAGAAATCAACACAGGGCTCGCTTCGAACGCCGCCCCGGCCCCGGCCCCGGCCCCGGTTGCGCCCAAGTCCGCCGACGAGCGACTTCTTGACGCGACACGCGAGCTTCGTGCGGTCTTGACCGAGCGATCAAACTCCGGCGCGCCTCGATTCGCGGACAAAGCGACCTTGGCCGCGCTTGACGCGCTGCTCGCGCCAGACTCTCTCCCGACCAGCACGGCCGACGCTTCTCTCTCGCCCGCGCAACGCTCAGTTCTCGCCGCGTTTTCGGGGTTGTTGAAAGGTTTCGCCGCGGGCCCGGCCAAGGACGGCGACCCGTCCGCCGCCGCCGAGGTCTTCGATCAAGCTAGCGCCGCGATCAGCACGGTTCAGAACGTCCGCATCGCGCAGGCCGCACTGTGCCGTCGCGTGATGGGCTTTGGTCAGTACGACCCGTTTCCTACCAACACGTTTCTGGCCGGTCGCCCCAACCGAGCGCTCGTGTACGTTGAAGTAGATCGGCTCTCGCACCGTGCCGCGCGCGACCGCGACAGCGGGGCCGCGGACCTGGGCTGGTCGTCGTCGGACTTCGACCAGATGTGGGCGGTCGAGGTTTCCGAAGAGCTCGGGCTGTGGCACGACGCCGACGGCTCGCTGCAGTGGCGTCGCCCCGAGCAGACGGTGGTCGAGGTGAGCCGCAAACGGCGTCGCGATTTTTATCTGGTCCAGACGATCGACCTTCCCGAGACTCTGAGCGTCGGCAACTACAAGCTCAAGATCGTGATCAAGGACAAGATTTCTGGCAGCACCGACGAGGTGACGGTGCCAATCCAGGTCTTGGCCGACGCCTCGGGCGCGACCCGCCCGACGGCCCAAGTCCCGGCTCGTTGAACAGCCACCTCGTTCGGATCGCGGTAATTCTGACTTTTTGGCAGATGGTTCCCCCGAAAGGCAGCCCCTCACACCTCACCCCGCCGGGCAGCCCTCTAGAAGCCACTCTCAACTTTGAATCACTGGCACGCCGCTCGCAACCGATACCCCCCAGAATCTCCTCGCGAGTCAGATCTCAGCGAGAGCGAAAGAGGCGAGTAGGATGAGCCAACTAGATCACCGATGTTCGACGTATCTTCTTTGTAAGAAATGATTTAAGGAAATCGAACGCTCCGAAACCAGGGGTCGTGAATCCAAACGATGGCATGAGATCGGAAGCAGAGTGGCCTGAAGTTTGGTCTGAAGTGAGTCGGCAGGTCGGGTCGGAAGAACTGGGATAGTCCAAACCCAGTACAACCCTTGGCCTCTCTCCGGCGAATACATCCGCAGCAGCACAGCGTGCTGGAAAGCGAGATTGCGATGTTCGAGCGTTTTACAGATCGTGCCCGCAAAGTCATGGCCTTGGCCAACCAAGAAGCTCAGCGCTTCAACCACGAGTACATCGGCACCGAGCACATCCTGCTCGGGCTGGTGAAAGAGGGCTCGGGTGTCGGAGCCAACGTGCTCAAAAATCTCGACGTAGACCTGCGCAAGGTCCGCCTCGAGGTCGAGAAGCTTGTCAAGGCCGGGCCCGAGATGGTCACCATGGGCAAGCTGCCCCAGACCCCTCGGGCTAAGAAAGTTATCGAGTACGCCATCGAGGAAGCTCGCAACCTCAATCACAATTACGTCGGTACCGAGCACCTGCTGCTCGGGCTGCTGCGCGAGCACGACGGGGTGGCGGCTCAGGTTCTCATGAACCTCGGGCTCAAGCTCGATGAAGTCCGCGAGGAGGTTCTCAATCTTCTCGGGGCTGGCAGCGAGCAGTCCGAGGGAACCAGCGGCACCAGCAGCTCTGGTGAGAGCCTTTCGAGCTCCAGTTCATCGTCGAGTTCGAGTGCGAGCTCCGCGTCGGCCGCCAAGGGCAAGTCCAAAACTCCCGCGCTCGATTCGTTCGGGCGCGATCTGACCGAGCTCGCCCGTGAAGGGACGCTCGACCCGGTGATCGGGCGCGAGACTGAGATCGAGCGGCTCGTGCAGGTTCTGTGCCGACGCACCAAGAACAACCCTGTCCTCCTCGGCGAGGCGGGCGTCGGCAAGACCGCGATCGTTGAGGGGCTGGCCCAGCGCATCATCGCCACCGATGTGCCCGAGATCCTTCACGAGCGTCGCCTGGTCGTGCTTGACTTGGCGATGATGGTCGCGGGAACCAAGTACCGCGGCCAGTTCGAGGAGCGGATCAAGGCGGTGATGAACGAGC
>CAZIMT010000014.1:0-22617 GCA_964540295.1 uncultured Phycisphaeraceae bacterium
TGATGTCGTAGGCGGTGGTGAGAACCAGCTTGACGTTGCCCACACCCAGCTTGTCGCGTACTTCGTCGGCGAGGAACACGTCGTCGTGACGCGTAACGCCGACGACGACGCGCATGCCCTCGGTCCGGAGCGGGATGACGAGGCGCTGCTTGCAATAGTCCACGCCCAGGCGTTGGAGCATCTTGCCGTCGAACCCGCCGTCGAGCCCGCGGTTGAGATCGACGCGCTCGAAGGGAACGCCCGCGATCTCCGCGACGCCCTGCTGCACCGCCGCCTCGTCCGCGCCCTGCTCGATGATGATCTCGGCTAGTCTACGTCCGGGCGATTGCTTGTGGATCTGCTGCGCGACCGTCATCTTCTCGCCGGTGATCGCGCCGCGGCTGACCAGCAGCGTGGCCAGCTCGGCCGCGTCGTTGACGTGTTCGCCGCTGGGCTCGTAGATCTGCTTGAGCGACGCGGTGCCGTTGCCGCTCGCCGTTGCCGCGGGCGAGCGTGGCACGATCGCCCCTTGGTTGGATGGCGCCGCTGGCAGCGGGCCAGCCGCTGCCGCCGGTAATTCTGGCGCTGACGAGAGCTTTGCCGCCGCCGCCGCCTTGCGCGTCGCCGCCGGGTCGATGCTCAGCTCGTTGAGGATGTCGTCGATATTGTGCTTGGCCAAGCCGTCACCGCCCCTTTGCCGTCATTCGCGTGTTCGCTGCGTCGCAGCTCAATGTCGCCGTCGTACGCACGGATCGTGCCCGAGGCGTTACTTCTTCTTCGCGCCCTTGCCGTTGTTCTGCTTGGGCTCTTCCATGGTCAATTGGAACTCTTTGCCGTCGGTCTCCAACGTGACCGTGCGCCCGGTGATTGACTTGACCGTGAAGATCTCGCCAAGCGTGTCGCCCACGCGTACGGTCTCGCCGCTCACTCGAGCGACCGGGATCGTTCCGCCCAGCACGCCCTGCAAGGTCAGGGATGCCAGCGTGTCCACCACCATCTTCTCGTGGTCGGCCTTGCGTTTGGCCGTCGCCTGCAGCTGCCTTTGCAGGATCTCGTCGCTGTTGTCTCGCGCTGGCTCGATAACGTCGTTTGGCTTGCCAGCCAGCTTGAACGGGTTCTTGGTGATTTGCTCTGTCGGGACCTGCACGGGCTGGCTGCTGCGCTCGAGGTCGATCAGCAGCTTTTTGTGCGCACCGTTCTTGGCACCGCCCTCGGGCGTGTAGTCGATTTTGACCTCATCGAACCCGGTCAGGGGACCCACTCCGAGCTTGCGCATCCCCCAGAGGAGCCCGGCGCAGACGGTAAGGACCACCGCGACGAGCACGGCCGGGGTTGAGACTTTCTTTCCGCCGCCGCTCGCTTTGGTGACAAGCCCGTCCGCGTTTTCGGTCGAGGAAGCGCTGCGCAGCTCAGCGAGGAAGGATCCGCCCTTACCCGCCGCGTCCTTCGCAGGATCCTTGACGATCTGCTTGGAGGGGTCGATCGTGCTCGCGTCCATCGCCGACAGGTCGTTCTCAGATCCGCTCATTGCTTGTCCCCTCGGTTGTCCTGGAAATAGATGCTCAGCGTGAACTCGGCCTTCATGTTCCCGTCCGCGTCGTCCATCCGCTTGATCTTCATGTCGGGTATCCGCGTGATGCGCGGCAACTGCTCGACCCGGATGAGGAACTCATAGAAATGTTTGAAATTGCCGCTCATTGAGAGCTCCAGCGGCTGCTCCATGTACATCACGGCCTTGACCGGCTTGGCGCTCTTCATCTGCGGCGAGCTCAGCCCCGACTGCACGGCCAAATCCGAGACTTGCCGCACGATCATGTCCAGCTCCTTGCTGTTGGGGAGCCGCGCTTCGATGGTCTCGATGCCGCGCTTGATCTCCTCGTTGGCGCGTTCAAGGTCCGCGTTGCGCGAGGTCTCTTCGCGGAGCTTGGCGAGCATCGTCTGCTTGTGCTCGATCTCCTGCCGAGCCTGGCCGATCGCGTCGTTCTGGGGGCGGAAGACCAGCCAGTAGCTGGCCATCGGCACCGCCACCATCGTGATGATCAACGCCGTCCGTCCCATCGCTGACTTCTTCATGACTTAGTTCCCTCCCTTGTCGGGCGCTGCGGCGGGCTCGGTGCTCGTCTCGGCATCGGCGATTGCGGGCTTGGTTTCCGCGGCTGGCGCGTTGGGCTTGGGCACCGGCTTGAGGCTCACCAGGTCGTGCGCGTCCGCGTTCTGCTTGATCTGCGCGACGATCTGGAACCGTCGCATGTTCAGGTCGTCGATGACTGTTTGCTGGATGTACTGCAGCTCCACCGAACCCAGCAGCGGGCAACCCTGCAACTGCCCGAGATACTCCGCGATGTCGTTGTTCACGTTCGCAACACCGGTCAAGGTCAGTGTGAACTCGAACTTCGGGGCGGTGATCTTGCGCTCTTCGGGATAGGCCGCGACGTCCCCGCCCTTGACCACGGTGGACAGCGACTTGACCTGCCCCGTCGGCTTGGCCCCGGCCTTGCCGAGCTGAGCCTTGCCCGTGACCGCTGGTTTGGGCGGCTCGATCCGCTTGCCCTTAAGTTCAAGGTCCAGCAGCGTGACGTCCTTGGGCATGCGTGTGACCAGCTCGGCCATCAGCATCGAGCGCGGCACCTTCTCGAGCAGGGCCGCCGTGACTTCTGCTTTCTCCATCATCTCGCGGCGCTGGACTTCGAGCTTCTTGAGCTGTTCGATCTTCTTAGCCTCGGCGGTGTACTCGGTGTTGATCTGGTCCTGCTGCTCGCGGATTGCGCTGCGGTGCCGTGTGGTCACCATGAACGCGCCCACCACGCCAGCCATGACCACGATCAGCAGCCCGACGCCGATGAAGCTGATCCGGCTCGTGCGCCGGTTCTCGATGTAGTCCGTGGGCAGGAAGCTCCCCGCCGCGTTCGCCGGGCTTTTCGGTGCCGACGCATTCTTGAATGGGTTCACCATCGTTCAGACACTCCAGTTCAGACTCACTCGCCCGAGCAACTTCGCGGCTTCGATGCCGGTCGTTGTTTCACGCTCACGCTCACACTCACCATTGCTCACACGCCCATACCCGCGTTCGATCCTGCTTTCGTCCTGTGATTTACAGATCTGTCGGTGTCAGGCAGAGCCCGACCGCCACGGCCCAGCCCGGCTGCGACTGTTTCAGGTCCACGCCGTTGGCTGGTTCTTTCCCGGTCTTGACCAGCCGCGCCATCGGGTCGGCGACCTGCACGGGGATCCGCAGCGCCTTGGCCAGGTGCTGGCAGAGCCCGCGGTGGAGCGCTTCGCCGCCCATGAACACCGCCCGGTCCAGCTTTCGGCCCGGGAAGAGCGAATCGTGATAGCGGAGGCACATGCGCACCTCGTCGGTCAGGATCTCGAGCTCTTCTTTCAGGTCCACACCCTGTGGCATCGCCGCGACCGCTTCGGTCAGCCTGACGTCGCCCGTCAGACCCGGCAGGGCGGCCCCTGCGCGCCGTTCCTCGTGGGCCGCATCTTTGAGCGCCGCCGACGCCGTGCCGTTCTCGCGCCCGCGCATCGCCGAGGCCATCGCGTTCATCTTCTCGTCGATCGCGCGAGGTCCAGCGATCTTGGGAGCGGGCACCGTCAACCCTTCGTCGCAATAGCGTTTGGACCGCGCTTCGGTCAGCGTGCACTTCGTTTGACGGATCACGGCCTCATCGAGCTGCCGCCCGCCCATCTCGATAACCCGCGCGAACACTGGCTTGATCCCGTGCGCGATCACGACTTTCGTCGCCGACGCGCCCAGGTCCATGTACAGCGTGCCCAGGCTCACGTCGTCGGTCCGGTGTGTGATGTAGTCAAACGCGCGCAGCACCGCGACGTATTCCGAATGAATGCCCACGACCTCGAGCTTGGCCTGCCGCATCCCTGCCAGCAGCCGGTCCACCAGCGTCCGCGGCACGGCCGTGCAGATCACCTCGTGCCGTCCGCCCTGCGCCCCCGGCGTGGGCACTGCCTCGTGCCGGTACACCAGTGCGGAGGGCTCGCACCCGATGTGGCTCGACACCGCCCCCTGCACCAGTTGTTCGAGTGACAGCCCCTCGACCTTCTGGAACTGCATCGGCTTGCAGAACGTCTGCCCGGCCGGTATCGCGCACACCGCCCGGTTCCCCTTGAACCCGCCCTGCTTGACCGCCCGCGGCAACGCCGCTAACTGATAATCGAACCGGGCTCCATGGTCGTTCACCAGCTCGGGCGGGGTCGGAACAAACGACGCCGCCACGAGTTTGGGGATCTCTCCGGCCTCGATTTGCAGGATCTTCATCCCCGACACGCCAAAGTCGATCGCGATCGGCAGGACGCTCGGCTTGAAAAGCTTTCCTGGCGTCAACGAGCCAAACCGACGCAGCGACTCAAAGGCCATGGCAGCACGCTCCCACGCAGGATCGCCACTCTGACGCCGGGCTCAACCCGACGACGCGCAACGACCGACCACCGATCGACCAACTGATCAGATCCTGTCGCAACATCGGGATTTGTGATTCAACGATTGAGCCCGGGGCCAGCACCACCCCGAGCGCCCGCACGACACACCCTGCCCAGCCCCTCCAGCCGTCAGGGGCGACCTCAAGCGCCGCTGCTGAGCCGTCCGAAAACAGCTGCCAGGCGGTCCATCGCTTCGCGGATCTTCCACACTTGCCGCCCACGATCCCCCGTGGTGTTGCTGACCACTCTCAGTTCTCCGCCCGCGACGCCAAGCCGTCGCGCCACCTGCACCACCGCCGCACCCTCCATCGCCTCGGCGATCGCCCCGGTTCTCTCCACTACCCGCCGGGCCAGCTCATCGGTTCCCGAGCAGGTCGAGACCGTGGCGATTTTTCCGATACGGTCCGAGACGCTGCTCAGCCAGCCCAGCACGCCCGCGTCCACCGGCACCGCCCGCCCTGGAAAATCTCCGAGCGGGAACCCCATCTGCCCGCAGTCCAGGAAACCATCGGGCGTTTCGATCCCCTCGTCCGAATACACGCACGCCTCGGCCGCCACGATCGAACCGATCTCCAATGACGACCCTGGCAGCGCCCCAGCGATCCCCGCGCTCACCACGCGGTCGTGCCGCTGGAGGTCGAGAGACCGTGCCGTCGCTCCCGCTGCGTTGGCCTTGCCGATCCCGGACACCACCAGATCGAACCTCGCCCCGAGTTCCAGCCGCTCCCACGCCGCCGCCACCGGCCCGATCCCGAACGCGCGGCACACCGCCGCCGCCTCCGCCGGGGCCGCGACCACGATTAAGGCGCGTTTGTTCTGCGTATTTGGCTCCATTGTGAACTCCCGGTCGAATAGGACGCCAGCCATCGTGCCCGGCGGCATCCTATCTAGGATCACCACCGGACCATCACGGGATCATCGCGGCAACCTCAACCGCACCCGTCCGGTAGACGCTGGGGGGTTTACTCACTCATGGCGAGACCTGCCCGAGATTTCAAGCAGACCTCACCTCGACCTTACCCCCCACCTTACCCCGACCTAAACACAGACCTAACCAAAGGAGATCTCGGCATGACGCCCAACTCTCGCCCTGGCACTAAAGTCGGCTCCAAGCGCCGCGCCGCTATTGCGCTGAAACTGACCGCGGGCGTCGCGGTCGCCGCCGCGGGCATCGGCAGCGTCTTCTTCTTCTCGGGTCCCAGCGAGGCCAAAGCCGACAGGGCGGGCTCGCTCACCTCCGATCGCGCGTTCGCCAAGCTCGCGAGCTTTGACATCGTCACCACCGCCAACGGCTCACTCGAGGCCAAGAACCAGATCGAGGTCCGCAGCACCCTCGAGATCGAATCCAAGATCGTCACCATTGTCGACGAGGGCAAGACCGTCAAGAAGGGCGACGTGCTGGTGGAACTGAACGCCGACAAGATCGACACGGCCGTTGCCGATGCCCAGATCGCGTTGGACGGATCCAACGCCGAAAAGATGACTTCGGAGAACAACTACAAGATCCAGGTCACCGACAACCAGACCAAGATTCGCCAGGCCGCCCTCAAGGTTGAACTTGCCGAGCTCTCTCTCGAGCAGTGGCGCAAGGGCGACGTCGAGAAGACGCGTCAGGCCAACACGCTGGGGCTGGAGAAAACCCGCCGCGACGTCGAACGGCTTACAGAGAAGTTAGCTCGCAGCAAGGAACTTCTCGATAAAGGGTTCCTGAGCAAGATCGAGTTCCAGTCCGACGAGATCGCCAAGATCGAGGCCGAATCTGCGAGCGAGAAAGCCAAGCTCGAAACGCTGATCTATGAAAACTACATGTACCCTAAGGAAGAGAAGAAGAACCAGTCCGACGTTGACGACGCCAAGGCTGAACTCGAACGAACCAAGCTCAACGCCGACAGCGAACTGGCCAACAAAGAAGCGTCGCTCTCCAAGGCCAACAAGCAGCTCAAGCAGCACCAGGACAATCTGGAAAAGTTCAAGAAGCAACGGCTCGCTTGCACTGTCACCGCCCCCAACGACGGGCTCGTTCTGTACGGCTCCACGATCGAAATGAGTCGCAACGGATGGAGCCGCAACGGATCGCTCCAGGTCGGCCAAGAGGTCTACCCCAACATGCTCCTCGTCGCTCTGCCTGACACCTCGATCATGATCGCTTCGGTGAAAGTTCAGGACACGCGTGCGTCCCAGATCAAGCCGGGGCAGCTGGTGACTGTCCGCATCGAGGAGGCCGGGGGCAAGGTGCTGAACGGGAAGATCGAGTCCATCGGCGTCATGGCCGAATCCTCTGGCTGGCGCGACACCCAGCGTGAATACACCGTGAAGGTCGCGCTCGAAGATATTGACGCTGCCAGCGGGCTCAAGCCTTCGATGCGCTGCGAGGCTGAGATCCTGACAGGGCGGGTCGACAACGTCCTCACCGTGCCCGTCCAAGCCGTCTTCAACGACGGCGCGATCTGCTTCGTCTACACGCCTCAGGGCCAGAAGTTCGTTCGCACTCCCGTCAACCTCGGCAAACGCTCCGACGCTACTTCCGAGATCACCGCCGGGATCACCGAAGGGCAGGTCGTTCTGCTCCGCGAACCCACGGCTGGCGAGGTTCTCTCCAAGCCGTGGGATAAGGCTCAACTCGAGATCGCCGGGTACACGATGGGCGAAGACGGCGTCGCGTTCGTCACCGGCAAAGGCCCGCCCGGTAAGGGCGGCAGGGGCAAGGCCGCCAAGGTCGCGGGCAGCGCCGAAGCCGCAAAGCCAGCTGAGGCGGGCGCGGCGGCCGCTCTCGTCGCCGCGGATGCACCAGCAGACGTCACAAAGACCGCTGTTACTCTCGAGACCAAGGTCGAGAGCACGCCCGCCCAGGCCGTGCCCGAGAAGCCCGTGGAGAAAGCGACGGAGAAGTCATCGGAAAAACCTGCTGAATCTACGACAACCACACCAGCCGCCGAAACCGCAGAGCCGAAGTAGGCGAATTAAGTATGTCTCCTCAAGAGGCCGATCGGAACTTTCCGACCGGCCTTTTTTCACGGACGTTGGAAAAGCGGCGGACCCGTTCTGCGCGTGCGTCCTCGTACCGTTCTCAACTCATGCCCCCGATCTATCTCGACAACGCCTCGACGAGCTGGCCCAAGGCACCGGGCGTTGCGCGAGCTCTCGCGGACGCGGTCGCTTCTCCGCTCGCGACCCCCGCCCGCGGCACGCACGCATTTGCGAACTCCGCCGCACGGATCCTTTCCACGCTCCGCGAAAAACTCGCTGTCATCGTGGGCATCGACGAGCCCGACCGCGTCGTCCTGACCAGCGGCGCCACCTACTCGCTCAACCTCGCCGTCCTGGGCCTGCTCGCCCATCGCGCCGACCGCCCGCGTGTGGTCACGACCGCGATCGAGCACAACGCTCTGCGCCGCCCGCTCGAATCGCTGTCCGCTCGGGGGCTCATCGAGCTGGTGACGGTCGCCGCCGACCGCGAGTGCCGTGTTGCGCAGGCTGATGTTCTCGACGCGATCAACGACCAGACCGCGCTCGTTGCGATGTCGCACGCGAGCAACGTCACGGGCACGCTCCAGCCGATCGAAGCTGTGGCCGCCGGGCTTGCCGCGCGTCGCGGCGCTGGCCGACCGACGCCGCTTTTCCTGCTGGACGCCTCGCAAACCGCGGGGCTTGTCTCGCTCGATGCGCAGCGGCTGGGCATTGACCTTGTTGCGTTCTCGGGTCACAAGGCCCTGCGCGGGCCGGCTGGCACCGGCGTGCTCTGCGTCGGACCTCGGGCGTTCGACTTAGGCGGCGTGCACGACGAGCGCGAGGCGCGGTTGTTTCTTCAGCCGCTCCATACTGTTTTTTTGGGCGGGACGGGCAACGACTCTGAGCCTGTCGACATGCCGGACTCGCTGCCGTCTCGATACGAGCCCGGCACGCCGAACACGCCGGGATTCGCGGGCCTGCTCGCCGCGGTCGAGCAATGGTCCTCGTCTAGGGCCGCGCACTACCTAGAGCACGAACGCGCGCTCGTCACCCGACTCCGGCACGCTCTGACGGCCCGCTTCGGAACGCTCGATGAGAGTTCTGTTCACCTTTATGGACCGCCCGACCCCGCCGCATCCGTCCCCGTGCTTGCGTGCTCCATTTCGGGGCTCGACCCTGCCGATGCCGCGGCCGCGCTCGAAAGTTCTTTTGACATCATCGCTCGCGCTGGCCTGCACTGCTCTCCCGGGGCGCATGCCGCGATGAACACGCTGCGTCTGGGCGGCACGCTCCGCCTCAGCCCGGGCCCGGAGACGACCGTGGCCGAGATCGAAGCCGCCGCACTCGCGATGATCGAACTCGCGCGGGCCGCGAACGGGTAAAGGGTTCAATTTCCGGCTATTTCAACTCGGCATCGCGCAGTCCGGTGGATTGCGACGTTGGCGTTGGCTTCGACAGCAAACCACCAGAGACACGCTGGACCTCACCACACTCCCGCGAGAATCTGGTCGATCGCGTGCGACACGCCGTGCTCGTCGTTGCGGAGCGTGTGCTGCTGCGCGACCTTCCTTACGGCCTGCACCGCGTTGCCCATCGCCACGCCGAGCCCTGCTCCCTCGAGCATCGGCACGTCGTTTATCTCGTCGCCGATCGCCGCGATCCGTTCGGGCGGGACACCGGACTCGCGCGCCAAGTACGAGATCGCCGACCACTTGGTCGCGCTCTGGTCAAAGACTTCAAGGATGTGCAGGGTCTGCCCGTCGCTGGCCCTGCGGGTCATGTGCGGCGCGACGACGCACGGGAACGAGTGGATCGTGACCCGCTCACCCAGCTCATCAACAAGCTCCTGCTTCATCCGCCCCAGCCCGCCCGAGAGCCCGCACGCGCCGACGCGGACGGTGTGCTCGGGGTGCTCGTCTTCGTCGAGCCGCCGCGCGTAACGGACTTTCACGTTCATCGTGTCGAACCACCAGAGCGTCACGGGGTCTAGCGGGTGGGGCTCGTCGCCGGTGACGACGAGGTAGTCGTACCCGGCCTCGATGGGGTCTTTGAGGATCAGCGCGGGGTGCCCGTGGTCGAGCAACGTGCGCACGGTACGTGTGACCAGATCGAGGTTGATCGAAAAGCGGTGCAGTGTGAGCGAGGTCCGTGGGCACGCGACGATCGCGCCGCCAGCGACCGCGACGGGGCTGGTTTGTTCGATGGATTCGAGCGCCGGCTGGCACTCGACGAGCCCGCGGCCGGTGCAGATCGTGATCGTCATACCAGCGTGGCGAGCGCGCGTGACCGCGTCGATGTTCTCGCGGCTGACGACGCCAGCGGTGTTGAGAAGCGTGCCGTCGAGGTCGAGGGCGAGCATCGAATAGCGGAGCGAGTTCTGAGGTTGAGCGGTGCGGGACGGGTGCATGAGCAAGGGTAGACTGAGGCTCGAAGACCGAGCGGGCCTGAACTTAGCCTTGTCCCTCGATCAGTGGCTCAACGAGCTTCGTCTTGGGCCGAAGCCGGAGGTTTACCATCTCGACGCCCAGCGAGAAGGCCATGGCGAAATAGATGTAGCCCTTGGGGATGCTCTGCCCGAAGCTCTCGGCGACGAGCATCACGCCGATCAGGATCAGGAACGAGAGGGCCAGAACTTTAATCGTGGGGTGCCGGTCCACGAACCTGATGATGTAGCCTGAGAAGGCGAGCATAATGCCGATCGAGATCACGATCGCGGCGATCATGATCACACGGCTCTTGGCCATGCCCACGGCCGTGATTACCGAATCGAGCGAGAAAATACAATCCATCACGAGGATCTGCACGATCGCGCCCGCGAAGCTCGAGTACGCCGCGGCCGCCTTGGTGACGGTCCGCTCGGAGTCCTCGATCTTGTTGTGGATCTCGTGCGTGGACTTGGCGATCAGGAACAATCCGCCCGCGAGCAGCACGAGGTCCTTGCCGCTGAGCGCGTGACCCATCACCGAGAACAGCTCGGCCTTGAGCCCCATGATCCACGTGATACTCAGCACGAGGATGATGCGGGTCACTACCGCGAGCGTGAGCCCGACCCGCCGAGCCTTGTCACGCTGGTGCGGCGGCAAGCGCCCGACGAGAATCGCCAGGAAGACAACGTTGTCGATGCCCAGCACCGTCTCCATCGCGGTGAGCGTGGCCAGAGCGATCATGTTCTCGGCGGTAAAGATTTCTTCAAGCATGTGCGGAAGACCATATGGGACCTGGACGCGCCCGCGCGAACGACATCGCAGGGAGTGAACGGAAACCAAATCGAATGAAATCGCCCTCGCCGGATCTCCAAGAACCTCTCGCCAATGGACATGCTCTTTGCCATCTGCGTCGGGATCGGGCTCAGCGCCGCGTGCGGTTTTCGGGTCTTCATGCCGATGCTGGTGCTGAGTGCCGCGACGAAGTTCGGCGGCGTCCATCTCAACCCCAATTTCGAGTGGCTCGGCTCGTGGACTGCCTTGGCCGCGTTCGCGTCGGCGACGGTCCTCGAGGCTGGTTCGTACTATGTTCCGTGGGTGGCCCATGCGGTGAGCGTGGCGGCGGTGCCCGCGGCCGTGCTGGCGGGGACGCTGGCGACGGCCGCCCAGATTGATGGGATCCACCCGCTAGCGCAGTGGTCCTCGTCTCTGCTGGTCGGCGGCGGGATCGCTGGCGGCGTGCAGATGCTCAACATCGGTGCCCGGGCAGCGTCCACCATCACGACCGCTGGGATCGGCAACCCGATCGTTTCGCTTGGGCAAGGGCTGATGGCGTTCGTTCTGGCGATTACGGCCGTTGTCGCTCCGCTCTTCATCGTGCTGCTGATCGTGGCGATCGTCACGGTCATCATCCGGCGTCGGCGAGCGCGGAAGGCCAGCGGCGACGGACACTCGATCGCCGCGGCGGTTACCGGGTGATAAGGCCGAGCGTTCGAGCCACCTAAACTGCTTCTGAATGAGTCTGCCTACTTTGAAATCTGCGGTGGTGCTTGTCTCTGGCGGTCTGGACAGCGCGGTGAGTCTGGCCGTGGCCAAGGCCGACGGCTTCGTGTGTCATGCGCTTAGCTTCGAGTACGGGCAGCGTCACCGTTTCGAGCTCACCGCGGCCGCCCGTGTCGCGGCTCAGGTTGGCGCGGTCGAGCATCGCACCGTCAGCGTGGACCTTCGCGCGATCGGCGGCTCGGCGCTCACGGCCGACATCGCCGTGCCCAAGGGCCGGAGCGAGAACCAGATCGCCAGCGGCATCCCGGTGACGTACGTGCCCGCCCGCAACATGATCTTTCTTTCGATCGCGATCGCCTACGCGGAAGTGATCGGAGCCGAAGACATTTTCATCGGTGTCAACGCGGTGGACTACTCGGGCTACCCCGACTGCCGCAGGCCGTTTATTGATGCGATGGAGCGGGCCGCGATGCTGGGGACCAAGGCCGGGGTGAAGGGATCGAAGCTGAACGTTCGCGCGCCGCTGGAGCAGATGAGCAAGGCCGAGATCATCCGGCTGGGCGAGAGCTACGGCGTAGATTTTTCACTCACGAGCAGTTGCTACGACCCGTCGCCCGAGGGCCTCGCGTGCGGGCGCTGCGATAGCTGCCAGATCCGGATCCGTGGGTTCGCCGAGGCGGGGATCGACGACCCGACGACCTACGTTCAAGCAGGGACGACCGCATGAACCTCGACGTCGCTGTGCCAGCGGTTGCGCCAGACCGTCTGCTGATCTCTGAAACTTTTCTGAGTATCCAGGGCGAGGGCAAGCTCACCGGCGTGCCCTCGTTCTTTATCCGCGCGAGCGGGTGCAACCTGCGGTGCGGGTGGTGCGATACGCCGTACGCGAGCTGGAACCCGACGGGCCAAGTGCGGTCGATCGACGATCTCGTCGAACAGGCGAGGGCGAGCGGGGCCCAGCACGTCGTCGTCACGGGCGGCGAGCCGATGATCTTCGCCGCCGCGACGGTGCTGACGAGCCGTTTGAAGAACGTCGGGCTGCACGTCACCATCGAAACGGCGGGGACGGTGGATCGCGGCGTGTCGTGCGACCTGATGAGCCTGAGCCCGAAGCTGAAGAACTCGACGCCCGAGGCCGACGATCCGCGCGACCCCGGCGGCGTGTGGCGTGCTCGGCACGAGGAACGGCGGCTTGACTTGGGTGCCCTGCAAAGTCTGATCACCGCGCACGCCCGGCCAGCGCGCGATTTTCAGTTGAAGTTCGTCGTCTCCGAACCCGCGCAGCTCGGTGAGATCGAGGATCTGCTCGCTGGTTTGCGCGGCTGGGACCCTTCGGACGTGCTCCTGATGCTCGAAGGCGTCTCGACACCGACGCGAGACCGGCGTGCGTGGGTTATTAAGGCCTGCACAGAGCGCAGCTGGCGGTATTGCCACCGACTTCACATCGAACTCTTCGGGAACACGCGCGGCACGTAGCGGGCTCCTATTCTTATTTTTGACGGTGCTTTCTGGCATTCTTTGATTATTCTTATGGTGTACAGAATCTGCAAAGCGTTCGAGGTCGAGTCGGGGCACATGCTCTTCAAGCACCCCGAGAAGTGCCGCTATCCGCACGGGCATAGCCGGCGCGTCGAGGTCGTCGTCGCCAGCGCCGAGCTCGACGCCAACGACATGGTCTGCGACTTCGCCGCCCTGAAAATGGCCATCAACAGCTTTGTGGATCGCTTCGATCATTCGCTGGCGGTCAACAGCCAAGACCCCATCGTGGAGAAGCTCTCGAACATGGCCGAGCGGCTGGTCGTGTTCAAAGACCAGGACCCGACGACGGAAGTGCTCGCCAAGTTCATCTTTGATCATCTCGTGGGGCAGATCAGTTCTGGGCGAGATTTCACGGGGCCGATGGGGCAGACCTACCGCCTGCCGCGCTCGCTGCTGGTGGAACGGGTGCGGGTCGGCGAGACCTCGAGCAGTTGGGCGGAATACGGGCGGTGAACGATCTGGCAAGCCCGTGAAATTCTGAACCTCTCCTTTCACGACAAGCATCTGTGACTGGGCCGATTGTGACTGGCTCGATGCTCCCGAACGCGGTTTTATCCCGAGATCCGTTCGATAGAACGCGGATTCGAGCACTTACGGAGAATGACGAACCATGAAGATCGAGCGTGCTGGGAAGATCGAGCGTTCCGGAGCGTTGAACGAGCGAGCGTTGACTCTGTTGGCACCTCTCACGCGAGGGCGGCGGGCGGTGTTCTCGCTCGTCGCGGCAGCGGCGGCCGCGCTCCTGTCGGGGTCCGCGCTGGGCGTCACCTTCCCAGAAGCCGCTCTGAACTTTCAGCCCGAAGCGACCGCGGCCGACATGGCGAGTGCTCGCGCGCTCTCGCGCGTCTTTCAATCGGTCGCCAAGAAAGCCGAACCCGCGGTCGTTCACATCCGCCAGTTCAGCAAGGTTCCGCAGTTCCAGCGTGATAATTTCGGCTTCCAACGCATGGCCGAGGCCCAGCTTCAGGAAACCGGGCTGGGCTCCGGCGTCATCGTATCTGCGGACGGCTATATCCTGACAAACAACCACGTCGCCCAGAACGTCGAAACGCTGTTGGTCCGGCTGCTCGACCGCCGCGAGCTTGAGGCCAAGGTCATCGGGCGCGACCCGGACACGGACCTGGCCCTGCTCAAGATCGACGCGAACAACCTGAGCTACGTCGAGTTCGCCGACTCAGACTCCGTCGAGGTTGGAGAGTGGCTCTTGGCGATCGGCAGCCCGTTCGGCTTCTCAAACACCGTCACCAGCGGGATCGTTTCGGCGAAGGGTCGCTCGGGCATCGGCGGCCTGCAGGGCTATCAAGATTTCATCCAGACCGATGCGGCGGTGAACCCCGACAACAGCGGCGGACCGATGCTGAACCTCGAGGGCAAGATCATCGGGATCAACTCCGCCATCGCCTCGCGGAGCGGCGGGTACCAAGGCATCAGCTTCGCGATCCCCAGCAATATCGCCAAGTCGATCGTGGAATCGATCATCAAGACCGGCCGCGTGACTCGCGGCTGGCTGGGCGTCGACCTCGCCGACACGGGCATGAACGAACCCAACGGTACACGCCGGGGCGCGGCCCCCGAAGTTACGGTCACACGAGTCATGGAAAAAAGTCCGGCTGAGAAGGCGGGGCTTAAGCAGGGCGATGTCGTGCTGACCTTCCGAGGCCGCGAGATCGACAACATCGCACGCCTGCGAACCCAGATCGCGCTGACGCCCCCCGACACGACAGTGCCCATCGAGATCCGCCGCGACGGCAAGAAACTCACCCTCGATGTCAAGATCGGCGACCAGGCGACGGGCGTGGCCGAAGCGGTGGGCGGGGCCTATGCCCGCAAGGCCGGGCTCGTGTTTCAGACGCTCGATAAAGATCTCGCGACACGGTCAGGATACCGCAACGTCAGCGGCGTCCTCGTGGTCAGCATCGATCAGATGAGTCGCGCCGCGTCCGCCGAGATGGAGATCGGTGACATCATCGTCGCGATCAACGATCGTCGGGTCACCACCGCCGAAGAGGCGGCCGAGGCGCTCAACAATGCGGACTACGCCCAGGGCGTCCGCATGAGCGTGATTCGCAAGAACATGCGCGGCTCGTTGATGTTGCAGGATTGACGGCGGTCCGCCCCCGCTGAACGTCCGCACACTACCGAACAAGCCTCCCCAGCCCGGCGTTCGCCGCGAACCGAGCGGCCTTGGCGCGAGCCGCGCACGAGGCCGACGCCCCGCACGCTCGCATCGTCGCCGCCGCCTGACGCAGCCCGCGCTTGACGGTGTTGATCGGCGTCGGGGCCGCCTCACGCAGCAGGCGCTGACGCTCGCCCCGCCTCACCAACATCAGCGAAACCACGCACGCCGCGCCCGCGATCCACAGCCCACCGATGATCGCCTTGGGATCGCTCAGGTGCCCCGCGTGATGGACCGCCGTCATGGCCCACGCGCCAAGGGCGCTCGTGACGAGCGTGACGATGAAGCCTTTTTTTAGTGCTTTCGTCGGCTTGGCGGGCTTTGAGAATGATGCGGCAGCGAGAGACCCCACCGGAACAGCGCCGGGCGTGCCTGCTTGGGCTGCACGGTTCAAAGGCTTCACGCGAACCGTGGGCGCGTCATCCTCGAACGCCCACCACAGGGCCGAGTAGCCCTTCCAGGCCGCCCGCACCGGAAAACCCGCGATCGTCCAGCCCGCTCGTATCCAGCTCAGCATGAGAACCTCCCGACCTGTTGTTCGGAACCAGCCTCCTCGTCTTTCTGGGTCCCAGGTCTCGGGTTGCACCCCACATCCGCCGTACGATCTGGCAATGTTCAGCCCCATCGACGAGATCTTGGCCGACCTTCGCGCCGGGAAAATGGTCATCCTCACCGACGACGAGAACCGCGAGAACGAGGGCGATCTCGTGCTCCCGGCCCAGTTCGTCACCCCCGCAGCCATCACCTTCATGCTCTCGGTCGCACGCGGTTACCTCTGCCTCTCGCTGACCGAACAGGACTGCGACCGGCTCGAACTCCACCCGCAGGCGGCCGTCAACACCACGCAGCGCGGCACCGCCTTCACCATCTCGATCGACGGGCACCCGCGGCACGGCTTCACCACCGGCGTCTCTGCCAAAGAACGCGCTCGCTGCATCCAGATGCTCATCGATCCGAAATCAACGAGTTCTGATTTCGTCCGCCCCGGTCACATCAACCCGCTGCGATCGCGCGCCGGCGGCACGCTCGTCCGCACCGGGCAGACCGAGGGCTCGATTGACCTGTGCCGCCTAGCCGGGCTCTACCCGGCGGCCGGGATCATCGAGATCATGCGCGACGACGGCGAGATGGCTCGCGTCCCCGACCTCGTCGAACTCTGCAAGAGACACAACCTAAAAATGTGCTCGGTCGCGCAGGTCATCGAGCACCGGCTCGCCCGTGAGTCGCTGGTCCGCCGCCTCGAACCTTTCAGCGGCCTACAGATCCGCACGCCTCTCGGAACCTTCACCGCGTTCGCGTTCGAGAGCCTTGTCGATCCGCTGCCGCATCTGGCCCTCACCGTCGGCGGCATCGGCCTTCCCTCGGCGTCCGGAGTATCTGGTTCGCCGACACTGGTCCGCATGCACCGTCGCCATCTGCTGGGCGATGTCTTCGAGGACCTCGATTCGGCCCCGGACGCGCCGACGGGCCGCACGCTGCGGGCGGCCATGCGAGCGATCCAAAACGCGGGCGCGGGTGCCTTGGTCTACCTTCGCACGCAGTCCGCGTCGAGCCGTGACGGGCACGCCGATTTCGAATCACTTCTTCAATCGATGGGCACCGCCGACCCCGCCCCGGGCTCTGACAGCCCGCACCTCACGCACGCCAAGGGCATGGCGTCGAACGCGATCCCGATGGCCCAGCGCGACTTTGGCATCGGCGGGCAGATCCTGCGGAACCTCGGGATCTCCAAGCTCCGGTTGCTGACCAACAAGCCCAAGGCGATGCCGGGGCTGGAAGGGTTCGGGCTGGAGATCGTCGAGCGCGTTCCGATCGATCTGACCGCGTGATTCTCAACAGTTCTCGCGTTCCAAACGCGCGAGCGGACGCCGTTTCCGTTTTCGCTCGTACCTTGCCAAACCCCAAACATAGCCTACTATTTGACCAGCCCAATACCCGATGCTGGCCGGAGGTGGCGTGTGCCCCAGGAGCGGCGGCGTCGCGGACGGGAACACCCTTTGGAGTATGAAGTATGGCCTCTCACAAATGTTGCGCGATTATCGTGTCAGCTCTCAGCATGTTCGTGGTCGCGGGCTCGGCCCTCGCCCAGAACACCGCCCCGGCTGTTCCGACCAAGATTGACCCGGCCAAGGTCCAGCCCGCCAAGATCATCAAGGACGCCAAGGACGCCGTCAAGGACGCAACCAAAGGCGGCCAGCCCGACATGCAGGGCATGCAAGAGATGATGATGAAAGCTGCGGCCCCCGGTGAGAATCACAAACGGCTCGAAGCCTTCGTGGGCGAATGGGACGGCACGGTCAAGCACTGGATGGACCCGGCCTCCACGCCGATGGAGTCTGCGACCTCCGTCGTTGCCAAAATGGAAATGGACGGTCGTTACCTGTACTCGCACTACACCGGCGAGATGGGGGGGCAGAAGTTCAAGGGTAGCGGTGTGGTCGGCTACAACAACATCACCAAAGAGTACGAAGCCTCTTGGCTTGACAACATGAGCACCGGCGTCGAGGCGAGCACGGGCAAGCTCAGCGCCGACGGCAAGGAGTTCACCTTTACCGGGATGATGACCGATCCGACGGCTGGCAAGAAAGTCAACTACCGCGAGGTCATGAAGTGGACCAGCGCGGACAGCTACACGCAAGAGTTCTTCATGACCGGCCCAGATGGCAAGGAATCAAAGGGGATGGAGATCACGCTCCAACGCAAGGGCTCGGCTGTCAAAGCGATAAAGGATGAAGTAAAGGACAAAATCAAGGGCGCGGTCAATAAGCTCCCCGCCGCCCCCGGCTTGTTGCCCCCGAAGAAGTAATCGCGGCGGTCTCCGCGAGCGGGCGATGAATCGGTCCTGTTCTTGGTCCTCTTCTCGGTCCGCTTCTTGGTCCGCGCGAAGGTGAAGAGGCCGTCGATTCAGAATGATCTCACGAGCCCGGCCTCCCGATGAGGCCGGGTTTTTCTTTTCATCCTATTCTGTTCCGCCCCTCGCCGCCCTCACGACGGAGCCGCTCGTGCCCTACAAAGTTCTCAAGTTCCAGGAAACCCCCAACCCCAACGCGGTCAAATGCGTGCTCGACCGCTCGCCGGGCCAGAGTCCTCGATCGTTCTTCAACGCGGCGTCGGCCGCAGAAGACCCGCTCGGCAAAGCTCTCTTCGAGATCCCCGGCGTCACCAACGTGCTCATCAATGACGGCTGGATCACGGTAAACAAGGAACCGCAACGAGCGTGGCCGGGCGTGAAGGACGCGATCGAGCGAACGCTGGACCAAGCCTCGTGAGCGATCAAACGCGATCCCCTCAGCAACCTCGCGCGAGGTCGAAAGCGGCGGATAGAGCGCTCACCGAATCAATCGCGCTCCCGCTGGCGCAGTGGTTCCAGCGTTCGGCCCGCCCGCTCCCGTGGCGCACGACGCCGCGCGATCCCTACCGCTCGCTCGTCAGCGAACTCATGCTCCAGCAGACGCAGGTCTCGCGCGTGCTGGAAAAGTTCCAGCCGTTCGTGCGAAGATTCTCGACGATCCACGCGCTCGCCCAGGCCGCCGAGTCTGACGTGCTCGCCGAGTGGTCTGGGCTCGGGTACTACCGCCGGGCCCGCCTGCTTCACGCGGCCGCCAAGTGCGTCGTGGAGAATTTCGCGGGTCGAATCCCTCTTGATATCACGGAATTGCGCTCAATCCCCGGCGTCGGTCGCTACACGGCTGGCGCGCTCGCGTCCATCGTCTTCGACCGCCCCGAGCCGATCGTTGATGGCAACGTGGTCCGTGTCCTCTCGCGCGTCCACGCCCGCAACGGCGCGGCCGACGAACCCAGCACGATCAAGTGGTGCTGGGATCACGCGACGATCATCGCGAGTTCAAGCGCTTTGCCCGCTCTGACCAATGAGGGGATGATGGAGCTGGGCGCGACGGTCTGCACGCCACGGAACCCGCGCTGCGAGGCGTGCCCTCTTCGCGATCTTTGCGTGGCGCACCGCACCGGTCGGCAGAGCGAGATCCCCAGACCTAAGCGGGCCGCGACCCGCCGCACGATCCAGCACGCCAGCGTGCTGATCCTCGATCGACGCGGCCGCGTGCTCATCGAGCAGCGCCCCGCCCGCGGCCTCTGGGCCTCGATGTGGCAAACCCCCACGCTCGAACGCGAGGGTGAAAAGCTGATCACGATCAACGACATAGCCGATTTCTTGCGCATTCCGCGGACAGATCTGATCAAACCGATGCAGCGATTCGAGCACACCACGACCCACCGTATCGTCCAAGCGAGCGTGTGGAAGCTCGAGTCACCAACGCTCGCGGACCTTCGCGCGGCCGCGAAAGATCGCAATCAATCGGCCTACGTCGAGGTAGAAGCGGCCCTCACGCTCGGGCTCTCGAACTTGCAACGCCGCGTGATCGCCGAAATACTTCCCGCTTTGCCGACCACAGCACGGATCAGGTCAAGGTCCAAGCCAGGCTATGAAGCTCTCCGCAACGTCTTGTGCGGATCTAGCTCAAAGCCCGCGGCCTCTCCATCCTCAACCCTGTCACCCACGCCGGGAAAACAGGCGGTATCGTGATCGCGTGATCTTCGGCGTCGTCATCCCCGTCTTCAACGAGCACGGCCTGCTGCCCGCCGTGATCGCGCGGATCGATGCCGTCGCGCCGCCCTCCGCACCCGACGGCACGCCGCTCCAACGTCTGCTCGTGCTTGTGGACGACGGATCAACGGACGGGAGCGGGAACGAGCTTCGGTCGCTCGAATCGCGTTCCGACGTGATCGTCGTGCGTCACGGCCTGAACCTCGGCAAGGGCGCGGCTGTGCGCACCGGCATCGCCGTGGCGCTCGCCGCCGATGCGGACCTTGTTCTCATCCACGACGCCGACCTCGAGTACGACCCCGCCGACCACGCCGCCGTGCTCGCGCCGATCTTGAACCATCGAGCCGATGCCGTGATCGGCTCGCGCTTCCGCGGCCAATCGCGCGACGGGATGTACGCCTGGCACACCATCGGCAACGCCGTCATCACGCTCGTCAGCAACGAGTTCACCGCGCTCGCGCTCACCGACATCGAGTGCTGCTTCAAGGCCTTCACCCGCGGCGTCGCCCAGCGGCTCGACCTTCGAGAGAGCCGATTCGGCGTCGAGCCCGAGATCGTCGCCAAGCTTGCCAGAATGACCAGCGTGCGGATCTGCGAAGTCCCGGTCTCCTATCGAGGCCGAACCTTTGCCGACGGAAAAAAAATCTCCTGGCGCGACGGGTTCGCGGCCTTGGTCTGCATCGTGAAATACAGCCTCCGCTGATCGCCCGTGCATCCACCGAATCCTTGTCGGCGTACTCTTCTGTTGATGCTGCGCGTCGCCATGCGGATGCTCTTCGGAGATAAAACCAAGTACGTCACGCTCGTTCTCGGGCTGGCGTTCGCGGCGCTCTTGATGAACCAGCAGGGCGCGATCTTTCTAGGCCTGCTCTTCCAAGCGACCGGGCCGTTGCAGAACGTCCACCAAGCCGACCTCTGGGTCACCGACCCCGGCACGCAGTGGGTCGCGGAGTACCGGTCGCTCGCGGATCAGAAGCTCGGCCGCGTGCGTTCGGTGCCCGGCGTCGAGTGGGCCGAGCCGTTCTTCACGTCTTGGGCTGTCACCGAGCTCTCCGACGGCAGCTTCAAAAAGCTCCAGATCCTCGGCATCTCGCGCACCACGCTCGCGGGCAGGCCGCCCGAGATCACCGCGGGCCGACTCGAGGACCTCTGGATCCCCGACGCCATCCTCGTTGAAGAAGGCTCGCGCGAAAAACTGAACAACATTAACATCGGCGACACCGTCAAAATCAACGACCAGCGCGGCGTCGTCGTCGGCTTCTGCAAAGCGAAGAAGGGCTTCGAATCTAACGCGATCGTCTACACCACCTTCGACAACGCGGTCCGCTACAGCCCCGCTGGCCGCCAGAAAATCAGCTATATCCTCGTCAAGGCCAAGCCGGGCAAGGACCTCACGACGCTCAAGGCCGACATCAACGCGCTAGGCGATGTCGTCGCGTACACCCCCAACGAATTTCGCAAGATCACCATCAACTTCATCATGATCGCCACCGGCATCGGTGTGAACTTCGGGATCACCATCGTCCTCGGTTTCCTCGTCGGGCTCTTCCTCTCGGCGTCGGTTTTCTACCAGTTCACGATCGAGAACATCCGCTACTTCGCGGTCCTTAAAGCCTTGGGCGCAAGCTCCGCCACGCTCGTCCGCATGGTCATGCTCCAGGCCCTGGTCATTGGCTTGGTCGGCTACGGCGTGGGCGTCGGCATGGCCGGAGCGTTCACCATCGCCAGCCGGCACATCAGTAGCGAACTCTCCGCCCTCTTCCCATGGCAGCTCATGCTCGGCACGCTCGTCGCCACGATCATCACGATCCTGCTCGGCAGCCTGCTCAGCATGAGGCGCGTCATCAAGGTCGAGCCCGCGATGGTCTTCTCTTCGTAACGAACGCACGGAAGTTCTCAGCCAAATCAGGAGCACGCATGGTCCGCTGGATCACGATCATTCTCGCCGTCGCAGGCACGCTCGTCGGCGTCTGGGCCGTCGCCGCCACACGCGAGAACCCCCCGCAGTTGCCGCTGGCACGTTCGCCGTCGATCAACCCCTTCGACCACGGCGTCGCGGCCTTGGGTGTCATCGAGCCCGCGCGAAAAGAAGCCGCCATCGTCGCCCCCGAACCGCTGCTCGTCACTTCCGTCATGGTCGACGTCGGCGACCGCGTCACGCCTGGTCAAGAGCTCTTCACGCTCGACGGTCGAAAGCTCAAGGCCGATCTCGTCCGCGCCAAGTCCGCCGTCGCGTCTGGCCAATCTGAAGTCGACCGCTGGCACGCGTTGCCTCGCAAGGAAGACCTTCCGCCGCTGCAAGCCGCCGTTGAGCGTTCCAAGGCCGTGCTCGCGGACCGCCGCGAACAGCTCTCGCTGAGCATCGAAGCTAACCAGCGCGGGGCCGGGAACGCTCGCGAAGTTTCGCTCGGGCAGTACGGCGTCGACGCCGTCAAGGCCGACCTCGACCGCGCCGTCGCCGACCTCGACAAGGCCAAGGCTGGCGGCTGGCAGCCCGATCTCGCGATCGCCCAAGCGAACCTTGGTCGTCTGAAAGCTGAGGTCGAAGCGCTCGAACTCCTGCTCGAACGCCTGACCGTCCGCGCCCCGCGCGACGCCACCGTACTCCGCCGCGACATCGAGGTCGGCGAGATCGCCGCCGCCGACGGCAACCGCCCCTCGCTCATCCTTGGCGATCTTTCCACGCTCCGAGTGCGCGCCCAGGTCGACGAAGAGGACATCGCGCTCGTCGGTCTTCAATCCAAGGCCGTCGCGCGCAGCCGAGGCTCGGTCTCCAAAGAGTTTCTCGTCAAGCTCGTCCGCATCGAGCCCTACGGCCGGCCCAAGCCCGCGCTCTCCGGTGCCACCACCGAACGCGTGGACACCCGAGTCATCGACGTCATCTTCGAAGTCCCTCACGACCCCGGCGTCGCGCTCTACCCAGGCCAAGCCGTTGATGTCTTTATCGAGGCCGCCAAGACGGACTCGCTCGCCAGCGCTCAACCGCCACCTTCTAAGCCCGGATCCTGAACCGCTCGCCAAGACTCCTCAGTGCGAACATATCC